>DATGYJ010000305.1:0-26741 GCA_035298105.1 Anaerolineales bacterium | reverse complement strand
AAACTGCGATCACGCGAGCCGATGAAACCGTTCCCAAGCGATTGAATGATCACCTCCTCATCAATCCCGATTTTCTTGATCGGACGATAATTGGCATACCAGCCGCCATGTGGGTTATAGTGCCAGGCTTCCCGATCGGCCTGCATCCATGGCGCCTGGCCCGATTCTCGGTGAAGCGGATGGTTGGCTGCATATAAGAAATCGGTTTCGCCGCAATCACCTGCTTCACGGATGATAATCGGGTCTTTGCGGCTGTCGATAATATAGCCATATTCGCTGTCTGCCCAGAAGCCGCCAAGAGATCCAAATCCACCACTGCCAACATCGCCAACGGGCATGGCCATTTCCATCTGTTGTGCCTGGCGGGCGCTGTTTGCAAAACGTAGAATATGGAAAACTGCTGCCCCCATGCGAATACCGTATCCCCAATCCTTTTTCGGCTCGACCATCTTGGGCATGCCGCCGTGTTCAACATATGCCAAACCCTGATTGTTCATCCCCGGATGGCCAAACATATAAATACCACCCAGTTTGGGCACATCTCCGGTCGCGCCAAAGGGCGTGAGCATAAAATTATTCCCAGTATCAGGGAAAGCGATAATAGTCGCCATGTGGTGGCAGTCATGATCACCTGTGGAAACGGTCACCAACTTTCCATCGGTAGTGGCTTTTCCCCAGGCAGCAGCCCCCGAACAATAGGGTGGTGCCATGAATGGCTCACCATCTCCCAGCCCCAAGTAGGTTTGCGCCGGAGGTCGGTGACCCGTCCAGATATCGACAACGCCCTCATAGCTCATTGGAATCCCTAAATCTTTTGCACCTGCCGACCATCCCTCACACATGCGTAAGATTTCAGGTGCATAAATTTCGAGCTGTGCCTCCCACTTATGAAGGCATTCCATTTCATCGTGTGTGAATTGTTTACCCGATTTGCGCTCCAAAATCCATTTTCCATAGATTTGCACCAGTTGCTGAGCATACTGATATCCCATCTCAAAATCGGATCCTTGCAGGATGACAACGGGATTGATCTCAGGTACCAGCGGGGCGCCTTCAGCAAAAAGTATTTCCGTGCCATTGGAACATAGTGCCGTTTCAGGAAGATTAAGTGGTTCTTGTGATTTAGCTTGGAGCACTTCCAAAAGACGCTGGCTGTATCCTTTGCTCACGCGAATCCTCGTAAAAGCCCGTTCCCAAAATTCTTTCGCTTCATTTTTATCTTTAGCTTCCATCGCGCAAGCTGCGAGCCATTTGCCTCTGACAAGTTCGACCATTACTTGATTGAATTCTTTAACTCGCGGTGAGTAGAGAGGATCATGGTAAGTCATCCGACCGATTTCTCTATTCGCCAGTGACAGATTTGCGCGGACCTCATATAACCGGCGCGAGGCTCGAAATGCCTTGATGTTTTTGAAAATAAATTTTGTGTACTTCCAAACCGTATCCAGTTGTTGAGAAAGTTTGTTGCTCATCGAAAATTCCCTTTGTATCACAGTGAACGTTTTGTCTTCGCGCACTTATTCCACCTGGAAAGGCCATGCTTGAGCATGTAGAATCAGGCAGAAACGCTGCTGAAACAACGGAATATCTATAAAGTTCTGATAGGCGGGAGGATGAGCAAGAAAGATAGAAGCCAAGGTGAGGCGATGTGGCTTGGCGCGAATCTGGTCGAAAGGTGCAGACGTGCAATAGAAACAGAAACAATAGATATCAACCAGAATCCCTCAGTTACTGGAGAATCCGAATATCCATCGGCATCAATATCCAGTACTGGTATCAATGCGGAGAACAGACTGAAAACAGTCACAATGAACAGGAACAAAAGCAAAAAATTATTCTTCCTGGGCATATCGACAAGTACAGGCAGTATTGCCACACGGTCACCGTTCAAAGTAGATGACTTCTTTCTGAGCAACTCCACTAATCGCTGCAACCTTTCGTCTGCTATTCTGAAAAATCATAAAAGCAAGCAGAATGGCGAGATAGCTTTCGATGCTGGCAAAAGTTGAAGGGATCAGTTTGAGCGCGAGAAGGATCGGTCCTAAATTGATCATGGCATGTAATCCAACTGCTGTCATATATCCGAGCAGGGCATTTCTCTTGCCGTAATACGATCCCATAACAGCCATTGATGTCATCAGCCCGTGTGCAAAAGTTACGATCAAGCGCTCCGATGCAAAACCGGTGAACATATACCAGGGCAATTGGTTATATGCGGAGTTTTGTGCAATCCCATAGGCTAGATAGGCTGCTTCGCCCAGACCAAAACCCATTCCCAGTGCAAGCCCTGCTAGCATTGCTTGAGAAGCCTCGCGGAGAAATCTGCGCCGCTTTGGCAAGATAACTGGAAGTATTTTGATCGCCTCTTCAAAAATGGGGGCATTTAGCCATATCAGACCAATGAACCAAAGTGGCACATCAGGCCGTAATTGAAGTGGGACACCGGTCCAGGCAGCGATGGAGGTAATGATCGGGGTTTTTATGAATCGATTAACGATCAGGCTGAGAGGCAGGCCAGCAAGGATTAACCAGGCTGAGCGATGACTTGTCCGCGTCCATTGATTAAGAGTCGTAATGCAAAGCAAGCCCGTTACAATAACCGTCAAGCCTGCCATCACATATATGCCAGGCATGTTATTGTCTCATCCGGCTCCGGAGTTCTGCTACAAACTGTTGTTCATCGGCAGGTGTTAGGCCATATTTATCTGAAGCCGTTTCAATCAATAGAATGCCATGGCTCGCAGCTGTGGCGCACATCTTGATTGTCCCGACCTCAGGATAAGGCACAGCGAAAATTGCCAATCCCGGAAATCGAAAGCTGGATACAAAGCTAATCTCCAGATCGCGGCTGCGAATGCTCTTGATCTGTCCAAGCTCAATGGTGTATCGCAGGAGTGGACCATATCGTAAGATGAGGCGAGATCCCTCGATTTCATAGCGCATGGTCGGGAAAAAGCTCGCCAGGAGTAAAAAAGCGCTTCCGATCAGGACTGTTAGCAGGATCGTTATCAGGAATGGACTGGATAGACCATATTTGATCATCAGGCCCAAACCGGTTGTCAGAAGCACGAGTCCGATGAGGCTGACCCAGATCCAGCCTGTCGATGGCCTTGGCTTAAAAGTCTTTTTTTCAATCATTTGTTTACTCTCTTTCCAATTGATTTCTTTGGGAGCATTCGTGCTAATGTCACTCCCTGTTCGAGTCGGCTCCAGCGTTGTACAAGCGCTCAAAAACAAGATGACAATGAAGATGGTAAGTTTATGAATTAACATTCTCTACGCACACATCCCGGAATTTGCCGCTCTTAGGATCGCGGATAGGTGGCTCAGCGGCTTGAATGATGCGCACGTTTTCTAAGCCTTGCTGGGCCAAATAATCTCCTGCATTGAGGTAGACGCGCTTCCAAACGTCGTTGAATTCTTCGGAACATTTTGACTCCAGGCGAATCTTCAATTCATCCGATTTAGTTTGGATCGCCTGAAACTTCAAAACGTCAGGAGTTTCTTTAAGTACAGACCATAATGCCAGCGGCAGGATAAGAATCGATTGTCCGTCACAGGTCTTGAAGCGCAGGATTTCATCCGTACGACCTTCGACATTAACGACGGGCAAAGTAATTCCGCAGGCGCATATTTCGTTTGAGAGACTAGCGCGATCTCCCAATACGTAACGGATGATCGGCATGACACGATTTGCCAGATTAGTGATAAGCAGACGATCAGAGAGTTGTCCAGCCAGAATGGCTTTGTGTTCTTCATCGACAGGCTCAAAAATGATCCAATCCGCGTTCGTAGCATGTGTCCTAGTTTGCGACCGAGCGCGCTAGCATAACCTGCCAACATAGCAGGCTGAAGATCATTCAACTGTTTCACAATCTCTTGAATTGGCAAGGTCACCGGGATGAGACGGATGTGTTTTCGGCGTGCATGATTGGAGTTGCGCTGCCGTTCCAACATAGTCACGCCAAGAAAGTGACCATTGCCTGCAAAGACCGAAGCACTGTTGCCTCCTGCCTGCATCATTCCGCGGATCACATCCATCGTGTACCATTCACCGCCCATCCGTAATACATTGACTGCTGTGATCACCGCGTCCCAGTTTTTATCCTCGAGGAAAATGCCTGGTGTGCCTGTCGTTCCCGATGTCGTCCACACCGTATATTTGGCCATGAATGGCTTGCCGATATTGCGTAAGTCTGCAATATGGCTGCTTACGTCTGCTTTGCGAATAGATGGATCGGTAACTACATCGTCAAAGTGTTCCATGAGGTCGATTTTGGTCACAGGGGAAACTGGCATACATTGGTGATGACATCGGGCAACCTGCGATATTTTTCGGCATAGAAGCGCGAGTGCTGGCGGGCAAATGTCACCAGATCATTCAGACGGTGTAGTTGGCGGGCTACGATCATTTCCGGTGTGCCGCGTGTGACACGGCGAGCATCCATGAAAACGTAAAGCGGATTCAATGTCTTCATTGTTTCCTTCTCAAGCTAGCTGCTTACTCAGTCTTTCTTGGCGTCCAAATCAGGACAACAATCGGTCCTGCCCAAAAAATTTGGACGCCGATGAACTATTAATCGTTAAATATCAACCGCGTCCGCTGAAAACGAGATTTTGTTACTAGATAGAGCAGCAAAACCAGTACGATCAAAACTGCTGAAATGATCAGTACTGGCAATGCCACATCACCATTCAGAAGTGGTTGCATCACCTTTTGTCGAATTTCGTTTGGAACGTATCTGAGACCATATACACCCATCATCGGTACCACGTAGGCGATGACGAAGACAGATATCCCGAGCTTTTGTTGGGCTTGTTTAACCGTGATGGCGCGCAACGAAACCATCACACCGATGATGCTCACCAGACTTGCAATAAGCAAACTCAATAACATTCCGCTGAATGCAATCGTAGGTGTATACAGAATCAGTCCACCGCGACCATGAAGAATATTTGTGGGGATGAGCGCCACAAGAAAGACTAACTGAGTAATTACCCATTCAAAAATGACAGCCGCACTGATTTTGCCAAGAAGGATGGCGCGGTCCGATAGACGGCTCGCCAGGAGAGTCTCGAGGGTGTGTCGTTCCCGTTCACCCGCAAATGTGTCGGCCACGATTGTTGCTGCTAACATCATAGGTATGATCAGCCAAAGGGTTAAGGATGCAGCTGATTCCACCCACATGGTTCCCCACTGGAGCGGCATGATGATTCCAAAAATGGCGATCATGATCAGTAGTCCGGTCAGACCGGAACGTGAGCTACCTTGAAACTGCAGCAATTCCTTCCATTCTTTCCATATCACGGTGAAAATGTCATGCGCCATTTGATTCCTCCTCCATCATTTTCAGAAATACATCTTCGAGACTGGCTTTATTCTTATGCACTTCCTCTACTTGGACGCCCGCATTAATCAGGAAACCAAGCAGGCTGGATGTGTTGGCCGTATCCCCTAGGATGATTTCCAAGTGGCTATTTTGCTGGATAACTGCCTTCACGATTGGCTGGGTTCTGAGCTGATCTAAGATTTCTTGTGTAAATCCACTCCCAGTGATCACAAGGTGAGATGAATCTTCTCCCCTTCTAAGTTGGTCAAGGCTACCCACTGACAATAGTCTGCCATTCCGAATGACCCCAACCTGTGCGCACAACTTTTCCGCTTCCGGTAGATTGTGGGTGTTTAGGAACACAGTTACGTCATCATTTTCGACAAGAGCCGCAATATCATCGCGGAGGGAAGCGGCAGCAATCGGGTCAAGCCCGGCTGTGGGCTCGTCCAGGAAGATAAGCGAGGGCCGATGAAGCAGCGTACGGGCGATCGCAACTTTCTGTTTCATCCCTCGGCTCCAGTTTCCGACACGTTCGTGGCGACGCTCCCAAAGGTTGAAGTGTGTCAACAATTCCTTGATTCGGACCTCGAGCTTGGAGCGATCCATGCGATAGATTCGCCCATAGAATTCGAGGTTATCGTGGGCACTCAAGCGTTCGTAGAGCCCGCTATGCTCAAGCAGTGCCCCAGATGAATTCCGTATCTGCTCTGACTGCGTCTGCGTGTCGAAGCCCAGAACGCAGGCTCTGCCCTGGTTAGGTTTCAGCAAACCGAGGAGCAGACGGATCGTAGTTGTCTTACCTGACCCATTCGGACCCAGAAACCCAAAAACAATTCCCTTTGGAATCTCCAGCGAAAGATTATCAACGGCTCGAATGGCACCAAAATGACAACTTAGCTGTTCTGTCCTGATGGCATACTCATTCATTTTCAACTCCAGGCCTGTGAATATTACATAATGATCTAATACGAATGGACTGATTTAACAAGTCCAGTTGGTTGATCCTGGGCACAAACGCTTAGGCGAATAGGATATAACAATGAGCCGGGAAACATGCAAGGTTAAGTTTCCTACTCCAATAAATCATAACCGTCATAAAATTAAAGCTCCCCTGCCGATGGGGGAGTCTTTTACTAGTCAAATGGATAGGTTTTCATGTAACGCAGGGAGTTCCCGAGCTGCGCACGGCCTACTCGACCACCGGATTACTTTTGAAACAAACTGTCAGGTCGTTAGAAAGCTCTCTGAGATCTTTTTAGAGATAGCGCAAAATGAAAACAGCGGCAAAGTTTATTCGCCGCTGTTTTGAAAATTGTTTTGTCCTCTATGGTCCCCAATCTGAGACTACATGTACTACCAGATCGGAATTCTCTGGATCGTTGGTCTTGAAATGGACTGCATAATCGTGTGGTCCATCCATGCCTTCATGCATCATAAAGACACTGGATTCAATCGTGGTACTTTCGCCAGGTTTGAGTGCCATCGAACCGATGGTCAGCTCGGGAGGTCAGCAGCCCTCCAATACTTCGATGTATGGCTGTTCCTTAAACCTCAATGTTCCATCACCGGTGTTGCTGACCTTAATGGCGAATTGGCGGTTCTCCCCAAATTTCACATAACCATAGTCGATTTTGTCTTGGTCCACGACAAGAGCAGGTGTACCACCAGTACCGCCTCGGTTAGCAAAGAGGATGGTTGCAAGAAGTAACAGCCCACCGCCGAATGCCAAGAACAGCCACGGGAAATTCTTTCTTTGCTTTTGCTTTCTATACTTTAGATTCTTTTTAGCCATCGGGCCTCCTTACTGTTGATATTCAAACTGGAACGAATATAAATATGCAATTCGGTCCCAGATTTGGTCTTCCCCAAAAGATAGATCCCCACATTGGCATACCTGTTCCCATGCCACCGCGCGGGATCTGGCCCTGTAACAGCGCGGGGCTTGCGCCCAACATTCGTTTTGGTTCAGTGAAATCGGCAGGTGTTTGCCTGGACATATCTATCGAGCCATCCATGGTCTGAAGCGATGCATCGCCGGCAGTTTTCAAATCATCTGCAAAGATGCCGTCCCCTGCGCCAGTCTCGCCGTGACAAGCCGCACAGTTTTGGGCGTAAACTTGTTTCCCATTGGCGAGCGCTTGCTGACAAGTTGAATGATCACTTTGTCGCCAGCGTTAACATTCGGCTCAGAGGGAGAGCAGGCAAATTGCCGCGCATCAATCTGAAAGGCACGCTCTTGAGGCGTAATGGATGGAACTGGCAGTGGAGCAAAAGCCACCGCCAGCCCAGCCATTACAAAGAAGAGAAGAAGCAAATGAGAACGCATTCTTAGGGAATATTGGATGGACCATACTTGGAGTAGGTTGTGTCGATGTAGGCTCTGGCTTCTTGCGGACTTTTCCCATCCTTTAACAGTCTCATCACATCTTGTGTGATATCTACACAGATGGAACAACCGAGGGCATGATTGTCGAAAGTGAATTTACCTTTGTCATCGACCTGGGAAACGTAGCACGAGTAATTTGATGTGTGACCAATATTTCCGCATCCGCAGTAACAAGGAATGTTCTTGATCACATCAGGATTGGCAGAAGAGAACTGATAGGCCTCCTGAACGGTCACGGGCGCAGATTGCACTTCAGCGGGCATTTGATCGATGGAAGTCATATTTAGATGAACATCGCTTGCCTGGGATTGTGCTGAGCAGGCGGACAGACTCGTTAAGGCTATCAGACCACTCAACCGAAGAAATATTATTTTGCGGGAAATCATCATTCGGCTCTCCATATCAGGTGCTTTTCATGGTAGCAACGGGACAGTTATCAAACTAGTGACAAATGCCGCGCTATCGAACGAAACATGACCTGATTTGGCATTATCGTTATCCTTACGTGCTGAATGATAAAACTTGTAGTACCTCCTAAACAGCGTGAAATGGCGGTATTGCATATAGGCTAAATGACCTATAACGAATGTCATTTTTCCTTTTACGCGATCGATTGCAATCTTATTCGACGATTAATTTTCCGCGTAGCATACCCATCTGGCACTGAAAACCGTATTCACCTGGTTTATCAGGAGTAAACTCGAGGGTTACCTGTTCACCTTCGGGCAGCGCCGCGTTCTTGTTGAAATCCGGGAATAAGACGCGCTCCGAACATGCGGCGCTTTCCTGCCGGGTAAATGTGAACCGAACGGGACGGCCTCGCTGCACGACAATCACATCTGGCGTGTATCCACCCTTCACGGTCACGGCTACTTCCTGCGCTCCTGATTCGCTGACTGCTGCACGAGTTTGTGCTTTCGGCGCGAACCAGAAATACCAAGCAATGAGAACGGTCAGTACAATTCCTGAAAGGATTACAAAGATTTGTAGATCAGACATGTTATGTTCCTTTTTATCAATTATTTAGCACTGAATCTAGGTCTGAATCCGCGCAGACGATTGGCATTACCAACGACGGTTACAGATGAAAATGCCATCGCCGCCCCTGCAATCAATGGACTGAGTAGAAGTCCAAAGAAGGGGAAGAGTACGCCCATTGCAACAGGGATGCCGAGTGCGTTATAGAAAAACGCGCCGACCAGATTCTGATAGATATTCTTCATCGTCGCACGGCTGACTTCAATCGCTGTCACCACACCTTTGAGACTGCCTTTGATCAGCGTGATGTCTGATGCTTCAATGGCTACATCTGTTCCTGTGCCGATGGCGAGACCCACATCAGCTTGTGCCAGCGCGGGCGCATCGTTGATACCATCGCCGACCATCGCAACTTTCTTGCCTTCTGCCTGCAACTGATGAACATTGTTTGCCTTATCCTCAGGCAGGACTTCTGCCAGTACGCGCCTGATCCCAACCTTACGAGCAATCGCTTGGGCGGTACGGCGATTATCACCAGTGATCATCACGACTTCGATGCCCAAGACCTGTAAGGCGTTGATGGCTTCGGCAGAGTCTTCTTTGACTGTATCCGCCACTGCGACCAGGCCCGCGGCTTTATTATCAATTGCGATATACATCGGGGTCTTGCCATCGTCCGCAAGTGATTTCGATTTTTCTTCGAGTGAGCCAAGCATGATGTCCTCGCGGTTCATCAATTTGAGATTGCCGATCAAAATACTTCGACGTTCAATCTTCGCCGAGACGCCATGACCTGGAATGGCATCGAAATCCTTTACTTCCGAAAGTTCTAACTTACGCGCCTGGGCGCTTTCGACGATGGACTGCGCTAATGGATGTTCACTTACCTTTTCAACCGAAGCCGCCAACTTCAATAACTGATCATTGTTTACTATTGGCTGGTCGCTAAGCACCACATCAGTTAATTCGGGCTTGCCTTTCGTAATCGTGCCTGTCTTATCCAATACTACAATTTGAATCGAGCGTGCAGTTTGCAAGGCTTCACCGGAACGGATAAGGATCCCGTGCTCTGCGCCTTTGCCAATACCCACCATCAGACTCATTGGTGTGGCAAGTCCAAGGGCACATGGGCAGGCGATGATGAGCACCGTTACACTTGTCACGAGCGCATAAACCAGTTGAGGTTGCGGTCCAATCACAAACCAGATGACGAAAGTCCACACAGCCAGGATCATCACAATGGGAACAAAATAACCAGATACGGTATCGGCAAGTCGGGCAATTGGCGCTTTGGAATTCTGCGCATCCTGCACCATCTTGACGATTTGTGCCAGTGCCGTATCTTTGCCAACTTTGGTTGTGCGAAACTTGAAGGCGCCTGTCTTGTTAATTGTCGCGCCGATGACTTCGTCACCCATCTTTTTGGAAGCAGGGAGTGACTCACCGGTCAGCATGGACTCGTCCACAGCGGAACTACCTTCGACGATGACACCATCCACTGGCACTTTCTCGCCAGGGCGGACTTGAATCACATCGCCGACCAATACTTCTTCAACGGGCAAATCCATTTCTTTACCATCGCGGATGACGCGTGCAGTCTTGGCCTGTAAGCCGAGCAATTTTTTGATCGCTGAACTGGATTGTCCTTTGGCGCGCAGCTCGAGCGCCTGTCCCAAAACGACCAACGCAATTACTACAGCAACGACATCATAAAACGGTTCTGATGTTCCTTCGGGAAATACCGACGGAAACAATATCGCAAATGTTGAATATAACCACGCCGCGCCTGTGCCTAACGTAATCAGTGTATTCATGTTTGCCGAGCGATGTTTGAATGAGGCCCATGCGCCGGTGAAGAAGTCACTGCCTGACCAGAGCATGACAGGCAATGTCAAAAGCGCGGTGATGCCCCAAAGCACGCGCAATGAATCCATACTTAGATCACTCAGGAACGGCACAACTTGGTAGTATGCTGTTGCCATCACAGGCAAGGCGACCGCAGCCGCAAACCAAAACTTATTCATCAACTTGCGATATTCACGCGCGTGGGCTTCTTCCTGTTTGTCAACAGGTGCGTCGCTTATTGTGGGGCGCGGCTTATAGCCCCAGCCCTCAATGGCTTTGTTCAATTCTGTCAGCGTGGTGTTTTGTGGAAGATAATCCACTGTCGCTTCCTGTGTGGCGATGTTGACAGTCGCATTCAAAACGCCCTGTGTGGATTTCAATTCGTCTTCGATAAACTTCACGCATGAGGCGCAACGTAAATTTTCGATTCCGATCCTGACTTTTGTCCCGCCGATGTGAAAACCAATGGATTTGACCACACCGACGAGCCGCGCCACATTCACCTTCTGCGCGTCATACTGGACTTCAAGCCTGCCCGTCGATACATTGACTTTTGCATCATCCACACCATCCACGGCGCGCAGGGTTGACTCAAGGTGAGTCGAATGGTCTTTTAGCGGCATACCGCTCACGGGGAGTTCGATCCGCGTGAGAGTTGATTGAGGGTTGAAGCCGGTCGTCGCAGATGTCATCATATACTGGTGCGGGTCTTTGTCGAATTGATCCACACAGGATTGAGAGCAAAAATAAAATGTCTGCCCCATGTGCTCGCGCTTGGCGAAAGCGCTCTGAGGCTCGATCTTCATTCCACATACAGGATCACGAACAGTCATAATTCACCTTCTCCACAAGAGATGTTTGAAGTTTATATTGGTTTGACAACGTATGACAGCGAATTTCAGCCCGATTCAATATAAGCAAAATTGCCTACTTAATCCAAGCAATTTGATCGGGGCGCAGTGGCTTATGGAGGACCAGATTTGTGCACTACTACCTCCCAACCGGTGGGCATGCCCCCAGTACAATTTCGAACTTGTCTATACTCTGATCCTTGCTGAATCCTAGCTACTTCCAGGCTCATGCTCGGCTGAAGCCTAAGCTCAGCCCAAAATAGGATCCCAAAAGGATGACAAAAGCGAAACTGCCTCTTTCCAAACTTCCAAATTGGAGAGAAAAGAGTCTTATTGACGAAGGTGCTACTACTAAATTGCCGATGCCTTTATACAAAGCAAAAAGCCTACCCATATAGCAGGTAGGCTTTCGATTAGAACAGGCAGCAGGATTTAATGGTGATGCTCGTGTTCACTGCCAGATACACCTGCATACTTCTCTGGGTCTTTATCAAAGGACTTCTTGCATCCCAGAGAGCAAAAGTAGTAGGTTTGCCCTTTATATTCAGATTTGCCAGCCGCGGTCGCAGGATCAATATCCATTCCACAGACGGGGTCATGAACTGTATTTGCCATTGACTTGTCTCCTTTTGTTCGATCTCATTATCGCGTTAAACAGACATCCTTAGTGAGGGCAAAATTACCCGAACTGGAGTAAGCAATTTCGCCTAGTTCGGTGAGGCTGTTATTAATTGGCGCAACCGCCGCCCTGACCGGGAGCCTGTTTGAGGAGACCCTTTTTCTGAAGGTCTTCATGCACCATGGCAGCCCCAGAAGCCGATGATAATTCCTTGCCTATCACAAACTTGGCATCTGCATTGGCAAAATCCATGCCATTGTTGAGTTGAAGATAGGTTGCGATTTCCAAAGTCTGTTGTGGAAACCAATAGGCATTAATATACTTGGCAGCCTCAAACATTTGATCTGTTGTGGCTCCCTTGGAAGCCATTAGCTCTAACACACCTAGCATTGCCATCCCATGGTTGCAGTCAGGGAACAGCGTATGATTATTGCAGCATGGACGATACACTGCTGTGGCAACTTGTTCCACAAGTTTTTGTTGCTCAGTGGTCAGGGAAATCAAATCCATGCTTGCATACAAATCCTTAATCGGTTTGCTAGCTAGAGTCCATCCCCCAGTCGAGGCAAAGCGTTCCACCTGTCCATTGCTATATTGCACCATCGGTCCTTGTGTCAGGATCGAATTGTTGTTCGCCAACCCAACCGCCCAGAAGAAGTTGAGCAGGAAATGGGCATTCTCTGGATCGATAGTGATTTCCTTGTCACTGCCATTCATAAGAACCTCTGTCTGTTCCGCGGAAAGCGGATCGCCAGCATTTTTCTGGACGGCAGCAAATGTCTCGTAATTGATCACACCGTTCTCGATTAACCGAGGGCCCAGATCTCCATAGGAAATTGGCAATGTATAGCCTTCCTTTGGATTCACTTGTTCGTAAAGAGCAATCAACTCTTTTTGCTGTTTTGATTCGGCTGTTTCATCCTGCCCCCACATGAAATAGCCGCTGCCAAGGCCAATGAAGAAAACAATCACGACCCCAAGAATGATCCAGGAAATTTGCCTGATTCGTCTGTTGGCTGAAATTGTTTCAGGCGATTGTTCTGGAGTGATTTCCATATTTGCCTCTACTGCTCGATGTTATATCCGGCTTGTTCCCAATCGATCATCCCGCCTTTGAGGTTCCAGATATTAGTATAGCCGAGGGAAACAAGTTTCTCTGCGGCGATTTGGCTCATGCGTCCGCTGCGGCAATAAAGTACGATTTTGGCATTGTTATCGGCAGGCAATTGCGAGAGGTTTTGCTCAATCTGATCATAAGGAATCGATAAGTCTGTTCCAGCGATGTTTCCAGCAAAGGGAATGTGCACGTTGATAAGAAGGAAATCCTTATTCTTCAACATCGCTTTGAGTTCCGTTGAGGCAACATTTTTGTACGAGCTGCCAGCAACAGAGACATCTTCATCAGTCACAGATCTAGGTTGGCATCCAACTAGGAACAGAGGAATGAGCAAAAGAGCAAGAACAAGTAGTTTCTTCATATTTATCCTATACCTTCTTGAACGTATGTCCGCTCAGGTAACCAAGATACGCTGGAACAAGTGGAAGTACACAGGGGGAAAGGAAAGAGAGTAGACCAGCGAGAATTGCAGTGAGATACGTAGGCGCTGCAGCGAAGAGTGCAAACTTCTCCACGTAGAATCCGTTCTTGAAAGCCCAGATCGCGATGAGGGTCATAGTATTCGTAAATAATAAAACGCCGATCGCAATTATAAAAACACCACTTGCGATTTGAATTGCTCGTCGATAACGACCCAGGCGCTTGACCCAGCCAGAGGCGCGCTCTAAGCCTAGGGCCATGGCGAGGAAGGGAATACCCAAGCCAAGCGAATATCCAGACGCCAGCCACATGGCTTGTCCAACCGTTTGCTGGCTCAGTCCCATAGTTAGAATTGCTCCGAGTGTCGCGCCGATGCACGGACTCCAGCCTGCTGCAAAGAAAATGCCCATCAACGCAGATCCACCAAAGGTGCCAGCGCGACCTGAGAACTGTGCCCGTGTGTCTGCATAAAACCAAGGAAGCCTAATGACTTCCAAGGTTGTCAATCCAAACAGAATGACAACGATTCCACCGATTTGTGCAATGATCCGTTTATAAGCACCGAAGAACTGTCCCACTAAGGTCACTGACCCACCCCAGCCGACGATAAACACAAGAGAGAAGCCGGCTACGAATAAAAGTGCATGTAGGAATATTTTCCAGCGCTCGTTTTGGGATCGAGCCAGGGGCATGGTTATATTTGTTGACATCCCTTCACCTGTCAATTTAAGATAATGCAATCATAAGCAAATTCGCCATTCTCACTCAGGGCAGTATGGCGGGACTTTGAATAGGCAAAATGGCTTATGACATTTATCGTTTACATGTATATGTAGGATTTCGTTCCCCAACAATACATCAGTCTGCATAAGCAAAAATGCTTACTATCTGAATAGCCATCTAGCGCAAGACACGCAGCATTGAAGCGACTATGATGAGCACAAAGGATACTGATTGTGCGTCGTTATCTCATTCCTCTAAGTGCTTTTGTGCTTGGTTCTTCGCTTATCGCTGCGGTTTACTTTGGCATTCTGACCTGGGCGCAGGGCTGGGAGTCTGGGTTAAGTATATTTCTCCCTAATCGTTGGTATGTGATGCCGATCTGGGTAAGCTTTGGAATTCAGGCGTCCCTATATTCTATTCTGCGTTTCCGACTTTTTATCCCAACAACCTCGAAAGCACCAACAGGTGCTTTAATGGGCACGAGTGGTGGTACATCCGTTACTGCAATGGTTGCCTGTTGTCTCCATCATGTGACGGATGTCTTACCCATCTTGGGCCTGAGCGCTGCTGCGACATTTCTAACACGCTATCAGCGTCCGTTTATGCTAGTTGGACTTGGCATGAATATGATCGGCATTATCGTTATGCTTGTTGTCCTTTATCGTGCACGCAAAAAATTAGAAGGCGTTCAAAAATTACGACCTTCTTTGGAGATTACATGAAACGTTTTATACTGCCTGTGCTACTAATATTCCTCCTCGCTGCTTGTTCTCCTTCACAAGCAACCTCCATTCAGCCTACACTTGAATCTCCTCCAGTTTCAAACGTGGCATCTGCACCGACTCCTACCGATAATCCGGCGCTTATTCCAACCCTCTTCCCGAACGCGGAAGCTAACAGTGACCTCGCTCGTACCGACGAACAGGGCATGGTTGTCTTCCAGGTTACGCCCTTGAATCTTGGTACTTCCGCCGATACACTGGAGTTTAGTGTGGCTATGAACACTCATTCTGTGGATCTTAGTATGGATCTTGCGTCCTTATCGACACTTGCTACGGACACAGGCCTCACACTGCAGGCTACGAAATGGGACGCCATTCCGGGAGGACATCATATCAGTGGTAAATTACTTTTTCCTTCCATGAAAGATGGCAAATCGATTTTAGAAGGTGCAAATAAGCTCACTCTCACGATTGTCAAGGTTGATGCGGACTCGCGTGTCTTTGAATGGGAGTTGAAATAGAGCAGGGAGGTTCTTGTGTCTGGATCTGAAGTAAGCCGCCGTGATTTCATAAGAGCGACAGCTGCCGTCATTGCAGGACTTATTGGGGCATTGATTGGGGTTCCATCGGTAGCTTATTTGCTTTCGCCCGCGATGCGGGCCAAAGAGGATGACGCGACAATTGCATTAGGTTCTATTGAGAATTACCCCATTGGAATTCCAACTCGCTTTGAGTTCACACGTACGAAGGTCAATGGTTGGGAACGAACGGCGACCAACTATGGTCTCTATGTCGTAAGAAAAAATGAGAACGAAGTACGCGTCTTTTCAGATATCTGCACGCATTTAGGCTGCCGCGTTTCATGGCACGCCGACCAGAAAAATTATGTCAGCCCCTGTCATGATGGTCACTTTGATATGATGGGAAATGTGGTGAGTGGTCCCCCACCGCGTCCATTAGATGAGTTTGTAACCAAGATTGAAACAGGCAATTTATTCGTTCAGTTGCCTCCATTCCGGCGAACAGCATAATCATATCTCCAAACCATGATCAGCCGACGTGACTTTCTCAGACTGGCTACCCTGAGTGCAGGAGCGGTGGCCCTCCGTCCATTGCAAATGTTGAGGCTGCCCGATTTCCCGCAGGGACAAGCTGATAAGCTTGGAAGAATCACTGTCGGTAAGATGGAGCTGTTTGCCACACCTGATGCAAGTAGCCAACCCATTGGAGCGCTGTATGAGGACAATCTTGTGCCGTGGATTCATGAGGTGGTTGGCTCAATGCCTGGGCGTGTGAATCAGCGATTTATGGAAACACCGAACGGTTTTGTCTGGGGTGGGTATGTTCAGCCAGTATGGAACCAGCCCAACGTGCCGGTAACGAACCTGCCTACAACCAGTCTCGGGCAGGGAATGTGGGCTGAAGTGACTGTTCCCTATGTGGATTTAGTGCTCGACAATCCACCTGCGCGTGCACCCTGGCTGCAATATGTCTCGTCCATCAACCTGCCAGCACGGTTTTACTACAGTCAAGTCGTCTGGGTAGATCAGATTCGCGCGGACGCATCTGGGCAGGTCTGGTACGGGTTGAATGAAAAATATGGTTCTGGTGATGTTTTTTGGGGACCAGCCGAAGCATTTCGTCCACTGACTGTAGATGAAATTTCTCCAATCAATCCTGATACGCCTGATAAACGAATTGTAGTAAGAATTACGGAGCAAACTCTTTCCTGCTTTGAAGGCAATAAAGAGGTCCATTTTGCGCGTATTTCCAGTGGCGCGTTGTATGATGCCTGGGGCAATCGCGTGGACGCCTGGGAAACCCCGGTTGGCGAATCTCCGATCTGGCGCAAGGCAATTTCGCTACCCTTAAGTGGGGGCAGCGCATCAGCAGGTTGGAGCCTCCCCGCAGTCGGTTGGGTCAGTCTGTTTGTGGGCACAGGCGTTGCAATCCACTCTACCTACTGGCACAACAATTATGGGGAACCGTCTTCGCGTGGCTGTGTCAATGCCAGCCCCGAAGACGCGAAATGGATCTTTCGCTGGAGCCTGCCCCAGGTCCCGTATGATCCGGGCGATGTTACCGTTGAAATGCCGGGTGGAACAAAAGTTAACGTAGAAGGGAAAGTCCTTTAGCGCTTTTGGAACTATATAATAAACGTAACTGATCTGAATCTTCTAGGGAGTAATTACCACCGAAGTCCCATAACCAGGAGAATAAACACGATCCTGTTCATGCAGCGGACGTACCCAGCGAAACAGCCATTTTGCCTCCTCGATACGCATATTGACGCAGCCCCGGCTCATCGGTGTGCCAAAGTTATCGTGCCAGTATGTTCCATGGAAGGCATAGCCTGCCTCATGAAAAAAGCATGTCCATGGGACACCAGGTAGTTCATAATCTTCCGGGCTGGCAAATAGATTCCCATTGCCCATATGCTTGGATGGATATTTAGATATGATCCGAAATTCACCGGTTGGTGTCTGTGTAGAAAGACCTGTATTCGTACCAGAATTGGCGATGCCGGAGGAAATTTTGGTTTTTAGAAGTTCTTTATCAAGTTCATAGGCGATCAGAGTTTGCGTCGTTAGATTGACTTCAATCCGTTTGTCTTCCAGGGGTAAGTCAGGTGTAATGACGGACCACTCTTCCAGCGGAATCGGCCGCAGGTGGATGGCAGGCACATGATATGGGAAGCCCACCAGCTCGTCGAAGATGCGATACCATGGCTCTCCATCGGGACCTTCATCGATGCCAGTCATCCAATGGACCGATCCGTAATATAGACGTAGATTTGGTTGCCAGCCGTAAATCTTTGTATATCGCATGGCTTGAGTGTAGGGCACAGTGACCTCTGCAACGTGCCGTGTTCCCTCGGGAATGGATGTTAAGGGTTTGTTGAACAGAACCTTGACCTTCTGCAATCGCGCGCGATGGATATACCCACCCCAGACCCGATACCAGATTGGGTTGTAATCTGGAGCGCCAGCGTCCACTTCTTCATATATATTTACTAGCTCGTCTCGGAAGCGCTGCCCGGTGATTCGGTTCTGATCACTTGCACCACTGTGGACAGTAACAGCTTTTGTCGCCACGCGCACTTGGGGAGAGTCATCAAATGTTTGAAAGTCCGGTAGAAATGGATAAATCCAAATCCCTGCGATGGCTGAGGTCCCTAGTTTTAGAAAATCACGGCGGGAAATTTTTGTCATATAGTTGGATGTGGCCCGAGTTTTGATGTCTCTCACCTATAATATTGGCTTCATATCTAAACAACAAGCGCCATTTTGCTGGTCATTGGAATAAGCAAAATGGCGCATGGGAAGATCTGAAAATCAGATTGCATTTATCTTTTCTGAGCTACTGCCACAAAGATTATTTTCATCCAAGAATAAGAAACTTTGACGTCAGGAAAGACCTTCTGAATTTCAGGAAGGGTATCGTGACTCATGTCCACTGCACAAATGTGGGGAAGTGGTTGGAGCCAGGCTGGCAGCGAGTGGAGCCCAGCTCGCATTTCCAGGGCTACACATCGGCCGCCGGGGATAAGTACCCGCTGCACTTCTTCAATGGCTTTGACATAATCCGGAATGATGTTCAACGCGAATGAAATCAAAACCTTATCAAAGGAAGCATCCGCAAAAGGGAGCTTGGCAGCGTCTGCTTCGCGAACTTCCACATTTTGCCAACCTTTGGAAGCAATTAGATTGTGCGCGATGTCAAGCATAGCGGGAGTCAGGTCTGCTCCAATGACGTGACCGCGTTCTCCAACGAGTTCACGCAGGTGGGAAAAGTTCAAGCCTGTGCCGCAAGCCAAGTCAAGGACACGGTCACCCGGCTGGAGCGCAAGGGCTAAGCGGGCAGAACGCCGCTTGGGCAAAGTCCAGCCGTGAGTGGTATTGTAAAACGGTGCCCAATCCGTAAAGGTCTTGCGTACAGTATCGAGGTTCATTTTGTAAACTCCACGTCGGCGATCATGCCTGGTTTGAGTTCCAAGCCAGGATTGTCCAATTTAATTACCACAGCGTAAACCAGCCGCGTACGATCCTCTTTTGTTTGAACATTGGTAGGCGTGAATTCAGCTTCGTTCGCCATGCGGATGATCTTTCCTTTGAAGACGTTAGCTGGATAAGCATCCACACGGAGCTGTACCGTCTGATTTGGCACCACTAAGCCGAACTTCTCTTCTGGCAGGTAAACGGTCAGCTCAAGCTCATCCAGGCGACCGATCTCAATTAAGGACGCGCCGGGCAATGCCACTTGTCCAACCTCGGCGCTGCGGGTCAGTACTACACCATCCCAAGGTGCTGTGATCACCAGTTTTGAGAGTTGAAGATCGAATGCGTCCAGCTGGGCTTGAGCAGCTTCAACCCGCGCCCTCGCTGCTTGAATTTCTTCCGGCCGCGCTCCATTCCGAAGAGCTGAAAGATTGGCAGCTGCCAGATGGTGTTGCCCGGTGGCGGCATCCACTTGCGCGAGCAAAACTTCCGCCGAGCTGCCACTCAGTCCCACAACCGAACCCAGTTGCCGTTGAGCATCCTGGACTTCATGCCAAGCAGAGCCGAGCCGTTTGGCGGATGCACCGGAGGTCAATTCGTCATACGCAGACTTGGCGCTCGCCACCAGATTCTTAGCGTCGTCAAGCGTTGACTGTGCATCGTCGATCGCGTCGGACGGGGCATCGGAGTCAGCCTGTAATCCATCCAGCCGCGCTTGGGCCTGGGTTTCATTCTGTTCTGCCAATTGCCAGGCTGCTCGTAATAATTTGATGTGATGATAATAAGGTAACGATTCATCCTGGGCAGCATCATAAGCTTTTTGGACTGCATCTAGCGCGTATTGAGCGTCAGTGACGGCTGCATCGCTGAAAGTAATGACATAATCAGGGATAGACGCATCCTTCTTAATCGCATCTTGCCGACGCGTAGCGCGCGCCAGATTGTCCTTGGCTCGCGTGAGCGCAGATTCTAGCTCGTCCCATTGACTATTGCTGAGCGCAACAGTAATTCCATAATATTGCTCGCGCGCTTGATCAAGGTCGAAGCGGTATGTAGCAAGATCCTCTGGACGTGTGCCTGCGGAAGCATTGTCAAGGACAGCCTGCGCGAGATTCAAATTCGCATCTGCCTGGGAGAGCTGAGCTTGTGCCGCATCGAGTTGATCTTTTGTAGCACCGGCCTCGAGCATCTTCAATGCGGCTTTTGCGGCATCCAGTTCGGCTTGGGCGCGTGCGCGTTGTTTTTGAAGCAATGCATCATCTAAACGAATCAGTGGCTGATTTCCTTTTACGCTATCACCTTCTTCGACGAGCACTTCAATAATCTGGCCGCCGATTTCGTCTCCGAGGGAGGCTTGGCGCGCTTCGATCACGCCTGTTGCCTGCATCGCAGCTGTACTTGAATCGGTTGTTGACTGTGCCTTCAGCCACCAACCTCCTCCAATCAATGCGGCGATGACGAGAAGAATTAGCACAAGATGGTTTCTATGTTTCATGATTTTCTCCTTTCTCCCAGAGAGAGAACCAGCGCGCTGATCCACGGGAGATTGAATGTGAGTAAAAGCCATTTGAAGTCTGAAGCGATCATAAAGTTGACAACTGCCATCCAGCCAATTGAGCCAAGAGCCGCAAGCGCAACCATAAGCCGTGCACTTGTCAAATGTGCTCTAAATGTTGTTTGTGCTAGATACAACAGTAGTAACCCAGTGGCCAATATAAATCCGCCCACACCTGCCCTGGCGGGCGGTGCCAGGGGGTGTGCGTCAGGTGCAAGTGTCACCCAGAAGACACGTCGTAGCCAGACGAGTAAACCAGATAAGGAGGCTTGAATTTCCGCGAGGGTTGTACCCATAAAGCGCGGATCTTCAGGCAAAAGTGCTGGACGTAAAAAGACAAAATACAGGCCTAGGCCCATCAGGATGATTCCATTGAGGGCCAAAAGGATTGAAGATGCGTAAGGTTTTGTATTCATTGAATTCCTGTCAAAAACGATCTGCTATTCTAAGCTGCGACGGAAGCGGCGCAGACCAACCCATAAGATGAGAATGGTAAAGCCGGCTAAGGTAAGGGCGTGCGGCCAAACCATATTCAGCGCCAGTCCTTTGATAAAAATACCTAATGCTAAGGCGAGGTAATGCCTCATCGGACTCAAGAACGATAGCCACTGTAGCCATATCGGCATGGCAGAAACAGGCGTGATCGTCCCCGACAGGAACATCATCGGGAACAGAACGAAAAAAGTAAGCAATAGGGCCTGAATCTGATTGCGGGCATAAGTGGCGATCCAGATGCCAATTCCAACTGTCGCGAGGAATGCCAACGTCGACAAGGCGATGAACAGCAACAATGTTGCAATTGGGTTGCCATGTGGCGCCACCCCAAAAACGAAAAATGAGAGTGTGACCCCGATCAGCAGGCCGCCTATTTCGAGAACGATCATCGGGATCACCTTCGCCAGAATGAGTTCAAGTGGCGTAATAGGCGTCACCATCAGTTGCTCAAGTGTTCCAGATTCTTTCTCTCGTATGATTGAGGCGGACGCGAGTCGAATACCGAGTAACACTACGGCCAATGTGACCATGCTAACCATCCCGTAGTGGATGTAGCGTAGTTCCGGCAGATACCAGGCACGGACATTATTGACGATACCTGGCAATCCACTCATTGATTTTCCCGAAGAACTCAAGCGGGTAGTTTCAATTTCTGAGGAATAACGGCGCACAATTTCATTGACATATCCAACAGAGAGCAATGCTGCGTTGGATTGAGTACCGTCGACTAACACCTGAATACTCGCAGGCTTCCCGGTTGCCACATCCCGGCTCAAGCCCGGAGGAATAATGATCCCGAGTAACGCCTGCCCAGAATCAAGCAGGCCTTCTACACCCTGTTCATTCGCAGGGTAAAAGTCCAGATGGAAATTGCTGCTACGCTCGAACTGTTGCAACAATGCACGGCTGGTGGGCGAATTGTCACGATCTAACACTGCAGTCGGGATATGCCGGATTTCCATGGTGACTGCCCAGCCGCATAAGACGATTTCTGCAAAGCTGTAGATGACAAGAGCAACAATGGGAATATCGCGAAAGGTTTGAAGGAATTCCTTGCGAATGATGGCAAGTAGTCGCGTCCTCATAATTTATCCAATCCGTTTCTTGAAGCGCAGCGCTGAAATCAGAACCAGGGCTGTTGCGTAAACTGCCATGAATCCCATAGCCGGTGCAATGTTGGAAAACCCCTGACCTTTGAGAGCAAGCGCGCGTGAAATATCGATGAAATACCGTGCAGGAAAGGTATTGGCATAGATTTGCATTGGCGTAGGCATCGTGTGGATCGGGAAAATAAATCCGCTGAATAGCATCGAAGGCATGACCGTCAACACGATGGCTAACAACCCGGCCGTCACTTGGCTGCGGGTGAGCGTCGAGATCAGCAGCCCGATGCCCACTGTACACATCACATATAAGATAGAAGCAACTAGGAAGAGGGGAATACTGCCGCGGAATGGCACACCAAACCAAAGGATGCCACCGGCAAGCACGATGAGCATCTCGAGGAACGCAATTACCGCGTAGGGAATCAGCTTGCCGACAATAAGTTCTATGGGGCGGATGGGCGAGACAAACACTTGTTGAATCGATCCGCTTTCCTTTTCCCGCACAATCGCCAGTGCAGAAAGTAAAGGAGGCAATGCCATCAGGATGACGCCGAATAAACCTGGGACAATTACATTGACACTTTTTAGTCCGGGGTTGTACAAGACCCGAGATTGTACTTTCAGGGGAATATATTGATCCAAGGATTGTCCGCTTCGGCTCTCGATATATGTAGAAACAATCTTCCCGTTGTACGCCGCATTGATCGCCTCGATGTAGGACTCCGCCACTTGTGCAGAAGGCGTGTATGAGCCGTCCAATAATGTTTGCGTTTGAACTTGTCCTGCGTTGCTCAAATCACGCGCAAATCCAGGCAGGATCACAAGCACAGCATCGGCAGTGTCACGGTCCAATAGTGCTCCTGCCTGTTCATAATTCTGGACAATGCCTACCGAGTCAAAGTAGCCGGAACTAAAAATGGCTTGAACGTAATCGCGGCTGGTTGCTGTCTGGTCAAAATCCATGACGGCCAGTTCAATATTGCGGACATCCGTGTTGACACCGTATGCAAAAAGGAAGAGCATCACCAATGGCAGAACAAGCGCAATAATCAAAGTGTACGGGTCACGCAGAATTTCACGCGTTTCCTTACGAAGGACGGAAAGGATTCGTGAATTCATGTCTTATCCTCCACTGAAAACGCGCGGTAGGAACCGGCCTGTGCACTTCATATACTCGCGATAAGCATCGCCAAATTTTTCGATCAATACCGCTTCTTCTGTCTTGACCTTGGAAACAACGACGATCCAGTAAAATAATCCGATCAGAGCAATGAACCAATTCGTGGAAATCAGCCAATACGCCAAAGCGATCAGGCCAAAGGACGTATACATAGGGTGTCGGAACCAGCGATAGGGACCGTCTGTTATCAACACCTGTTGCGCTTCAACGACTCCCGGCACATTCCAGTTCTCGCCCAATGTCCAATGTGCCCAGGCAAGAAATATGATGCTGATGAGGCCCAATCCAACTCCCACCCAGCGAAGGAAGATCGGTATTTCCATTGCAGACCAAGTTAGCCAGCGCGGCGCAAGTACATACACGATTGGAACCAGTACCCACAACCAACCAATAAACCAGAGAGCACGAAACCAAACCTTATCTACCTGTTCGCTTGAAATTTTGCGGACGGCTTTTGGCAATCCGGTCACTGCCCATCCAATGAAGCGGAACCGGACTGTGGCAAGTGTCGCTATTAATATGCCCGTGCTGATTCGGAAAGTCAATTCGGAATTCATACAATGACTCCCTGAGCAGTATTTCGTCTGCTCTCTTCCATTTCGATGAATGTGACGAACAAGTCTTCGAGGGAGAAGGGGATAGGAGAAATCTGTCGGGCAGGGTGAGCCTCGGCTGCCAGAGCCGACTCAATGTCGCGCGTGAGGCGATCAATATCTTCAACCAGCACGTGTACGCGGTCACCGAATAGTCCTGCGCCGAGCACACCATCCATCTCTTTGATCCGTTGTAGAGCACGAAGCGGTTGCGGGCAAGTCACCTCGAGCATCTGCCCAGCGCGCATGTTGGAGCGCAAACTCGCTGGGCTGCCATGCGCGATCAGACGGCCGTTGTAGATCAATCCCAGAGTATTGCAATGCTCGGCCTCATCCATGTAGTGGGTGGTGACAAAAATGGTAACACCGCGAGAAGAGAGGCTGTAAATTAAATCCCAAAACGTACGACGTGAAATAGGATCTACTCCCGACGTGGGTTCATCTAAAAAGAGAACACTTGGTTCATGCAAAATCGCGCACCCTAACGCAAGCCGCTGTTTCCAACCTCCGGAGAGATCGCGTGTCAGGGCACGTTCGCGGCCAGTGAGTCCCGCCATTTCCAACGCCCAGCGCTTGCGTGTGCCGAGTTGCGAGTTGCGCAAGCCATATACACCTCCGTAAAAGTCGAGGTTCTCTTCCACTGTGAGATCGTTATAGAGTGAAAACTTCTGGGACATGTAGCCAATTTCCGGTTTGATAGAGCTTTGCTGGATTAAGATGTCCCGACCCACAACTGTACCTGCGCCCGATGTTGGAGGCAGCAGGCCACATAACATCCGAATAGTTGTTGTCTTGCCGCTACCATTAGGTCCTAAGAAACCAAAGATCTCACCTTCCTTGACACGAAAGGAAATCCGATCCACTACAGTGAAATCACCGAATTTCTTAGTTAGCTCAGAAACATTGACCGCGATGTCGGACGACACCTGCATTTGCGCCAGGTGCAAGTGTGGACGGTGGACAATCGGCGATGGATCGTAGTCCATAGCCTTTGGTCTATTGTCCTTGGTTTGCTTTTCCAGCATAGACACAAACACATCCTCCAGACTCGGCATGGTGTGACGCACATCCGAAATTTGAATGTTCTGCTTGGAGAGATCGTCTTGCAGAGCGGGCAGGTCATCGTTTGCACGGGTGACTAACAGATGCAATCGCTCGCCAAAGACTTGAACATGGGATGCGCGCGGATGAACGCGTAAGCGACTCAACGCCTCGCGCTGTGGCTGGGCGAAGAGATCGAGCATTTCACCGCTCAAACCGGACCGGAGAGCTGCCGGCGTATCACACGCGATAATCTCTCCTTTGTGCATCAAGGCCACATGATGGAAGCGTTCTGCTTCATCCATGTAGGGAGTAGATACAAAAACGGTAATGCCCTGCTCGAGGAAATCATTGAGCAAGAGCCAAAAGTCACGGCGGCTGACTGGATCCACGCCCGTGGTTGGTTCATCGAGAAACAGAACTTGGGGTGAGTACACCAACGCGCAAGCAAGGGCAAGTTTTTTCTTCATGCCCCCGGATAAATGTTCGGCGCGGCGTTCCGCGGCATGGTCAAGGTGGGTAAAACGCAGGAGCTCTTCAATTCGCTGCTCACGTTCATGATGCGGAACGCGATAGAGATCGGCGAAGAAGTCCAGGTTTTCACGCACGCTGAGCGAGCCATACAGGCTGAAACCCTCCGACATATAGCCAATACGTCCACCTAATCCACTAGGATTCTGGACCACATCCACACCAGCGACCATAGCTTGCCCGCGCGTGGGGGTCAGGATTCCACACAACATCTGCATTGTCGTGGTCTTGCCTGCACCATCGGGACCGACTAGACCAAAGATTTCGCGGCGCCTGACCTCAAGGTCAATACTTCTTACAGCTTCCACTTTTTTTGTGCCGAAGCCATACGTCTTTGTCAATTCCTGCACAGAAATAATCACATCATTCATGTTTATAGAATAGCAGGAATATATGATTGGAACGAGCGCCAATCAGCGCAAACGGCACAAGTAAAACTACCTGCTTGAAACGAAAAGCCCGACAAATGCTTGTCGGGCTGGACTCCATAACGTGAACTTGCGATTGTCCTGTCAGTGGACGATCGGCTTTGATGAGAGGCGCCTTTCGTGATCATATGTGGGGCTTGCGGGTCGATAGAAACGCTGTTTTCTTTTTGGACCCTGAGGCACATATCCCATCTGAGTCAAATTCACAGTGATGATCTGTTGGAGAGACATCGGATGATCAGGATACTCCATTGATAGGTAGTGCCATACCACCGGATCGCTATGGCGCTGGCATACGTATGAATAGACTTCGCCTACTGTCAGCCCATCATGATCTTCAAGGATTTCTCTTAATACAGCCTGAAAACGGTCGTGCTCGGTTAACAGTGTCCCAAGAAATGGAACTGCTTCCTCTTGTCGCCGGTAGATTGCCGGAGAAAGAAAATGGCTGTTGATCAGCAGGCTAATGACACCGGCAGAAGCCATATCATAGCATCGTTGCAACATCTCCCTTGTTAGTTTGCCGTTTGTATCGGGAAAGGTCGGGAACATCGGAAAGGTCAGATCGGCTGTAAAAAGCAGTTTATGTTCCGGAATGTAAAAAAGCACTTCATCCGAAGTGTGAGCTCGTTCTTCGAGGATCCACACATCATTCTCCCCCAGAACCCACCCTGTCCAGTGCACCCCGCCGATTGTGATCGTTTGTCGAGGCAACGACTCATAGAATTCCATGGTCTCGCGCGATGGATGAAACGGTCTCATTTCTTGGGACCCTATTAACCGAGCACGACCGTTTTCAGGTTGTATTAAGAGAGATCCT
>DATGYJ010000304.1:0-2903 GCA_035298105.1 Anaerolineales bacterium | reverse complement strand
CATCGGCATTTCTTTCCTCTTTCAACTTTTCCACGATCCACATGATTCTTTCAATTGCCCACGCTAAGTTCACCGCCGTTGGCCGTGCAGCTTTTAATGTATCGGTGGCGGTTTGTAAATCGTCGAGCAGTTCTTGGCCGGAATTAGCGGTTGATTCGTACCCCGCCAGGGCAAGCCCGAAGGCAGCTGCAGCACCAATGGCCGGCGCACCACGCACAACCATGTCTTTAATTGCCTGCGCCACGGACGCATGATCCTTGAATGAAACGATCTCAAAGCGACCAGGCAAAATGCGCTGGTCAATCATTTTTAGTTGATTGTCTTCCCAAAATACTGTTCTCATAAAAGTATTTTACCTGCAATTGTCGGATTTGGTTTTACAAAATCATAGAAACATGAAATAATGCAAATTATGCTCCCGAAACTTCTCATTAACATTCTTGGCTGGACAGGCTCGGTCTTATATCTCGTTGCTTATGCTTTGGTCTCTGCGAAAAAGGCTGAAGGTGATTCGATGTTGTATCAAGGCATGAACATCTTTGCTGGCATCCTGCTCGTGATCTATACGCTCGCTTTGGGAGCTTATGCAACGACAGGTCTGAATGCCGTTTGGGTTGCTATTGGTTTGTTCACGATTGGGCGAAAATGGTTTATACGAAATTAGCTCCGCGCTTTACAGTGGGTGCGAAAGTAGAAGAGTTTTCGCCTGGTAACGAATACCGTTTATCAATTCCCGCCGGAGCAGCTGCCAAATACCGGCTTGCACAGCTTGATGATTATGCGCAGACCAAAAGAAGCCATTTCCCCTGGCGTCCGCCTCTTCACCTAAGCTTATCGGCGAGGACCTCGAGTCATGCCATTCCTGGAACGTGGGGATTTGGGTTATGGAATGATCCATTCGGCTTGTCGCTTGGCTTTGGTGGGAATCCATTGCGCTTACCAACGTTACCGAATGCCGCCTGGTTCTTTAGCGCATCAAAGGAGAATTATCTATCGTTCAAAAGTGGGCAGCTACATACCCCTGCGGGGCACTTTACCCCTGCGGGGCACTTAGGGTCTGCACCTACATTTCCTGCTAATGGTTTTCTCACGCAAGTATTTCGTGCGCCAAGGTTCCATCCATTATTAATCCCGGCAGGGATAGCACTCCCCTTTTCACGTAAGGCAACGCGCCAGTTCATGGGAAAGATCATAGAGGAGGATGCAATTGCTATCAATGCAGATGTCACTCAATGGCACAAATACCAGCTTGATTGGCGCGAGAAGCAGGTCTCGTTTGAAGTTGATGATATCCAAGTGTTTGAGTCGCCTTTCAGCCCGGATCCGCCGCTGGGCTTGGTGATCTGGATCGATAATCAATTTGCAGCATTTACCCCGGAAGGAAAAATCGGGTTCGGAGTCCTGGAGAACCCCGAACCCGCATGGTTGGAAATTAAGGATATTGAGGTATTGTAGGGGCGACCTTTACGGTCGCCCTTTGTCGTCGCCCCTACATCGGAGACCAGTATTGGGCAATCAAATTTGCGGTAAAGGGGATGACATGCAACAGTGTGTCAACGATCAAGCCAAGGATCAGCCAGCCGCCGAACTGGCGATTGTGAAAGAAGGTAATCGCAGAGAACCAGGTGGGCCAGGCAGGATAGCCCTGAGGTGGTTGTGCAGGGCGCGGCTTATTGAGCAACTTGACAGCATTCAGAGCATGCTTGAACGCAAGGAAGACGACCAGCATGATTGGGGTAAAATAATGCGGCACGAAAACCAAATAAGCAATGACCACGTAGATCAGGATAACGGCAGCCTGATCTACCCGGCGAGCAAACGTCTCGCCCACACGGACGGGAAATGTGCCAACGCCTCTCGCCTTATCATCATCATGCTTGTCAATATGCTTGCCAATATTGATGCTCGCAACACCCAAGCCATAAGGAATGCCCGCTAACACAACATTCCAGATGTTGCTGATGTCGCCACCTCTGATGAGTGCCATAACCAGATAGACACCCCCGATCATGATCGGTCCCCAAATCAGGAAAATCGCCAACTCACCAAGCCCCCAGTATTTGAACGGATAAGTATAAGCGAGCAGTGCGATAGCACCAAATGCGAACAGGCCAATGACAAATGGATTGAAGCCAGTCTTAACCAATGCATAGATGCCCGCCAGTGTAGCCAAAACGCCGCTCACAAAGAACCATTTGAGTTGCTGCGGCTTCGTAAAGAAACCCTGCGCGAGTGGATGCACCCCATATTGGGTGCGGAAATAATTATCCTTATCCAGGCCGCGCGAGTAATCAGTGTAATCGTTTAAGATATTGTTTGTGCCATGTGCAATAAACAAGCCGAGCGTCAGAATGAGGAACGGAATCCATGAAAAATTGCCGTCGCGCCAGGCCAATAATCCAGCAATCACGCACGAATAGACGGTCACCAGCGTCACGGCAGAACGGGTGGCAATCAGCCACTTGGAAACAACATCAAGTGAATCCCACTCTTTCTTGTCATCCATCTTGATCAATTGCCAAGAGGCTTTGCGCCACATTGCAAAGTTGATGTGCATTTCTCGCTCCTTTGAGTTGTCAGGAATTGGCGAATCAAGCGCCGTACCTTATAGGTTGAAAAAACTCTCTTAAAAAATTATACTATAGTTTGTGAAATCGGATACAATCGGTCATATAATATATACTAATCATATTTCTGTCTTTAGATAACCACCCGGAACGATTATCGTTATACTCTTAACCATTACCAAATGAAGTCAATGCGGGGTCGGTGTAAGGAGTTCCTATGTCAGCGTCCTTGATTCAGACACTCAGTCTATCGAACTTGCGGCACCCCGAAGTTCGAGCCAATCCTTATCCCTTTTATGCACAGATCCGCTCCCAAGATCCAATCCATTGGGATGA
>DATGYJ010000303.1:0-4521 GCA_035298105.1 Anaerolineales bacterium | reverse complement strand
TTGGAAAGATTTGCTAGAGTGAAGTGGCTTCATCGCATACTTGACTGGTTAAATCCACGCAGGCACGAATGGAATTTCATCATTGCGATTGCAATTGGGATGGGTGGGTTATTGATGTTGGTAGAGGCGATCAACGAAGGCCTATCACAGAATGTCAGCGTGATCCTGCTGGTACTGGGAGTCTTTTTAGGAATCGAAGCAGCGGCGATTCTCCTCGGTTATTATCTCCTGGGAGGCTTCCTGGGAATTGTCCGTAAGGATGAAAAGGATAAACCTTAAAGGCGAAAGGGCGTTCCAGGGTCTGTAGAGCAGATTCATTTCTCTCAGGAAGAAGTCGCTGCGAGTGGCTCCGTTCGTGGTTCTTTACCAGGCGCAAATTCAAGTAATACAACTGCCAGTACAAAACAGGCCATACCCAGCGACCCATGGGGACCCACGTGAGTAGTACCGAATAGAATTCCGGAAATAATCAGAAGGCCTGCTGGCATAGAGGGACGCGCTGCGATCAGGCACAGTATGCCAACCAGTGCAACAGCAATCCACCACTGAAGCGAATGTTCATAAAATCACCGGCTGAATGAAGACATGAATGTTTCTGCTGGGAAACTATTCTGATTAACACAAGTTGCCTAACAGATCTTCCCTGCTCGAGCCGCCGTCCTTTGCGAACGCCGCCCCTACGGGTGCGGCAGTCCCCGTGGGACGGCGGCGGGAGCATCGCCTGAATATAAATTTGCAAGGGGATTAGGGTCAACCTGAATGAACAACAAACATCCGTGAAGTTTTATTAGATTTTTACTTTAATCGCTGTATAATATCTTTAGATTTTAGAAGCCTTTAAACAAGCATTAGTGGTAAAGGAGCAGCCATGTCAGAGGAACGATTTGTCTCACGCGGCTTTATCGGGAAAAGGCGGGGAGGAGAGAAAAAGGATCGCATCCCGCCAGGTCAGTATCTCACAGACGACTTCCCGGTTCTCTCAGCAGGACCCACCCCTCGTACCCCCCTTGATAAGTGGACATTCACGATTGAAGGCCTTGTAAAGGACAAGGCTTCCTGGACATGGCAGGAGTTCCTCCAACTGCCGATGCAAAAATATGTGGTTGATATTTCCTGTGTCACCAAGTGGACCCATTTGGACATGAAGTGGGAAGGCGTCAGTCTGGATACTTTGCTGGAGCATGTCGAGTTGGATCGCAAAGCCATGTTTGTCACTGCCTTCAGCGACGGCGGCTATACTACGAACATGCCCCTCACCGACATCATCAATGGTCAATCTTTCATCGCCTTGAAATATGATGACAAGCCGCTTGCACCTGAGCATGGCGGTCCTGCACGCATGGTCGTGCCGCACTTATATTTCTGGAAGAGTGCCAAGTGGGTGCGTGGTCTTCGCTTGATGGAAAAGGATAAGCCTGGCTTCTGGGAGGCCCTTGGCTATCATAACCTCGGCGACCCGTGGAAAGAACAGAGGTATTGGAATGATTAGGATCATGTCATTGCGAGGAGGGTGTACTTCCCGACGATTGCGACACTTGCACCTGGCGCAAGTGCAGGTGAGCATCCTGCAAGGAAGCAATCTCCATTGGAGATACTATGAAACAAACACTTGAATGGCAAATTGCTTCGATCAAGGATATCAAGCCTGAAACCGCGAAAGTGAAGTCGTTCACGCTAATGCTCCCCAGGTGGATGCGCCACCGTGCTGGACAGCATTATGATATCCGTTTGACCGCGGAAGATGGCTATCAGGCGCAGCGCAGTTATTCCATTGCCTCAGAGCCTGAGCGGGAGGACGAGGTAGATCTCACCGTTGAACGGATTGATGATGGCGAAGTCTCGGCCTATATGCACGATGTGCTGATCCCTGGTGATCGAATTGAAGCGCGTGGACCGATTGGCGGGTACTTCGTGTGGGAAGCGACCATGGATGAGCCCTTGCTGTTGATCGCCGGGGGCTCGGGTGTTGTGCCGTTAATGTCCATGCTCCGTCACCGGGCTGCGGCAGGAGCGAAGAACCCGGCGAGTTTGCTTTATAGCTCGCGTAGTTTTGACGACATCATTTATTATAATGAATTGGAAAAATTACAGGCTGCGGACAATGGACCACAAGTCTTTCACACCCTGACACGTTCCCAGCCACCAGGCTGGAAAGGTTATTCACGGCGCATTGACCCGGAAATGTTGAAGGAAGTTGTCCAGCCGTTGGGCAAATCAGTTCAAACTTTCATCTGCGGACCGACATTGTTAGTTGAGTCTGTGGCAAATGCGTTGGTCAAAATTGGGATGAAGTCAGATCAGATCCGTACCGAGCGCTTCGGTCCGACAGGAGGCTGAGGATGGAAGAGACGACCGATATCAATCGTGAGCTTATGCTGGATGCGAATGCAACTGCAGGAATATTGTATGAGATTTTTGGCGTTGAAATGACTGCCTCTCCCACCGAATGCGCCAACTGCGGCAATGAGGGGGAAATTGGTGAGCTGCTGGCGTTCACACAAGGGCCAGGGATTATCCTGCGTTGCTCAACGTGTGAAAATGTGGTCTTGCGCATTGTCCAAACACCAGAAGCGATTTATCTGGATGCGCGTGGAGCGGTCTATTTGCGGCTCGCACGCTAAGGGGGAAATAAGCAGGAGGGAGAAGGGTCTGGAAACGGAAACAAGCAGGTGGGTCTTAATCCATTAAAGGAGGTAGGGGGAACTCCAAGCGGCTGAAATGAGTCTTATGGGTATAATATCAGTCCAGTCTGGCAGATTGACCGCTAGTGTGTTATTTTTCACAACTGGGCAGGAGGCATTATGAATCGTTCTCCAAACACTACCCCACGGGGACCTTCGTCGATGTTATCGCGCAACGGAAACAGGTTATCCCAGCGAGGTATGTTGAGCATCCTGATGCTCTTGGCGAGTGTCGGTGCGTTGAGCTTCGCCTTATTGGGCGGCTCAAAGCTAGTACTGGATATTTTTGGTGCTGGTCTAATGAATTCCCTCAATGGTCTTAGTACAAAAGTGTTGGTTGTAGGCTTGGCGTATGGAGTCGGGTGGATAACTGCTATGGTAGCCATCCGGGTCTACGGAAATTTGGTCTTACCTTTTATTATCAATTTTCTGATATGGGGATGTTTGATCGGGGTTTGTGCCTTGTATGTGTTGATATTGCAGAGGCTGTATATGCAACTATATGATTTTCCACATTATGTGGCTTATCTGATGATTGTGTTGGCTGGGCTGGGAGCCATGGTTGGGCTTCACTTGATCATTGAAGATCATGATCTGCGGCCCTTCTCAATTCCATTGCTTGTCATTAGCATGATCCAACTAGGGCTGATCGTCTTTCGCTATGTTTTTGCTGCGGGTAATCCAACTTTCCTATGGAAGGATCTCTTGTTCTTTTTTTTAATGGCAGCTCTTGCATATCTTATGCTGGCACATATCGGCCTGCTTACACCTTTACGAATCCGTCTCACGAACTACTTTGATAAGAATAGCAAGGTCATCCGCACGGAGAATTAGTAGACAAGTAAACAGGTCTACGAGTACAAACGTATTTACTTGTGGACCTGTTTACTTAACTCACTTTGCGAGGGGTATTTGGATAATAAACGTACTGCCAGGCAAATTCTTTTCATCATAGCCCGCACTTTCGACCCAGATCTTGCCTTTATGCGATTTGACAATACCTGCCGCAATCGCTAAGCCGAGACCTGGTCCGCCGCCTTTGAATTTCGTGCGCCCTGAGGAGTGGAACTCTACTTTGCCCAGTTGATAGAGTTTCTCAAAGATAATGGTGTGATTCTCAGAGTCAATGCCGATGCCCGTATCACGGACACGGATCTCGCAATACTCTCCGCGTCCATCCACGTTGACAGGACCTGCGTTGACGAAGATGGAGCCTCCATCTGGTGTAAATTTGATCGCATTGACAATAATATTGTCGAGCGCTTTTTTGAGGAGTTCGGAATCCGCTAGAAGGGGTGGAGCGGAATTGATATCAGGGTCAAGCTCAAGGTTGATCTGACGCGCCTGTAGTTCTTCTGCATAATCTTTTCGGATTAGTCGCAGGACAGGCCCGAGCGTCACAGCTTCGAGATGAGGGGTGAGAACTTGGTTATCCAGCCGAGCGACATCCAACATACTGTTGACAACTTGATGCAAGCGGTTTGTACCCTGGATCACACCTTCCATGGCTTGTATCATGGATGGTTCCTTCTGCATTGCGGGCACGGACTTGATCATTCCCATGTAACCTTTGATCACAGTCAGCGGCGTACGCAATTCGTGTGCCGCGACTTGAATGAAGTCACTCTTATTCTTGTCCAATTTTTCCAGTGTTCGATAGGCGTTGTTCAGCTCCTCGACGCGTTGTTCCACCATGCGTTCCATCATCTGGTTGAAACGGTTCAGATCATCGTAAAGGCGCGCGTTCTCCAGGGCAATGGAGGCCTGGATTGCAAATGTGTTGACCAGCAAAACATCATCCTGATTAAACGATGCAGGCGCTGCTCGGCTGAGGGTAAGC
>DATGYJ010000302.1:0-2160 GCA_035298105.1 Anaerolineales bacterium | reverse complement strand
TGGGAATGCGACGGAGCCAATATGGATGTTTCCCATAAACTCGATCTCACTGTCGTGGTTATTGCTAACCTGCTGAATCTGATCCTCAGCCTGATATTTCTAAACCGCGTCTTTGGACGCGCAGCATGGGAGCACTGGCTTGGCTATGGCACACTCATAATGGCATTGCCATTAAGTATCATCGCCATCGCGAATCTGCGAAGTATGAGGAACTGGGCATTTTGGGTTCTGCCGCTCGTTATGGTGGCCTATCTGCTCATTGAGTCTCTTCTCGATTATTGGCTCAAACTCAATTTTCGCCAGACATCTTGGCTCGGCCCCTATCTGCTGGTTTACTATCTGGCTTTGTTTGCGATGATTGGCTACGCCTTTCTGACAGGCAGGCCCTACGGTTTTATTACTCTGATCACGTATTTTATCAACCTCGCCGCGACGTTTTATTCTTACACTCATGTCGGACACGGCACATAACAGGATTGTATGTTCCAAGCAATCAAAAGCTGCTGTATCGGCTTCGACTCTCAGCAATGGTCGAAATTCCAAATTAGACCAAGGAGAAGAAAATGAACTCGCGAAACGACTGGAAAATGTTTCTCGGCTTTGCGCTTCGAGTCATCATAGCCCACACACTGACTTACTTCGTCTTCGGCATCGTCATGTCAAATGTGTTCAATTATGCCGAGGTCTTCAAGCAGGCGGTTATCCGCGACTACATGCTTCCTATGGATCAGCATAACGTTCTCATCGGGCCGTTCATGCAACCAATCCGTGGTTTGATTTTTGCCATCGGTCTTTGGCCAATTCGCAGTTTTCTGATTGAAAAGAAACGCGGCTGGCTCACCTTATGGGGTTTGCTGGTTACCATCGGTATTCTCTCCACCCCCGCCGCTTCACCGGGTTCCATCGAGGGAATGTTGTACTCTAAACTACCCATATGGTACCACTGGATAGGTTATCCTGAGATCATGCTGCAAACGCTGGCCTTTTCCATCTGGCTGATCTGGTGGGAACATCAGTCTGTAAGAAGACATGAAATGGTTATAAAGAATGAAAATCCGTTGATTGCTGAAATTGTCAAAGCTATCATGACGGCTTGCTTCGCTTATATCGGCTATGCCATCGGCGGACTTATCCTGGCGTTCAATGCCAATGCCAAAGCGGCCGCGACCGGCACCGGCGGCATAGACATCGAAGCTGCAGGCGCAGACTTCAAAATGCAATTCATGTTCGTGATCGCCTTCCTCGTCAACGCGCTGACCATCTTCTGGATCGCGCGCAAATGGCAGACGAATCAAATCAAGTTGTGGATGATCTTTCTGATCTTCTGGTTTGTTGATGCGCTCGTGCCTTGGCTGTATCAAACGTTCATATTTGGCGCATCATCTATTCCAACCGTTATCATGCTAGGATTCTTCCCCGCTGTGATCATCGCAATCAGCACACGGGTGAATTACAGGAAATTTGAAATGACAGCAGAAACATAAAATGAAAACCATTCAACGCATTGGTTTCTTCTTTCTTTTCCTCACCTGCGGACTGTTGGTCTTCGTGGTCTTCAGTCATTACTCGGCCATCTGGAAAGACACAATGCATCTGGTAGACAAAATCGTGGTCGCAGGGATTTTCCTCGCGCTTGCGCTCTTGGCTCGATTCAGGGAACGCTTCCAAAAATATTGGCTGTTGCCTTTTGCCTTCTTCACCGCGTTGACCGCCATCAGCATTGACTACTACCTCAGCCTCAGTAAATGGCTGCTTCCCGCGCTTGGACTAGTCACAAAGTCACCTGTGGGCCTGGCGATCGAGAAACTCGAGAGTTCCCTGTTGGGCATCTTCGTTGTCTTGGCGCTTAACCGCCTCGCAGGTCAAGGCGTGGACTCTCTTTATATCCGCCGCGGCAACTTGAAACTGGGGCTGACCGTGGGCCTGATCGCGTTTGTTGTGATGATCACTAGCGTTATCCCCGTCACAACAATATTTTTCAAAGGACAAAATCTGACTTGGGCGCGCATCCTGCCTTGGACTCCCTGGGTGCTGATCATGGTGTTGTCAAATGCATCCAGTGAAGAATTGATCCTGCGCGGGTTGCTCATCGGCAAGATGGAACCGTTTGTGGGAAGGTTTGCTACGAACATAGTCACTACTATTCCATTTGTGTTATTG
>DATGYJ010000301.1:0-3606 GCA_035298105.1 Anaerolineales bacterium | reverse complement strand
ATAAAGCTGGGGTAGATATTGGGTGTTATAACGGAAATTGCCCGCTCAACGAGTTTATGCCACACGAGTTTGAAGAATCAATACTTGAGGATAGTGGTATTTCGATCATGAGGTTTCAAAAAGCAAACCAGCTAACTCTGCCACTTACCTTTTTTATGGGCTCTTTCTACTATCAAGTTAAGGCGCTAAAAATAGATGGTGAAAGAAGAATAGGCTTTCGAATCGATAATGATACCAGTTTGGAATCCGGCACGCATATTCCTGGTAGGTTCGGGCCTGCATATTACCTTAGCGTTGAAGACCTAATTAACGGACCTAACCAGTATGGAATTACCCGAGATACCCCACTCGCCACAGTCTTCGAACGTGCACCGGTGATCTCCATACTTCGCAACCGTTCCCGTAGCCAATTGCAGGGTACAGGAGGCGGAGCAACCTTATACCAGACATATATGTGGACTGAAAGGTATGATCCATGCATTCCTCAATGGACGTATGCACACATAAGGGCTTTAGGAACGCTGTTTCTTAATATTCGTCCGTGGAATGGTGAAGGAACAATTAACCCCTATGGAAGTCAACATTAAGATCCAGCTTTTTGGAGAGTGATGATGAAAATGAAAAAGAATATTGTTCTATTGATGTTATGGATTGTGGCTGCCTCTTTAAGTGCATGCATTCCGAAAGAAGAACAAAAGCCTACTTTCTCTCCTGGATGTCCATATCCACCAAAGGATTTTTCATCGTCCAATCTGGTTGGAACTTGGATCGCTGGACGACCGGATTGGAGCGATACTCTGATAATTAAAGAAGATGGAACATATAAACAGATACTGCACCTTCGTAGCAATACGGTGACTTATGACTATGAAAGTAAATGGCAATCGTGGTGGATTGAGGCTCAATCAAATAGTGTCCCTTACCTTCACTTAACAGGATATCGTGTTTGTGCCTATTGGACTGAAATCGGTTGTGATCAAGTTGGTGGCGGAAAAGAATATTGGACAGACTTCTGCCAAGGAACGGGAACTGAAGTTCCGGGAGGGGGCGTACTAGACGGGAAGGGGATGCAAATGCCAAATGAAGGAATTCTGCTAATTATGGGTGCACCACGCACGGCTGAATTTCCCCAAGGCGTTAATCTAACACTTCTCAAGCGTGGCATATACGCAACCTGGACGTTTCTTCCTAGCATCCGTGAATAACCTATGATAACTTACTCGGCCGTCGCCTCTCCGTACGATCGCCGAGCCTTCCTAACTCATGCGCCAGTGTTCACTACAACAGAGACCTAGCACTTGCGTTCCGCTCAGTTTCCCGACCCCGGCATTCACGCCAGTACCCCGACTGCGACAGCGACTGCTTCGGAAACGCCTACCCACACACCAACTGTGACAGAAACCGCTACGCAAGTACCTTCCGGGCCGGTGACGATTACCTATGATGCCGTTGGGAATCGGCTTACCCAGGACAACACGGTCAATGGTCTATCGTTCACCGCCAGTTATGGATATGATCCTGCCCACCAGCGGATGACCAGCGTCAATGGCGTGACCTATACTTGGGATGCCAATGGCAACCTGCGCAACGATGGCGTGAAGACGTATACGTATGATGCTGCCAACCGGTTGGTGACAGTGAGCGGGCCGGAACTGGCGATGAGCTACGCGTACAGCGGATTAGGCGACCGTTTGCAGGAAGCTGTCAACGGGAATACCACCACCTTCACGATGGACCTGAATGCCGGCTTGACTCAAGCCCTGAGCGATGGCACGAACACCTATATCTATGATGTAGACCGCCTCGCGCAGGTCAACAGCGGCACGGAATATTTCCTGGGAGATGCCCTGGGGTCCGTGCGGCAATTGGCAGATGCCAATGGGGCTGTCACCTATGCCAGCGCGTATGATCCCTATGGAGTCACGACGCAAACGTATGGCGCTGCGCAGCCGGCGTATGGATACGCCGGAGAATATAGTGACAGTTACAATGAGTTGGTATATTTGCGGGCAAGATACTATGCACCTTATCTTAACCAGTTCATCCTCTCCTAGGCCAAGTCTCCTATTTAAGCCTTCAAGGCATTTAGTGAGCCCGTATAGTGTGCGAAAAGCATGTTCTATTGTGTCATCCCTGCGTCCAAGGGTATTGCAAGTATCTGTTGGCCGTACAAGAGGAACGGTCCCAAAATGATTGGGACCGTTCCTCTTATAATTTGTGATTTCGGACAGCTATTCTTTATAAAATCTCGGTATGGTGTTTGGGCAGCGTTCGTTTCATAATAACTGAGCAACAGTTCGCCGAGCGAGACATCAACTACTTGTCATCCGTCCGAGAGCCCGATTTGCGAGTTGGAGATGTTCCATACTATATAGGGTGATCATCTCGTAACGGGCATTTCCGAGAATTTCAGCACTAAAATCGAGGTGAAATGTGACGGTTTTTTGGGCACAACGTGCTGATGGCGGGCGCGCCTGGCTCTGGTAAAACATTGTTGGCCCGCGCTCTACCCGGCATTCTGCCTGAGATGAGCATCGAAGAGTCTCTGGATGTGACCCGCATCTATTCCGTGGCGGACCAGCTCCCCGCAGGCACACCATTGATCCGTCATCGTCCCTTCCGTGCGCCTCATCATACGATCAGCCATGCCGGTCTGGTGGGGGGCGGAAACATTCCAAAGCCAGGCGAAATATCTCTCGCTCATCGTGGAGTCTTGTTCCTGGATGAATTTCCCGAGTTTGGCACGCGCGTCTTGGAAGTGATGCGCCAACCTATGGAAGATAAGGTAGTCACGATCAGCCGCGCTAAAGGATCGCTCACTTTCTCCGCAAACTTTCAATTGATCGCTGCCATGAATCCCTGCCCTTGTGGTTACTATGGTGATTCGCTCAAGCCATGCACCTGCGCACATGCGCTGGTGACGAAATATCAGAAACGGATCTCCGGTCCGTTACTCGACCGGATCGATATTCACATCGAAGTTCCACGCGTAGACTATGAAAAGCTAAGTGGAGATCGAGTGGGGGAGCCTTCTGAATGCATTCGGGCACGCGTGCAAGCCGCACGAGATATACAAAACAAACGCTTCTCCAGTAATGGTTCATCGGACCTTGTGTGTAACGCAGATATGCGCGTCGGAGAGATCCGGCAGTACTGTAAACTTCCTGACGAGGGTCAAAGCCTGATGCGGGCAGCGATGACGCAACTTAATTTGTCGGCACGTGCCTATCATCGCATCTTAAAGTTAGCGCGTACCATTGCTGATTTAGCGGGGTGTGAGGATATCCAATCGGTGCATCTGGCGGAGGCGCTGCAATACCGTCCAAAGTTGATGATGGGATAATTTGCAGTTTCTATCTCGACAATCTCACATTAAACATACGTTCTCATTCGGCGGGTTCAGGGAGACAACCCGGAGCGATTTTTGAGACGAGAACGTCGTGGGTCCTTGTGCTGTCAGGCGAATTCAAGCAGCAGGTCGGCCACTGCTTGTGGCGCGAGTATCATCGCAATGTGGTCCGAAGCAAGTTTCCGCCGATTCCAGCCCGGTTCGTTTAGCGGCAGTAAGACACGCATCAAGATCCGGCGCATCAACCAGACGATCAC
>DATGYJ010000300.1:0-2783 GCA_035298105.1 Anaerolineales bacterium | reverse complement strand
ACGCCACTCTGGAGCCCTCTGCGGCTTGGCTTCTCCTGATTGAGTGGATCGCCAGTAGGAAAACAGGGCAATGATAATCAACGCCAACCCAAACCCGCCGATAATCCAGGGCAAATTTGCAATGGAAACGCGGCCTGGAGTATCTGCTCCTACAGGCTCTGAGGGTTGAACCTGGTCAGTGGGATTGGTGAGTGTATCGGATGTTCGTTGATATGCGAGATCAAATTGGAAAGAATTCCCCATCTTTAGTTCGCTCTTAGTTACTATACCTGATAAAGCCGATCCATTCTCAGCGGTTGCAGTGCTTTGTAAGACAGGGGAGGTAATCAGCTCGGTACTATCTGCGGGGACAAGTATTGCTACGGTAAATTCTTTTACATAATAATCACCGAACCATTGATATTTGAACTGGCGTTTATTCCCATCCCGGATAAGCGGTTGATAGTATTCCATGCGATGCGGTTGGTAGGAATCCACATTTATCGTAATCGTTTGCCAATTTCCCTGGGCTACAGGACCTTTGAAATCTTTGTCGAATAGACCGCTACTATTTTGCTCGGCTACTGCAACCAGGTTCCCATCTTTAGGGAAACGCAAGGTTACTGTTACAGGGAGTGCTGTATCTTGCGATACAACAAATTGATTTATCACCAGCATACTTGGCTGGTCGTACTCAGACCAAAGCTCGACTTTCATCGCGTCTAGTTTTATGCCACCTTGTGCACCCGCCGTGGATGGGAATATCATGGATCCGAAAAGCAAGGCAAATACAAGCCACTTTCGCATAAGTGACCTCCAAAACCGATATTAGTGTGCTTGTATCTTACCATGCAATGAATTTGGGTTAATACAACAAAACACACCAACTTGGTGGAAGAATGTCATGCCATTGAGAATGTTTGTGGAGTCCAAAGCGGCGCCGTGGCGACATCTGCTGACTTGGGGGCAGCGACTGGAGCCGTGGGATTCCCTTATATTTACCCTGCTAATGCTCTCACTAGCTTCCAAGATGCCCAATTTGCAGGTGTGTCAATTCTATGTTTCTTTGCCGCTTTGACGACTGCGCCGCAAATGGCATCGATTTCTGTGGGTGCGCCACGAAGCACATCCTGCAACATCGAGGAATGATTGGCAGCCGTCTTGCGGGCAACCTCTTGTGCTGCAGCAACTGGATCAGGAAACGGCAGAGGAATATTTTCTGCCTGCGCGACTCGCGCAGTTTCGCTCGCCAATACTTCCATCATTTCGCGCGCAGACGGACGTTCGAGCAATTTTCCATTTGGCACTCGCAATAATGCCGTCAATGGATTGATCGCCGCGTTGATCACTAACTTTCCCCAGATAAGCGATTGCGCATCATTTACAATATTTACATTGAACTTTGCGGACCTTAACGCGGCTTCCACTGGATCCAGGTTCTGATTCTGCTCAATGGAAATGACTCCTTCTCCACCCGCTCTCACCAGCCCTGGACCCAACAGAGTCGCGCCAGTGGTGGTCGTGCCAAGTGCCACGCGCTCCAAGCCCAGGCTTTCAGCGAGCGTCTCACGGTTGCCGAGTCCGTTTTGGAGTGTAACAGCAAGTCCGTCCTGCGCGAGACATTCTTGGAGTTGTTTTGCAACGCGCTCTGTTTGCCAGGCTTTGACCAGGACAAGTGCATATTTAATTTCCCTACACTCATCGGGATTATCTATCACTTGAACTTCAAATCGATATTCGTTTCCATTTGCATCGACCAACCGCGCGCCCTGGTTGCGCAGTGCATTCAATCCTGCTTTCCATGTGCCTAGCATGGTGATCTGATAACCTGCCTGCGCAAGCCGCGCAGCAAAGAGAGTCGCGAGTGCGCCCGTGCCAACGATGAGGATGTTGTTCATTTTAAGTTTCATGTGACAGTCACTTCTGCAAAGTACTCCCGAAGCATAGGGAACAAAGTGACTGTCACATGCTAGTTATATTATCCAACCTCTTTCAATAACAATTCCCACTCTCGATCATCCATCTCGACGGTGTGCTCCTGAGCCGGGAAGCGTTTCGTTTCCACATCTTCAATGTAATCGGCAAATGCTTTCTGCATCTCGTGATGGAAATTTGCGTATTTTTTGACGAACTTTGGCGTGAAGCGATCGAACAGACCAAGCAGGTCATGTGTGACCAATACTTGTCCATCACAACCTACGCCCGCGCCGATACCCATAGTTGGAATGGACAGTTTCTTTGAGATCAACTCGCCGAGACGCCCAGGGACGGATTCCAGCACAACACTGAAACAACCTGCTTCCTCCAGAATGAGCGCGTCTTCAACCAGTCTTTTCGCGGCGCTGGCGGTTTTGCCTTGTGCCCGAAATCCGCCCAGTTGATTGACGGACTGTGGGGTGAGACCGATGTGTCCCATCACGGGAATCCCCGCGCCTGTGATCGAGCGGATCGCATCGGCGCGTTCGCGCCCGCCTTCGAGCTTGACCGCGTCCATGCCGCCTTGTTGCAGGAAACGGCCTGCATTGCGAGTGGCTTCTTTTACAGAGACCTGATAGGACATAAAGGGCATATCGCCAACCAGAAGCGCGGACTTTGCGCCGCGCGCGACTGCCCGGCAGTGATGGAGCATCTCTTCCATCGTAACAGGAAGGGTGTTCTCATAACCGAGCACAACCATTGCCAGGGAATCACCGACCAGGATCGAATCAATCCCGGCTCGGTCCATTGCCAGGGCAGTAGGATAATCGTACGCGGTCAACATGGTGATGATCTCGCCGCGTTCTTTCTTCTGACGATAGGTAAGC
>DATGYJ010000299.1:0-16399 GCA_035298105.1 Anaerolineales bacterium | reverse complement strand
CAATTTGCCAGGTAGTATCCTGCTGGTCGCCAGAGTTGGCGGGATCCACTAAAACAATCCGATAAAGGTTAAAGGAAACGGGATCAATCCACAGCTTGACGTGGAGCGGTTCGTTGTCGATCATCCCGAAAGTCATGCGATAGGCGCTGTCACTCTTCAAGACGGATTCGATCACATAAAGTTTCTTCCCGGGGACCTCCGGAAGCTCCTCCATCTCAAGCGCTCTAGGGTCGGTCAGTTCGCGGGGCAGAATGGCAGAGATCCCCGTTTCGGGATTGAACAGCAGCGATGGATTAAAGCTGTAGCGTGGATCCGAGGCCTGCCATTCTCCGGTTAAAAGATTCGTCTCCCACTGCGTTCCTCCCAGGCTGATGATCTGGACCTCGGTGACCAGGCCCGGCGTGATCACTCGCACACTGGTATACACCCGATCAGGTGAGGTGAATTTGCCTTCCGCACGCCGAAACGAAATAGTTTGTTCAACATCAAGATATGCCGGTTCACCTGAGCGTTCGATCAGGAACTCAAAACCCGCCAGAGAGGCCATACGATCTGCTGACCGTGAGATAATTTCATTTGGGGGAAGTTTTTCAAATTGTGAGGCACGACAAGCTGCCAGCAACATACAGCCAATCAAGCCCGCCCAAAGATAGATGCGTTTCATACTATCCCTCAAGTATTCCCTTTTTTGGAGTGTAACATAAAAGCGGAAAAGCGAAGCTGTTTGAGATGCTCCTACAATGGCACTCCCGCGATCAGAAATGAGCGTGACGGAGATTTTTGCTAAAGCAAAATGCTATGCCTGTCCCCTTTTCTGATGTTTGTGTTTATACATTGCCTCATCTGCCTGAGAGAGCAATGCCTCGACAGTGATGGGGGATTCCAAATCGACCGGGATGATTCCCAGGCTAAAAGACAAAGCATAACCACTCAAGGACTTAAGGTTATGGAGATCTACATTGTTTTGCAGACGTGCCTGAATGTTTACCAGATCCCTTTCCAGCGCGTCGATTGTCAGCACTACAAACTCGTCCCCACCCAACCGGCCAATCACATCTGCATCACGAAAGGTTTCGGTCAAAATGCGAGCAAAATGAGTCAAAGCCATATCTCCAGCGGCATGGCCGAAACTATTGTTGACGGCCTTCAAGTTATCCAGGTCGATATAGAGCAGGCAAAGCGGATGATCGGCGCGCTTGGCAAATTTCAACAGCGCTGTAGCAAGGATCATGAAGCCACGTCTGTTATTTAAGCCTGTCAATTCATCGGTCAAAGAGAGGCTGTGCAGACGGTTGTTGGTTTTCTCCAATTCCGCGACTTTCTGGTAGAGTTTATCGGCCAGCAACTGTAGGTGTTCACGCTGGAGCTGTCCTGTTTGAGGCAGCCTGGAAGGCGTGGTTGGCTGTTTGAGAGCTTGCTGCACCACACGCAGGATCTCCTGCGGTTCTGCAGGTTTTGCCAGGATGTGTTGAACACCGCTGGCGAGCGCCAATTTACTGATTTCTGACTCAAGATAATTAGCGGTCTGGAAAATGACCGGCACACTCGCCAGCAGTGGGTCGGCCCGCAATTGGCGCACGAGACTAAACCCGTCCATATGCGGCATGATAATGCTGGTAATAATCAGATCGGGGAGCTCAGCGCGTGCCAGCTCCAATCCTTGAACGCCACCACCGACTTCCAGCAGCCGATGGCCAAAATTACCCAGCAAAGTGACATATACCCGGCGGTCAGCTGGATTGGGGTCAACGATCAGAATGGTTGCCATTGTGCTTGACTTTTTTTCTAGGTCTATGAGTATACCCGCAATGCCGTAATTAGATACGCCCTACCGCGCTGATGTGCACAGGGCTAAATAAAGAAAACTCTTCCGGTTCAGGAAGAGGGTAAAGGATAAAAAATCCAAAATTCCAAAATGGGTTGAGGTTACTGTGGGAATGGGAATTGTTCCAACAATTCCCAACGTTCGGGTGCTTTCTGGACTGTCCATTCAAAATGTCTTACGGTGAAAGTGATCCCGCTGCTGGCTCCGAAGGTGGGGTCCTTGATCTGGGTGGATGTATTTTCTGGTAAATTGACAATTTTCAGATGAGGCAGCCAATCCTGTGATTTATATGGATAACTTTCATATCCCAATTCGCAGGCAATCTGCCCAATGTCATTATGTATTTTTTCCAGGGCGAGGGTTTTTTCCGCCAGCAACCATAACCGGCCCTGTTGATTGTTGATATTCATTCTGGCAATGTGTTTGACCTTGATTTCAAAAGGCTCTAATTTTAGGCAGTATTCTTCCAGACGCTTTCGCAGAGCCTCAAAATCTTCGACATTGCGGATTGCCTGAATGGTGAGATGCAAATCCATAATTGGCGTTCCATCCATAACACGGGCTGTTTCTTCTGAAAGCTTAAATAGACTGGAATAGTCCTCGCTTTCCGGCCTGACGATGATAAAAGTTGCTTTGCCGTTTGAAACAGAAACTTCCATGTTTTCGATGTCTTTTACTCTGTTCCTGTAAAGGTTGACATGGGCCTCGAAATCATTTCTTCCGACGCCATAATTCCATGTGAGCAACCCTTGATGCAAGTCATTTTGCCAAGCCGTTAGAATCCTGGCTTCCAGTTGTGTTGCATTGATTTGGGTAGAGATGATCTTGAATTCATCGCCTGCGCGCTCAGACCGAACTACTAAGAATCCTTCTTTTCTGGAGAAGTGCTCCAGGAGCATATTTGAAAAGCGTTTGAGATCCTCGTCGATTGCAACACTTCCGTAACGCGCATTTCCTTCATGCATATCGAGCATGTCTGTCAGCGCTACGCTTTGAATTACCGCATTCTCTAAGTACCACTTTGCGCCCAGTGCATCGAGTGCGCCTGTCAGGGCTTCTCTGGTCACGATGTCTTCGACCGTGTTTTTAACGGCCTGAATCTGCTCAATCGTTTGTTGTGCCAACGTGACAGGCAGCTCCAACGAACAGATTGTAGCTGTTAGCCTTTGATAGGGCATATTAAACTCATTCCAACTTTGGTAGCTGTTATTTTCCTCAATCCGCCGGGGAATCTCTGAGTGGCTTTCCAGAATGGTCTGTCTGATAACCACCGGCCTGAAGAGTTTGCGCTGTTTTTGGAGATTATTCTCAGCCTGCGTTTCTGTACGACCCGTCCCAAAATCCCAGGTGAGCAACGAGTCCGTCTCCTGGTCCAGGTATAGCTTTGTCAGGAGAAGCCTGATTTCTTGAGGTGTTTTCGAGGTGGAGAATATCCTGAATTCGTCACTGCCCGGAGATCGGCAAACAAAATCCCCCTTATCCAGAGTGAAGACAGACATCAATTGGTATACCAATTTGTGTAGTTCCGAATCCACCACTGGAACCCCATACACTTTATTGGCTTGCCGTAAATCATAAATATCGATCTTCCCAAGCCCTTTAATCTGTTCATTCGGCACCAACCACTCGCTGCCGCGCATATTAAAGGCATGAGTTAGAGGGTCATACAACGCCAGGTTTTCAGCAGTCTTTTGAATGGCTAAAAGAAGATCTTTCAAGTGCTCTATCCGGCCTTCGGAGATCGGCAAGCTCTGAAACTGTACCTCTAGTTCTTTAAATGATCGTAGAAAGATCTCTTTTTCGTTATCCATGGTTGTTATTGCGGTATAAGGATTTGAGGCGATGCTTTCAAAATATCTTCCTGAAGCACTTTGGCTTTTTGAATTTCGTACTGCATGCCTTGTTGCTGGAAACTTTCGATCGACTCATTCACGAGCGCCAAAGCCGGCTTGAGATCTGTGTCGGTTTCAAAGTAGACGGAGGCCAGCCCAAACTGCGCCTTGGCGAGCTCGTCGACCCGTCCAAACTCGTCTCCAGATTGGATGCCTGCGGTGAAAAAGCGTTTTGCATCTTCGTATCGTTTTTCTTTTAGTGCTACAAACCCCAATCCGTTCAGTGCATAACTAATGTGCCGAACTGGGTCTTTGCGGACAGGGTCCTGCCAGGTATCCAGGGCTTTTTGATACCATTCTTTCGCAGTTTTGACATTGCCACGCTCATATTCAAGCTCGCCCAGCCCATATTGCGCAAAGCCCTTACTGTAAATGCCATAGTCATCGCTGGCAAACTCTGAACTCGTTTTCAGTACTTCCAACAATAATTTTTCGGAGCGGACGAAATTGCCCAGGCGCATTTCTACGGTTCCCAATGATCTTTGGGCAGCAGCAATCAGCAGTTGATCTTCTGTTTTGGTGGTGGCGGCCAGCGCTTCTTCAGCCCAATGTAAGGCTCTGAGATAATCGCCCTGATAGAAGTAGATCCAGGAGATATTCCTGGCAAATGTGCTGACAGACTTCCAGTCTGAGATCAGTTTTGCGGCGTGCAGGGCGGCATGTGCCAGGGTCATACGGTCATACCAGTAGGCCCTTTGCCATAAGACACTGCCAAACTGAGTGCCGATCTGTACCAGAATCTCAGCGATGTTCCTGGTTTGCTTGGCCATCGAACCAGACCTGGTCTGTTTGACTTGCAGGGATTTGTAGCACCATTGGGCAACACTCAGGATGTTGTTGCGGTCCAATAGCAGATCGTCATAGCTCCGCCATTCCTGGAAATTGCTTTTTTGCGAGAGAAGCTTGACACAATGTTGGGCTATTCTTACTTCTGCCTGTTTGATGAATTTCCGGTCGCCTGTGAATTGCGTGCGGACAAACCGGCGTGTGAGCGGCAAAATGCTAAAGTAATCCTTGTCATGTTCGTGATCGATGAGCGATAACTGTAAGAGGTGACTGATCTCGTTCCCAAAGTGTTCGTTCGTCAGGATCCCGGCGATTTCCTGCAGAGTGGCCCTCGAGACCGGATCGGGCTGCAATGCCAGAATGAACAGCAGCTTTTTCGCGTCTGACTGCCCCAGTAAATTCCAGCTGTGATTGAAACAGTATTGCAGGATAGGGATATCGGCATCCAGGCTCAATTTGTCCAGAACCTGGGTGACTGAGTAACCCAGGACGGCGATCTGTCCCTGGACCCACAGGAGCGCCAGGGGTAACCCGCCGGTAAGATCCACCAGGTATTTGCTTTGATCTTTCGTGAGGTGGATGTTCTTTTGCTGCGCATCCCACTCCAGCAAAGCATGACTTTCCTCGAACGACAGTCCCGCCAGGCGGATCACCTGTCCTTCGGAGACCCTTTCTCGGGAGGTGATTACCACCTTCAAGGTAATAGGCGACCGCCGGAGAAAGTCGAGTATGTCCCTCTGTTCGTTTTTCGATAAAGTCTCGAAGTTATCGAGGATCAGGAGTGTCGTTTGCCTGGCGAGCAGATTATAGGCCCGCCGGATCTGATCCTGAATGGACAGATTTCCGATGGTGGGGTTACCCAGGGCGGCACCGATCGCGATCAGGATATCGGATAGGCTCTTGGCTTCGGGGATGACCGGTTCGATCCCGTGCAGCGTCAGAATGGATTCTTGCGCCGAGATCCAGATCACGGCTTGGAAGAGACCATTTTCAATGCAACGATGACTGACTTCCATGGCAAGCGTCGATTTTCCCACGCCGCCGATGCCTTCGATCCCGATGATGAACGTCCGGCTGTTGGGCTGTAAAGACTCCAAGATGGTCTTGATCTCTTCATCTCGGCCGACAAAGTATGGTCGCCTCGGCAGGTTTGCCAGGGCAGTGGATCTTTCGAGGGCTTTGCTATTCGAGGTGAGGCTTTCGATTTGTTTACTATAGCGAGCGATCGCCTCCCTTTCCATCGTAACGCTATTAATGAGGTGCAGGGGTTGATCTGCACCATATTTCGCCAGCATTTCCTCGAGGATGTAGAGATTCTTCTTATGTAAATCAATCATCCTTTCAAGATGAGTAACTTCTTCCTTGTCCATGGGGTACCTTGTCCCTTATTTTTGTAAATGGATTTCTTTTTTATAAACTTTCGATAAAATGGCTTCCAGCTGCCTGATGGTGTCGAGCATGGAATTCTCTGCTTCCTGCAGATTATTGACAATAATGGGCGGCACGAGGGCGCTGCCCCATTTGGCATATTGTTCCTTGCTAATGTAATAGTTGCGGGAGTAGGTTTCCAACAGCCTGACCAGGTGTTGGATCTCCATTTCGTGGTTTTGCCACAAGAGCTCATCTACTTTTGAGCTAAGTAGATCCTGCCTGATTTCGGGCCTCTTTTCGAGCGCGGGGAGGGGCATTACTTTTGGCGGTTCTTCGATTTCCCCGTGTGGAGAATGGTCCTGCTGCTTTCTACGCTCGCGGCGCTCTTCGAGAATTTTGTGTCCCTCATCGAAAACGAAATCGATCGCCTTCAAAAGGATTGGGAGTTGGATAGGATCGATCATGGGCTCTCCGTACTTTTGTTAAGGTAGTATAGCATAGCTAGTACGCGAGTACTGCCACCTATCAAATCCGTCAATTCTTATCTAATTGTTGCATGATCTGCGTATATCCATCTCAGGCACCTTCTATGGATGAACCAGGGTGCTGCCACATTCTAGCCCATAAAAGAACGTTATACCTTCAAAATAGTTTCGAAAGCTGCCTGCCACATATGGGGGTAAAAACGGCGTATAACCAGCGCTTTTTCGAAAATAATCTCTCGCTATTCCTTCGGTAATCCTTCGCTGATCCTTCGCTCATCTCTCGGAGACAAAAACAGCCCCCAAATATGGGGGTGCCCTTCGAGCGGCTGATGCATGAACATCTTCAAAATATATCTTCATGATTAAGACTGATATCGAAGTGATTGCCATCGGCGACTCTATTCATGGGCTATTTCGTCTGCGAAAACTACATGGCAATGGGCGCTGGCGGAATCAGTAGGAATTTAACCCGGCTTTGCTATATAATTCCACTCGCACTACCCACGGAGAATAGCTTTTCAAAGTTTTTCCTTACCATCTTATCGTGACAAAAGGTCTGCAAGATCTATATCTTCGGCTGATCAATGATGGCGTAGAGATGTATCTCGATCAAGAGAAGTTCCTTCTGGCACAAGGTCAGGAATCCACGTGGCGATGGACTGAGGTGGTGGCTGGTTTTTGGTTCGGATAATATCCAGTCTACGATTCTGAGGAATCTATGCCATTTAATTCATTGAAGTATTTATATTTCCTTGCGATCGTTGCTACAATCTACTATCTGATCCCCTATCGTTATCGATGGATTTTCCTTTTCGTCGCTAGTTGTTACTTTTACGCCTCGTTTTCGACAGGGTTTTTGCTGCTGCTTTTCTTCCTCGTCCTGGTCAATTATTTGTCAGCAGTTGCGATCGAAAGGGCCGGTGTTGAGCAGCGCAAAGTGGTTTTGTTGGTTTCTATTCTTGCTCAGGTTGGGGTATTGAGTCTTTTCAAGTATGGCTCGATCATGGCAGGAGCACTTCCCTCCGTTTTAGGTCAGCAGCTAAAGTGGAGAGACTATTTAATTCTTCCCCTGGGATTATCCTATATTGCACTCCAATCGATCGGTTATGTGGTCGATGTTTACAATTATAGACAGAAAGCTGAAAAAAACATTGTCTTCCTGGCGCTGTTTTTTCTTTTTTTTCCAAAAATCACAGCTGGGCCGATTGAACGATCTGTACATTTGATCCCCCAATTTAGGGAAAATCATGATTTTGACTATGCCAGAATTACAAACGGTTTAAAGCTTGTCGTTTGGGGTTTGTTTAAAAAGATCCTTATTGCTGATACTCTGGCTCTTATGGTCGATCCAGTTTTCAACAAGCCCCATGGTTATGCGGGGATCGATATGTTGTTTGGGGTAATAGCGTTTACTCTTCAAATTTACTTTGATTTTTCGGGATATTCTGATATTGCCCTGGGCTCAGCACAAATCATTGGTATTCAGCTTACCAATAATTTCAGGAACCCTTATTTTGCCAGTTCAGTCTCGGAATTCTGGCAACGCTGGCATATTTCGCTTTCTGCCTGGTTGCGTGACTATGTTTTCTTCCCACTTCGAAGATACCTGGTCAAAACCAGGAAAAATCAAGTCCTGAGCATTATCGTTGCATCGATGGTACCTATGTTGGTGAGCGGGTTTTGGCACGGGGTGGGCGCAACGTTCATTGTTTGGGGAATATTGCACGGTCTCTTTATTACCGGTCCTGCTCTTGTAAATTATTGGCAAAAAGATAGATCCAAGGCACGTTCCCCTCAATGGGAAAGAACCATGCAAGTGATCAAAATTGTTTTCACGCTTTTTCTGGTCTCAGTTGCCTGGATCTTCTTTCGAGCAAAGACATTATCGGATGCACTTTTCATTATTTCGGAGATACTCCACACTTTGAAGCTCGACGTCCGGGATATTATGAGCTTTCGTAGACCACGCGATGTACTCTCAGAAATCGTGCTCGATTTACCGCGCCTTCAAGTCATTTCGCTGGGAGTATTCATCTTGTCTACTTTTGTCGTGGAATATCTGCGAGAGAAAAGTGACTTTCTAAAGAATCTTTCCAATCGACCCTCGCTTGTAAGATGGTCTCTTTATATCCTGGTGATTACCAGTTTAATGATGCTTGGGGCGCACGGATTTAGCCAGGAATCTCATTTCATCTATTTTAAATTCTAAGCAATCGCCATGGCAGCTAGCAATCTGGTTAAGAAACTGATCTTGTTATGTGCCATCGAGTTGGGGATTGGCGCAATCATTTGTTATAGTATCCCAGCCGATCGCGAGGGCTATATTGCCGCGGTTCAAGATAAGAAGTCATTACTTTCAAATTCAAGGTCTCCCAGAATTATTTTCGTAGGCGGGTCAAATCTTGCGTTTGGGCTTGACAGTGAGCTGGTGCAAAACGAACTTCACTTGCCTGTTATTAATTTGGGACTACATGCGAGCCTGGGCTTAAAGACTAGCCTTAATATCGTCGAGAAATATGCCGCCCAAGACGATATTATTGTCATCATCCCTGAATATGAATATTTTGATCAATCCTCGAGCATGTACGGAAGTGATACCATTCTGGCGGATTTTATTGAAATAGACCCTGCGAATCTTCAATATGTAGCACCGGGGAAGTGGATCGATTTACCGCTGATCACTTTCGATGTTCTGGAAAGAAAACTTGATCGTGAATCAGCGTTATTGTTAGCTGACCCAGTGGACCGGGATGTTTATCTACGGTCAAATTTCAACCGCTATGGAGATATGATCGGACATTTAGGGAAAAAGCCTCTACGCCCAAATGAGATTTCTGCGGAAGCTGCACTGCCCACCAACTTAAACCTGATTACGACTTCCTTCGATATCCTCGAAGAATTTCATCAAAAAATGATTAATAAAGGTGTCATCGTTTTATTTGATTTTCCGTCTTTAAGAATGCGAAATTGTAAAAAAACCAGTTTGGAGCTGTTTGATCATTTGGTATCTGCTTTGAAAGCCCGCACGACGATTCCCATTTTATCGACCCCTGACGAGCGCTGTTATCCTGACAAGTATTTTTATAATACACAGTATCACCTCAATGCTGTTGGGCGAGAAGCCAGAACATGGCAAGTGATCGAGAGCTTGTCATTAATGCTAAAGAAGTGATATTGCCTTCCGAACAAAGTCTGCCCAAAATCTTCCCTGCGGCACGTGCTTTGGCTATAGGACAAGAATCTGTCCCTCTCAAACAGGCTACGTCAATGTCTGCACACTGTATGCCCAGGTGACCATAATAGGCGTGGATATTATCTGGCGCAAGTTAATAGCATTGAATTATTTATGAGAAATTGTATAATGAATATGGCAATGTGATCTGAATCGGGAGGGTCCTATGTCACAGGTGTTCATTTCCTATTCCAGAAGGGATCTGTCGTTTGTGGAGGGGCTGGCGGGCGATTTGAAAAGGGCGGGCCTCGAGGTGTGGTTTGATCTGACCGGCCTGGAAGGTGGGGAGCGTTGGGGCGAGAGGCTCCAGGATGCTATCCGAAACAGTCAATATGTAATTGTGGTCCTCTCACCGGATTCGGTTGAATCACAATGGGTGGAACGTGAGTTTTTATATGCGAGTAATCAGGGGAAGAAAATCATTCCGTTGTTATATCGCCGCTGTGAGCTGCCGTTGAGCTATCTTAACCTTAATTATATAGACGTTCAGGGCGAGAACTACCGGCAGAATTACAGCCGGATCGTACGAAGTCTGAATCTGAATGCCCCAACATTCGTTTCCCATAGTCCAACGCCTTCCCAAGCGCAAAGACCATCCTCGTTGGAGGCGCGTCCCAGAGGCGCTGGCAATACGTTTCTGATACTCCTTGGTGCGTTAATGGTGGTGGGGATGGTGGTTTGCGTGGCAGCCGTGTTTCTCTTTACGCCAGTCTCTTCGACGTTAAGAGGAATCTTGCCGCCTGTAGGGCCTGCCGCGAGTGCTCTCACTTTAACGCCGGCCATCGCTCCAGCGGGGCCGACAATAGCCGCCGTCCCACCTTCACAAACTCCTGTCTCCGGAAACTTGCTAGGAGCCACCCCGCCCTCGCCGACTGCCGGCCAACCTGTTATCAATATTCCGCCTTCGGCGACAGCAGTTGCAGCGGGGGATATTGTAGAACCCGGCGGAGTGCTGATGCGTTTGGTCGCGGCCGGAAGTTTTATCATGGGGAGCGATAGTAATACTTTCCCAGATCAAAGACCAATGCATAGAGTGGACCTGGATGTATATTACATTGACAAGTATGAAGTTACCAATGCCCAGTATAAAGCCTGTGTGAATGCAGGGGCTTGTCAGCCTCCCACCCAGCTTGATTCCAATACCCACAGCAGTTATTTTGGGAATCCACAATTCAACGATTACCCGGTGATTTATGTCGATTGGAATATGTCAAAAGCATATTGTGAGTGGCGGGGTGCCCGCCTCCCGACTGAAGCTGAATGGGAAAAGGCTGCTCGAGGGACGGATGGAAGAACGGCTCCCTGGGGTGAAGGAGGCGATTGTCAAAAGGCCAACTATATGGGATGCGTGGGCGACACTACCAAAGTGGGAAGTTATGACAGCGGAAAAAGCCCGTATGGCGTCTACGATATGGTCGGCAATGTCTGGGAATGGGTGGCGGATTTTTATGATGCGAATTACTATGCCTCCCTGCCGCCAAATGTCCTCAATCCATTAGGCCCCCCGAGCGGGACAACCCATCCCCTGCATGGTAGTTCATGGCACCCCTATGATCACGATACAAATGTCGCTTTCCGTGGAAATCGTTTCCCGACTGAAAGCAGCTCAATATTTGGTTTCCGGTGTGTCCGTTCGGCCCCGTAGAAGCTGTCAGTTATGACAAAAAGCCAGTCGACGAGAGACTGGCTTTTCATTTATGCTTTTGCCCAATTCATGCTGGTAGGCATTTCATCCCACGTCCGGCCTTCGAGGGTCCGCCCGGCTCTCTTCTTTTGGACTCCGCCCCATTGCTTGAAGAAGAAGGGGACTTTGGCTCCCAGACACTGGTCGCGAATATCAGTAACCCATTCCTGCAGGATGGGTCTTGCACCTGGACCCGACTCGCCTCCTACAATTACCCAGTTGACCTTTTCGAGGTTTAGCTTCCCAAGTGGACCGATCAGCGGCTCAAGCGACAGGAATTTGACTTTTGCACCTGTGCCTCGCAAGTGGTCAACCCTGAATTTATACTTTTCATTTTCTACGCTTGTGCCCATCCAGATGTTATCAGCCCACTCAAGATAGGGACTCAGTTCAGCAACTCTTTCGGCGCGTTTGGTAAGCACCTGGAACTGGTGCCAATGTGCTCGCTTCATCACATCAAAGACTTTTTCAATGAATTCAAAAGGGACATCCTTATGGAATAAATCACTCATGGAATTGACAAAGATCACCTGTGGCTTTTTCCATTCAAGTGGTTTTTCTAGAGCATTTTCGTGCATTGTGAGTTTGAAGCCGTTTGCATAATTGGGTTGCCCCATCGCCTGTAAACGTTTGGCCATGCGCTCTGCGTAACAATATTTACAGCCAGGACTAATCTTTGTACAGCCAGTTAAAGGATTCCAGGTGGATTCTGTCCACTCGATACCTGAATGTTCAGCCATTGTTCCTCCTGAGGTACATTACCAATAAGTATATTTCAATCATAGCACGGTTGTTCTACATCTACATTAAATTGCCTTGTCCATAATAGTTCTTCTTTGTTACCTCATTCCAAATTTTGTTTCCTAAAGGGTGTTTGCTAGCGAAAATTAAGCGATAAAGTGGAGTATTTGTTTCACTATTTCGAATCAGGGGTTCTCTAACCGTGTGCTGTTGGTCGTTAATAACGATATATCCTAATTTGCCTAGTTTTGCTTTGTAATAATCAATAAGCGTTCGATGGACTCCAATTGCTTCTCTTCTCCGAGAAGCAGTCTTGTAAACATTGCGCCAATCTCTATCCCCAAAAAATCGATCAATAATGGTGTCATCAACTATATCGCAGTATCTATCCAGGTTTCGAGTTAAGCCACTTTGGGAATAATGGATTATTAAATCCATTGTTTTCATTTTGCCTAGCGCCTCAACAGTTGTCCACTCTAATTCAAGCCCCTCTGGGTCAAGAAATGCTAGATTAAGGCACGATCCTACTCCTTGAATATAGGGTTTATCCGATTGCTGTATATCTTTGACCACTTCCTTTACTTTTAAATTGGCATCACCTATTAATGGATGAATATGGTTTTGGGTAATTCTAGAGCCTTTAGATCGTTCTATTAACCAGTCCATGTTCCGTTGCTCCAAATCTCCAAAATAGTAGTCGGTAAAAGGATACTGAGTTCTCAAAGCTAATAAAGGGGAGCCTAAAAGATATTCTTTAGTTCCTCGAACAAAACACTTTCCTGGCCCTGAAAATAAATCAATATAGATTCTGCGTCGCCAAGATTTCTGACGCATAGCCGTCTCAAATATATCAATATATCTTTGCACATAAAACAACTTTTCTTTGACCCAATCACCAGATTCTCTTGCCGGTAAACCATCATCTTCAGGTAGTAAGTATTTGTCCATGTTTTCCACTCCTTTTGGTTCAATGGCAAAAGTATAGCATATAAAAATTCGATAATTGCCGTATAATTTTGTTAACCCATTTCGGCGGGAAACCACATGCCCAAAACGAAACGTCCACTCAAAGCCTTCTTCTGCTAGTCTCATGGGACAGTTTGCGGTGAAAGACAGCTCGACTCATCAAGTCTTCAATAGTGCATGGTCTCTGGGTCCCTATTGGTATAGAATCATGGAGACCTGACGGTCATAGTGCGGCGGGGTCGGGAGACCCACGCCGAGCGTTGCCATCCACCACATCCTTCCCCAATCTCCGCAGGGTATTTTCTTAATGAGCAAACAGGGGTAAAACCCTACGAGTAACTACACCAAACGTGACCTACTTTCGCAAGATGTGAACGCCAGCATCACGGCACAATCTGCTTAACAACAGGTATTTTTTGTAAAAGGCGCACGATCGGAAATGACAGGATCCAGACGATGGCGCTGACCAGCGGTATGCTCCAGATCGCATTCCCCATGAAGGAGTTCACATGCACAAATGGAGTCCAATCGCTTAATAATTCAATCACAAGGGCATGGATCAGATAAACCCCAAAAGCAGTGGCTGCCAGTGACCTCAGCAGCGCCTGAACGCTCGGAGAGCTGAAAGCATGGGTCTCTGAGACCCACCTGAGCAGGATAAATGTGGCGCCTGAGGCCAAAATCACGTTGAGGCTGACAAAATCATAAAAGAAGCCATCCAATTTGCCCAAGTCTCGGGTGAGAAGATAGGTACCTATGATCGTGATCAATGTAGCCACGAACAAAATGATGGCCGAGATGATGATCCTGATACGTGACAAAGGGATCTCCCCGAGTAGATAACCCAATATGAAATAGCCAACAAAACCTCCCGCCAGAGGTGCACGCAGGTTGATATCGAAATTCCAAAACTTGTGCGTGAGGGCCAACACGGGTTGGAAAACCAACCATAAGAGGATCAAATACCAGAGCAGCTTTTTGTCAGGATCCCCTCTGATGATCAGGCGCAGGACCGGCAGGATCAGATAAATACCGAGCAGGGAATATAAGAACCACAAATGATAATAAGCACCTTTTATGAGTAATAAATTCCCAATGAAATTTGGCGTGCAGGTGTTTGGGTGATTGCCACAATACCAGCCCAGGTAGATCAGCGACCAGACGACCAGTGGGATCAAGATCTTCATGATCCGCTTGCCATAGAAAACTTTCAGACTTTCCGAGCGGGGCAATAATAAATAGCCGCTGATCATAAAGAACAGCGGAACAGAGACGCGCGCCACTCCGCCATACACATTGGCAATGATCCACTGGCTATCCGGGATCTTTCCCCACCTGCTGGTCATCTGTCCTGACACGTGGACCATGATGGTTAGATAAATGGCAGCCGCGCGGATCAGGTCTGCCCAATGAATGAACTTTTTCTCGGTGGTTTTATCATTCATAGCTCTATTTTGCACCGAAACAGAAGAATTGTGTTGGACAATCGACCACAGACGATAGACCATAAGTCGCGGCCTGGATAAACATGGAAACACAAAACCGTACGGTATAATCCTCTGGCAATCGAAAATCGAAAATCGTAAATCGTAAATCAACTATGCCCTTAAATTTCCAACAAGTCATTCTCACCCTCCAACAATTCTGGGCGGAGCGCGGCTGCCTGCTTTGGCAGCCCTACTATACCCAGGTCGGCGCAGGGACCATGAACCCCGCCACCTTTTTGCGTGTGCTCGGTCCCGAGCCCTGGAACGTCGCCTATGTCGAACCATCCATTCGTCCCGATGATGGGCGTTACGGCGAGAACCCCAACCGCTTCCAACAACATTATCAATTTCAGGTCATCCTCAAGCCTGACCCGGGGAATCCGCAGGAGATCTATCTCAACTCGCTCAAAGCCGTCGGTATCGACCCGCGTAAGCACGATATCCGGTTTGTGGAGGATAACTGGGAGCAGCCCGCCATCTCTGCCTGGGGGTTGGGCTGGGAGGTCTGGCTGGATGGTCAGGAGATCACGCAGTTCACCTACTTCCAGCAGGTAGGTGGAGTGGGGCTCGACCCTGTGGCGGTGGAAATTACCTACGGACTGGAACGCGTCCTGATCGGCTTGCATAACGTCAAGGAGGCCTGGGAGCTGCCCTGGAACGACTCCATTACTTATGGCGAAGTCCGCCGGCAGGAGGAGTTCGAGCACAGCAAGTACTATTATGAAGTCGGTGATGTGCAGGCTATGCGTGAAGTCTTCGAACGGTTCGAGCGTGAGGCTGAGGCCTGCCTCGCCCAGGGACTCATTGTCCCGGCGCATGATTACGTGCTCAAGTGCTCGCATACATTCAATATCCTGGATGCGCGCGGTGCAGTCGGTGTGACGGAGAGACAAGCCTATTTCAGGAGAATGCGTGAATTGGCAAGGCGGGTGGCAGAGGCATATCTGGAGCAGAGAAAGGATCTGGAGTATCCGTTATTGAAGGAAGGAAGAAGTAAGAAGCAAGAAGTGAGACCTATGCCCACTTCTCCCTTATCGACCTCTCGCTTCTTACTGGAAATCGGCACCGAAGAACTGCCATTTGCGGATGTGGATGCGGCTCTTTCCCAACTCCGCGAGCGGGTCCCGTCATTACTCAAAGAACTCTCCCTCGAGCATGGTCCCGTCAACATTCAAGGCACGCCTCGACGGCTGGTTGTTGCGATCGACTCTTTATCTCCCGGGCAGCCCGATCGCGAAGACCAGGTCAAAGGGCCGCCGGCGGATAAAGCCTTCGATAAATCCGGCATCGCCTTACCTGCTGCCATGGGATTTGCGAAGAAAAATAACGTAAATACCAAAGACTTGGTTGTTCGTGAAGACAACGGCGGTAAATATGTCTTTGCAGTTGTAAAACAAAAAGGGCGCCCGACTCCCGAAGTGTTAGCCGAAGCATTGCCGAAATTAATTGAGAGCCTCAAGTTCGAAAAGTCCATGCGGTGGAACGATTCCGGCGTTGCGTTCTCACGTCCCATCCGCTGGTTGGTTGCCTTGCTGGGTGAGACGGTCATTCCATTTGAATATGCCGGCGTGGTTTCGAGCAATATCACACGCGGGTTGCGCCCTTATGATTCCCCCGACATTGTGATCTCTTCTGCTGATCAGTATTTCGATATGATCCACGCAGCAGGGATCGTGTTGAACAAAGAGGAACGCAGAGCCTCAATTGTGGAACAGGTCAATCAGGCTGCGGCTCTCATCGGTGGGGAAGCCCTTATCGAAGAGGGACTCCTCAGCGAGGTCACAAACCTGGTAGAGATGCCTACTGCGGTCATGGGTGGGTTCGATAAGGAGTATCTATCATTACCGCGTGATGTGCTGATCTCGGTCATGAAAAAGCACCAGAGGTATTTCCCAATCACCAATTCCCAATCCACCAATTTATTACCGCA
>DATGYJ010000298.1:0-7381 GCA_035298105.1 Anaerolineales bacterium | reverse complement strand
GGAACGTCGGTCTGATCGGCGCCGCCGGGACCGCGGGCGGCGTCGCCGGCGGTCTCATGGCCGAACGCGTCGGCAACGCTCCTTGAAACGGAAACAGGCTCAAGCGTGGCAGGAAGCGCTGGCCGAATCACGGGCACGTTCTTCAAAGGCAAAATCTCGCGCTCTGCCCAAATCGTCGACCCGGACAGAGTGACCGTCTGCGTGCTGGCTCCGAGCACGGTCGCCCGAACAGTCTCTGCAGGTGGGATGATGTGATACGTGTTCAGCCCTGCATGGTTTCGCAGCGAGTGCGCCAGCAACGGACCCACATCATCATGCCGGGTTACATCGTTCACAGAACTGATCGGGATCGGGTTGTAGTAATAATAACCGATACCGCCCGAGAACATCAGCAGCGAACCTTTGCCCGAAACGCCAATGGGCGGCGTGAGGTAAATCTTTTGAGCGAGCGGCGAGGATGTGCCTTCGATGAGTTCAACAGTTAAATCTGCCATGCGATCGGTAAAACGGCGCAACTCCTCGAGTGACGGCGAATCTCCATTCTCCAATCTCAAACCAGTATCGTTCAAGATATGTTTCGCAGGCTCAGCAATGTGACGTACACGACCGGTGGAATGTTCGATCTCCAAAATGCGTCCGCCATAGTTCATCGCCGCGGCGCCGATCAGATTTCCACTTTGAAACGTGGCACTATTCGCGCTTCCGCCTCCGATGTCAACATTCGTCACGATGGCATAATTCATTTGCGAGTATTGCGCGGCGCCTGCGCCTTTCCCGGCAATCAAACTTTCGACGTTTGGTCCTGCCACACTGACCACAAACTCGCCGGCCAGGCCTGAGAGCGCACGCAGGATTTCATCCGCGTTTTTTTTCTTGGCGGTCTCGCCGGTGATGATGACCGCGCCCGTTTCCACCTGGCTGGGGTCAATACCGGCGTTTATATATTCACTCCGCACGATCTCATTCAGCTTAACTGCATCGATGGTCTCTGCATCGATCAGCGGCGTAAAAACAATGGGGCTCTCGTAAATGACCTTTCGATCGGTGATATTGATGCGCGGGATCTGTCCATGCCGGGCCACATCCTGAAGGTTGAGGCGCGAAAAAATGATCTGTGTAGTTGTGGTTCCAACATCCACGCCGACAGAAAGCAGGGCGCGAGAATTAGACATAATGAACACGTAAGGGCGCAACATGTAGTCTTGCGAAGGTTGCGCCCTTACCTCATTATTCTTTCCGATAGGTAACTGTCCCGCCCATCTCGAGCGAGTCAATCACGCCGACGATGACAGCATCGACAGGCGTATCAGTAGTTTGTTTGGTAAAACGAGCTGATGAACCGTCGGTGATGAGAACCAGATCTCCGGCCCCGGCGCTGACTGTATCCACAGCGACGAACGGTTCGCCTGTCATTTTCCCAGCCGTATCCGCCTTGCGAACGATGAGCAGCTTTCGTCCACGGATGGATTCATCTTTGATCGTTGAAACCGTTGAACCGATGACGAGTGCGATTTGCATATTCGCCTCATGAGAATTGGGATGAGCAAATTGTATCAGATTTACCAATCCCAACACAACGGAATATTAATCGTCACCCTTGCCTTTGGCTGCTATGGCCAGTTCGCCCTCAATGCGGCGAAGCTCGGTTTCATCGGCCGCTTTCGGACCTGTGAAATGTGTCCGGGCATACCCAAACCAATAGACGACCAGGATAACGCCAAAGAGCACCATCGTCCACAGCACCAGCTCATTGGGCGGCAGGATGAACAAAATGCAGATCAAGACAGTCCAGACCACCGCGACAATATTCAGAAATGGGCCCCAACTCTTAAGGTTCCAGGGGGCATTTTTCTCGGTAGTATAGGTGCCCTTCTTCGCGAGCTTGTTACGCACATTCAAAAAGACCGGAATGTTGTAGGCAATGTACAGCGTAATCGTCGAAATGGATGTAACCACAAAATACGCGGCGGAGTACATACAGACCAGCACAGCCAGAATGCTTGTAATGATGATCGATTTCGTCGGCGTGCGCAGCACAGGATGAATAAAGCGAAATGCTGACGAGAAGGGCATACCATCATCTCGGGCAAACGCAAAGAACATGCGGCTCATGCTCGTGACGGTGGAAAGTCCACACAACCACATGCCGCCAAAGACAATAACCGCTACAACGTTAGCGAGGAAAGTGGTCAAGCCCTGATAAGCAATATACAGAACCGGGTACGGATCGGTGGCCGTAGCGGCGATATCAGGGATATTGAGAGTGAAAGCCATCAAAACGATGTAGCCCACAATAGCCGAGACTGCCACAGAGAGAAATACACCCCAGGCGCTGTTCAAACGCGCCATCACTGTTTCTTCTGCCACATGCGCGGAGGCATCATAGCCTGTATAGGTCCATTGTCCCTGCAGGAAGGCGAGCGCAAAGACGAGTAGAAAAGGCGCTGCCCTGTAGACATTTGCCAGGCCGGGAAAGATGGCAAAGAAAGGCGATTTGAGTACCAGGCTACCCAGAACCAGCGCCGGTCCAGTCGATCCATCGGCAAAAGTCGCAGAAGAGGCCTCCAGCGGATTAACGGTCGTCACCGCTTGCATTGCAAATGAAAATGGCTGGTGATTTTTGCCAAAGAAAGTGAGCAGCAAGGCAATGATCAACACACCGCCAATATGCCAGTAAACGCTGAAATCGTTCAACAGGGCAGTCAGTTTGATGCCATAGATATTGATCAACACCTGAGGGATCATAATCAAGACCATCACAAAGATATAGAAGCCCCAACTGCTGAGCGTCCAGCCCAGCAATCCACCCAAGGCCGGCGCAGCGGGATCCAGACCAAACATTCGGGTGATCAGGCCGACACCATAAATGGCGGCGGCGATATTGATACCTGCCGTAATGGTGATCTGCCCAACCATATTCATCCAGGCCGTCAACCAGCCCCAGCCTACTCCGCCCAGCTTGGAAGCCCAGAAATACAGACCACCCGCGGTGGGATAAGCGGAAGCGATCTCTGCCATGGAGGCAGCGATGATCATCGTGAAGATACTGATGATTGGCCATCCAATTGTATTAATGATCGGACCTGCAAACTTGAGGCCATAGCCAAAAAGCAACATGGCCCCCGTTAGAATTGAAATGATCGAAAAAGAGATGGCGAAGTTCGAGAACCCACCCATCTCACGGAATAGCTGCTGTGCATATCCCATTTTGTGAAGATCTTTCACGTCCTGCTGGATGATCTCTTCACGCGACTTAGACTTGGTTTCAGATTTCCTGGCCATGTGAAACGTTCCTCCTTAAATTTGAGTAGATGCAAACAGACCAATCGGAAAATAGATTAGGATGTGGATATGCTTTGCTCCTTTCTTTGGCTGGAAAAGGGACCCCAGATCAGAGAATACGCTCTTGAAATTGGAAAATAAAATGGGAAGATTGGTTTTGCCGGCATTGGGTCATTGACGTTATCCTTAGAACTGGAAGTAAATGATCTGCCTTAAGCCCGTGGGGCTTTTTATTTACAACCCATCCAGTAGACAAACGTGACGGGATGATTTTTAGCAAAAATCCATTATGAAGTCTAGCCCCATTGCCCCCACCGCTACACGAAGTCAATTCAACCTCTGGCAGAGGTTGCTTTGTAACCTCTTCCCCTCCGCTTCTCATACGACGCCGGACCTTTGGCATGCTTCTTCGTAATGAATAATCCTTCTATTTCCATCAAACAAAACAACCGCGGAGCCGCCCGGCTGCCAAATATTGAGAATACATCCAAAGCCTTCCTAAAGGCGGACCGAACTATGAACCACTGATGACGGCTGTGAACAAACATTCGCGAGCAGATCATTTCTCTATAACACAGTAATCGATCGACCACGTCTCCATTGAATGACCGGTGTTTAATATAGAGAGCACGAAAATGGAGGAAAAGTTGATCAAATCATTACCGAATATACGTTGCATTTCTCCCAATCCAGTTATAATATTGATAAGAGGAGAGCGCGTGGCGCTCATCATACAACTTACAAGGAGAGAAGAGAATGAAGACCAGAAAGTTGTTGTTCAATCTGCTGTCATTGCTCGTGTTTGCTTCTCTGTTGGCTGCGTGCGGAGGTGGTCCGGCTGCACCAGCTATCCCATCCGGGCCTGATGTAGCCGCGGGATACACAGGTACCGTCGTCAAGAGCGTGCCGCAAGACCTTGTTGCTGCTTGCAAGAAGGAAGGCATGGTAACGATTATTGCCACGCCACCCAACTGGGCAAACTATGGGGAGATTTTCGCAGACTTTGAAGCTACAACTGGCGCCAAGATTAACTCGCTGGACCCGAACGCAGGTTCGGCAGATGAACTGGCAGCCATCGAAGCCAACAAGAGCAATAAGGGTCCACAGGCCCCTGATATAGTAGATGTTGGTTATGCGTATGGTAAGCAAGGCAAGGATGCCGGTCAATACCAGCCATACAAGGTTTCGACCTGGGATAAGATTCCTGACACCGTGCTGGGATTACCTTCGAAGGATCCCGACGGGTATTGGACCATGGGCTACTATGGGGTGATGGTCATCGAAACCAATACTGCTGTCGTCAAGAATCCGCCCAAGAACTGGGAAGACTTGCTCAAGCCCGAATATAAGGGACAGGTAGCTTTGTCGGGTCCACCAACCACATCCAATCAAGCAATCCAGTCCATCTTCGCAGCGGCACTTGCAAGCGGCGGCTCTCTGGATAACGCCCAGCCCGGCCTTGATTTCTTCAAGAAACTGAGCGATGCGGGGAACTTTGTACCGGTGGTTGCCAAAGTAGGTACCATCGCGCAGGGCGCGACACCAATTGAACTGGCTTGGGACTATAACGCCTACGGCGATAAAGATTCTCTTAAGGGGAATCCTCCGATCGAGATTAGTTATCCATCGCCCACAATCGGTGGAGGATACGTCCAGGCGATTAGCGCGTATGCGCCGCATCCCAATTGTGCTAAGGCGTGGATGGAAATTCTTCATTCTGACGAGGGCCAATTGGCTTGGACCAAAGGTCATGCTCACGGCGTGCATGAAGCCGACTTGCGAGCCCGTAATGTAATTCCTGCAGATGTCTTATCCACATTACCAGATCCCAGTGTTCTGGCTTCAGCGGTTGCTCCCAGCGCCGATCAGCTCGCTGCAGCGAAAACGCTAATCACTGAAGGTTGGATGAAGACCGTTGGCGTTGATGTGCCGACGCCAGCGCCGTAAACTGGTTATGAATCCCTCAATCACTGTAAAGCGGGACGCGCCTATGGCGCGTCCCGCCCATCACAAGTATTCATGGATATGGGTGGGCATGATGCCATTTCTTGTGTTCACCTTTTTATTCCTCCTGTATCCATCGTCAACCCTGGTCATGCGCAGTTTCCAGGATTCCAAAACACATGCTTTCACATTCAAATATATCCTGGCGCTTCTGCAAAGTCCCTACCTCCTGGGTGCTTATTGGATCAGCATCAAAATCAGTATCCTGACTGCACTGGGCGGTGGCCTGTTTGGTTTCCTATTGGCGTTCTCAGCGATTCGCGGTGGACTGCCCAGATTCATGCGGTCGAGCCTGATGACGTTCTCCGGAGTGGCATCCAACTTCGCAGGTGTTCCACTGGCGTTTGCCTTCATCGCCTTGCTGGGTCAGTCCGGGGAGTTGACACACTGGTTGCAGGCAATAGGTTTCAATCCATACCAGCATGGCTTCACGTTATACACATTTTGGGGGTTGAGTCTGGTGTATATGTATTTCCAGTTTCCCCTGATGGTTTTAATCATAGCGCCGGCCATAGATGGGTTACGGCGTGAGTGGGTTGAAGCGGCTGAAAATCTTGGAGCGAGTTCCTTTCAATATTGGCGCTATGTGGCTTTCCCAATCCTTCTACCCGCCATTTTGGGCTCCATGATCCTTCTCTTTGGAAACGCTTTTGGGGCCTTCGCAACTGCCCAGGCACTCACAGGTGGTCAGATCAATCTCGTGACCATCGTGATCGGCGCACAACTACGCGGTGATGTATTGGGCGACCCTGGTCTCGGATATGCCCTGGCACTGGGTATGGTAGTGATTATGGCGGTGGCGATCGCAGGGTACACAATCTTGCAGCGGCAGACCGAGAGGTGGTTGCGATGAAGCGAAGCGGCGTCATTTGGGCCTGGTTTTGGATGATTTTGGGCATCCTTTATTTCTTTCTTCCGTTGTTTGCCACGTTTCTGTTTTCGCTGCGTGCAAAACTTGGGGTTTTAAGTTTCCTGGCTTACGAGAATCTCTTCCACGATCAGTTCTTTATCTCGAGTTTCTCCTTTTCGGTTCTCTGGGCGATTCTCACTATTGTTGTCGGGATCCTGCTATTTGTTCCCACTGCTTATCTCATTCGCTTGAGACTGCCGCAGTTTCGCACGCCGGTCGAATTTATCACTCTACTGCCTTTTGTGATTCCGGCCATTGTCTTTACGTTTGGATTAGTGCGGACCTTCAGCCAACCTCCGTTCTTGATCGTTGACAGCCCTGCATTGCTGGTCGCTGGCTATACCATTTTGTCGATGCCATATATGTATCGAGCAGTAGATACGGGTCTGCGATCCATCGATGTGCGCACATTAACTGAGGCTGCTCAAAGTCTGGGAGCAGGCTGGGGAACAATCCTGTTTCGCATTATCCTGCCGAATATACGGGTGGCCATCCTCAGCGGCGCTTTCCTGAGCTTTGCAATTGTTATGGGGGAGTTGATCTTGGCGCAGTATTTGGTCAAGCCAGCGTTCGCTCCCTATATGGCTTACTTAATACAACAAAAAGCTTATGAACCCGCGGCGCTGGCGGTCATCAGTTTTGCACTGACCTGGGCATCCCTGGGTGTGCTTCAATTTGTGGGTCGCGGTCAGCAGGTACAAATTGGAGGCGGGCACTAAATCATACAACGAGCAAACTAATGACATACTTAACTCTTTCAAACATCTCCAAACAGTTCGCAGATTCATATGCCGTCCGAGACTTCAACCTTGATGTTGAAAAAGGTGAGTTCGTTTCATTCCTTGGCCCATCGGGTTGCGGTAAGACAACCACACTCCGCATGGTAGCCGGGTTTGAGACTCCCACAACCGGTACGATCAAAATAGGCGGCAAAGACATTACGGATAAAGCTCCCAACCAGCGCAATGTAGGGATGGTCTTCCAAGCCTATGCCCTGTTCCCCAATATGACCGTTGCTCAGAATATTGGCTTTGGGTTGCGCGTGCGTAACTCAAGCCCATCAGCTATTAAAGATCGTGTCAGGGAAATGGTCAGTCTGGTGAACTTAGAGAATCATGTGGACAAATATCCATTTCAGCTTTCGGGCGGACAGCAGCAACGGGTCTCTCTGGCGCGGGCACTCGC
>DATGYJ010000297.1:0-5036 GCA_035298105.1 Anaerolineales bacterium | reverse complement strand
GATCTGAGATTCCCAGAATGTTTCCCGGCGAATAAACGCGACAATGACAATCCCAGCAGCGCAAATGATTCCCGTCATCAGCAGGAACCAGCCTAAGAGGTTTGTGCCAAGCGTTTCCACGCCAATGAGTGCCAATAGAATTGCCAATGCTGGCACAATGAACAGAAGAAAACGAACGGCATTCTTGTTCATTCGAGTCTCATCATGTATTGCCATCTCTATAAATAAGGTTCTGCATTGCTTTCAGTTTTATGCTTTCCGCAAAGAGAATACTGCTCAATCCGGCAATGAATAAAAGAGCTATTTCCCAGCGATGAACAGGCGCAAACTGAAAAACATCACGAAGCGTTGGGATAGTCAGAACGGCAAAGAGGAAAAACAGTGCCCCTCCGGTAATCCACCAAAGTGCCCTGTTAGGGATACGCAACGACTGAAGAATGGAGAGTGTCCGTGAACGATTGGCGAAGATCAAGCCAAGATTGCCGATGACCAGGGTGACAAAGGCAAACATGCGGGCTTCGCCTTCTCCCAGGTTTTGGTTCAGTGCAAAAATGTATACAGCTGCGACTACTGCAAGAATTCCCAGACCTTGGATCAAACCAGAGAGTACCATCGAGCGGCCAAAGAGTGGCGCATCCAATTTACGCGGTGGACGCTCCATGATGTCGCGTTCATCATCCTCCATTTCAAAGACAACGGTACAGGAGGGGTCAATGATCAGTTCGAGAAACAGCACATGCACTGGCAGCAAGGCCAACGGCATCTTGAAGAACACAGGGATAAGCGACATACCCGCGATGGGGATGTGCACGGAAAAGATGAACGCCATTGCCTTTTTAAGATTGTCGAAAATGCGGCGACCCATACGAACAGCAGAAACAATGGAGGTGAAGTTGTCATCCACTAGCACCAGGGCAGCAGATTCGCGTGCTACGTCCGTACCGCGTCCGCCCATCGCGATACCGATATGAGCGGCTTTGAGTGCCGGCGCATCGTTCACACCGTCACCTGTCATTGCCACGACTTCACCGTTTGCTTTCAGTGCAGCGACGATGCGCAGCTTTTGTTCAGGCACCGCACGTGCAAAGATGCAGGTCGTCTTGATTCGCTCACGTAACATTTCATCACTCATCGCATCGAGTTCTGCTCCGGTGATAATCTCATCTTCTGGTTTTAGTCCTATGTGCTGTGCAATACTGCGAGCTGTTCCGGGATAATCACCCGTGATCATGATGACGCGTATGCCCGCGTTAAAGCATTCCTTAACAGCGCGCGGCACTTCAGGTCGGATTGGATCTGCCAGTCCCAGGAGGCCGGTGAATTTGAAATCGAAGTCATGCTGTTCGGCGGGCAAATCCACGATTGTGAATTCCGCTTTAGCCACGCCTAGAACGCGTAAGCCCTGGTCTGCCATCTGGTTGATCTGGCAGCGCAGTTCGTCCAGTTGGGCTGCATCGAAATGGCACAAATCCGCAATGGCTTCGGGGGCGCCCTTTGCTGCAATCACAAAGATGTGACGAGTGGTCGAACGCCAGACATCGGACATTGCCATGAGCTTTTCTGAAAGTGGATATTCCTTCATGAGAGTCCAATCTGCGTGCAGGTGCTCGGTGTTGACCAGTGTCCGTCCACCCAGCTCTTGGATGGCTTTCTCCATGGGGTCGAATGGATCTGGTGGTGTGGCCAGGATGCCAAACTCCACCAGCTCGTGAAATGACTCGGGCAAGTTGCGCTGCTTCAAGCCAACTTCCAACATCTCGTTCCCTTGCATCAAATGTGTCACGGTCATGCGGTTTTGCGTCAAGGTTCCTGTTTTGTCGGTACATAAAACGGTGGCTGCTCCAAGCATTTCGACCGCTGGAACGCGGCGAGTCAGTACATGTCGTTGGGAAATACGCCAGGCACCCAACGCGAGGAAGATGGTTAGAACGACTGGGAATTCCTCTGGCAGCATTGCCATGGCGAGCGTGATGCCTGCCAGAAATCCATGCAGCCAATCGCCGCGTGTCAAACCATAAACGATGACAACGACGGCACACATCGCCAAACCGATCATCGCAAAATTGCGCACAATTTTCCCGGTCTGCTGTTGAAGGTTAGTATCTTCGGGCTCCAGGATTTGAAGTGCTTTGCCTATCTTCCCGATTTCTGTGTGGATACCAGTCGCTCGGACTTGCACCACACCCTGACCTTTCACCACCATCGTCCCAGAGTAGATGAACGGCTGGTCGTCACCACCTGGATGGCCCATCTCCAACTGACCATCCCACGGTCTTTTTCGGACTGGGACCGACTCACCAGTTAATAGTGATTCATCAACGCTTATATTTGATCCTGTCAACAAAACGGCGTCTGCGGGAACTCTGTCTCCCTCGGCGATCAATACAATGTCATCGCGAACCACTTCACGTCCCGCGATGCGTTGCTGCCTGCCATCGCGAATGACTAATGCACGCGGACTGGAGAGATCCCGCAAGGCGTCCAGGGCGCGTTCCGTCTTTTGCTCCTGATAAAACGTGATGCCGATGATGACAAGCACAAATCCCATCAGCATGATGGCTTCCTCCTGATCGCCCAGAAAGAGGTAGAGTACACCACAGGCAATTAGCATCAGGAACATCGGCTCGCGCAACACTTCCAATAGGATATGGAAGAAGGTGCGTTTCTTTGCACTCGGTAGTTCATTGTATCCATCAATGGCAAGCCGCTCACGGGCTTCCTGTTCGGTGAGGCCCTGGAGTATGGCTTGTTCGAGTTGACTGTCCATAAGATTTGAGTATCTCCAATCAGTTTTTCAAAAAATCAGGTTTGACTTCCACTACAGGTCCGCGCCCGAAGCGGAAGTTGCACCTTTCACCGCCTCGGGCGATCGTTTCGGTTCGGACAAGTTTGACTCGCATAGCAGCACACATAGGGTAGTCAAGCCAGCACAAGTAAGGAGCCAGTTCGGGCGCGCCTTGTCGTGTCAGGTATTTGATAATGCCGCATTCTGTGTAGTCCACGCCAAATTGAAATGATTGCCCATCGCCTTCAACGCTTTCAAAGACCCAATCTTCGGGGTAATGGCGCTCCTGACTAATCGCCGCATCGCGGCGGCGCTGATCCAAGCGCTTCTGGCTGAACAGTTGCCTGCCCTGCCAACGAAGCAATAATCTAAAAGGGAAACTGTTATAGAACTTGGAAGTTCCTTGATAGATTAGGGCAGCAACTTCCTCGACTGATTTTCCGCGTGCTTTGAGTGATTGGTACATAGCCAGCATGGCAGCAGATAGATATAAATTCTCAGTCAGGATGTTTTCGTCACCGCCAATGTATGGAAGCTCAGGCAGCAAATCTTCAAAACGTTGAAGTGTTTCTTTGACGACAGTTTTTGCTACATCCATTCCATAAGCTTGCACAAGAAACTTCTTGTAATGTGGGATGGCAACCTTGACTTCACGCATGATGCGCGATTTGTTTTTTAGATACCAGTTTTCGAGTGTCATAGCGTTCTTCCTTGGAAAGGCAACCGAGGAGGTCGCGTGGAAACACCACGCGGGGTTCAGCTTGCCAGCAAATGATTGTGGCAGGTAAACTATGTGATTAAGCGAGAATGGGAGGATGTAAAAAACGACGAGAAAGAACTCGGGGGATAGAGAGACTGTCTGACGAGATTCGATCCCGTCGAGCAGAATGTTCGAGGATTGAGGAAATTAACGGAAAGAGCAGTAATCCCTCAGTGATTAGAGAATCGAAATATCCATCACTATCAACGTCGGAAATCGGCGTTAGCGCGGACATCACGCTAAACATGATGATGAGTGAGATTATCCAAAGAGGGAGATCATTTTTCCTGCACATGTCTTACCCCTTGGCTGAACAGGGTGATGATATGCGGATCGGTAATGCTGTAATAAACCTCTTTGCCATCGCGGCGCGCGGTGACAACATGGGTTTGTCTCAATCCACGCATGTGATGTGACACGGCTGATTCTGTGATGCCGACCAATCGAGCAAGATTGCTCACGTTTTTCTCACCATCCAACAAAGCGGACATAATGCGAACCCGGCTCGTATCGCTGAATGCTCGAAAAAGCTCAGCCACATGCGCTCCTGAATGTTCATCTAAAACGGAGGCTGCCATCTTCGTTCCGTAGTTTCTTTAACACCTGAGTATATATTCATATGTTTCATTATACGTAAAATACGCGGAATTTCAAGAAGTATTTTGTCACTAAAATGGGCGGAACAACTTCCTCCCATTTATTTTTTCATCCGCATCGAAGTATCTTAATTTCTCTGCACACCGAAATCTTCAGGCTTTTCCGGCGTTTGATGAAGCGCCTGGATTACTTGTAATGCCCGAACTTGCGCACGTGTATAGGCGCGGGTGGCTTTTGCCCAGTGCGATAATTCCATATTGTTGGCTGATTCGTCAAGATTTCCCAGGTAGAATTCCTCATCAGCCTTTGCTAAAAGGCTCTCCAGGGGCTGATAAGCTGGATCCTGCGGATCCAACTCAGTGAACAAGTGACAGGCCTGGGAGATATACTCACTAGCCTTTTGCCGTGCAGACTTGGTTACTTCTGCCGGCGTAGCAGCTAATTGCACTTCCCAGTAAGCATTCGTTTCGTTGGATATGGGGGAGCACCAGGTTGGCATGCAGGGAGCTAATCCTCGTTTTGCCGTACCAACGCAAAGTGCATAGCGTCCGTGGTCGCCACGGTCGGGTTGGGTGACGACAACATCCGCGTTGGATGCGTGCCCTGTGGTCACGTTTGTCCATTCACCGGTCTTTTTGAAATAGGCCACCGATTTCTTCCACGTTTTTGCCGGTAATGTACAACCCTGGCGGTTCACCATTTTCATATATTCAAAATCGATCTTTCCTACGGCACGGTTAAGAATATTGAATAGATACAAACTGCGGTCGCGGGAGCCGATAAAGCCATTCCCAAGCGATTGAATGATCACCGTCTCATCAATCCCGATTTTCTTAATAGGCCGATAATCAGCGTACCAGCCGCCGTGCGGGTCATAGTGCCAGGCATCCCGAT
>DATGYJ010000296.1:0-22150 GCA_035298105.1 Anaerolineales bacterium | reverse complement strand
CGAGGATATCTACATAATAAAACTGGATGCGGTTCCCAAACACTTGATAGGCAATAGTATTCGCGAAGTTACCCATCGCGTAGCTGATATGCTTAAGCGTTCTTTTCATCCGTTTTTTCCTTCCGATGTGCGGAGTATGCTTTGTTGCTGTACAAAACACGCGGCGTAGCGGAGATTTGGGCTACCAGGGTCAGGACCTACAAAAGCCAGAGGCAATCTCTGGCTTTGAGAGATGGCTTGTAGAGGGTTGAAGCGTTCTTTAATGAAAGCCATACTGTCTATGATAACACCCCACTGGGAGTGTGGTGGTTCTATTTTAGCAGATGGGATTTGATTTGGCTATTCGCCGCTCTATCAGAATCTGGTAGATTTTGGAAGGCTGCCCACATCTTCTAGGCAGAAGCTGTTGTCCTCTGGGTTGAAAGGGACTTCAGATAGTCATATACTTCCCTGGCTGTGTTGCCCCCTGCCTGTGCATGTGCGATCAATGAGATGCCATGTGGGCCAGGCATATGGATCGCATCGGGATATAGCTCCAGCGTGGCTCTGACGATTTCCAGTTTTCCAAGCATGGCTGCGGTAAACAAGTCTAAACGTGCGCCATTTTCGAGCAAGTAGTCTGCGATGTCGCTCCGGCCCATATGGGCTGCCGCACCCAGACCTGTTTCCCAATCCCCGCCGCCCCAGTCCCAGGCACTGTTGATAAGAGCAGGCTCTTGTGCCAATAATTCTTTTACTCCATCCAAATCGGCATGTGATTTGCCGACAAATTCCTGTACAAGTTGCGCCTCTAAAGCAGGTTTCTTCTCCATTTTCTCTCCTGTAAATTTCTTCTTGGTATCCAAATTTACCTATTCATTTAACCGCATTATATTTGATTTTGTTCCCGGGGAAGATCAGTGCATATCTTTGATGTGAGACTGTAACACTCCTGGAGAAATCCTCAGTGGGGGAGCTAGAGCAAGATTTACAGCCCAAAAAACCACGATTCGATTGCACTTCTAATCCTTTAGCTCCGGGCAGCATTTTGGCACGGGGAATGATTGGAGCCGCATGAATGCCCGGTATTTGCCGATTTCTGAGTCCTGCGATAGTGCCAGGGAATTAGATCGGGACCGGGCACAAAAAATGAACCGCCAGCGTCATAGGAAAGGGAGGGGCGAACTGGAAACGAGATACTTGCTCCGGGGTCGAACGCTTCTCAATGCAACACAGTCCAATTGCTTCCAGGGAAGCATACCGAGAGACGAGTACAGGATCAGTACAGGATTAGTACAGGATTACGCCAGGATCACTGTGAGATCCGAATGAAATGAGCGAGGCAACAGGATCAGAGAAAAGTGCATTCTCCGGGCGAGCATTCATTTTGTCCGCGAACTTTGTGGAATACCCTTTGGGCACGATGTCTTCTGGGGATTCGCCACCATTCGCGGACTCATTTTCATTCTTGAGAATCCCATGAGTTATCAGGAAATTCAGCTTGCCGAAACGGGGATTTTCTTGTATGCTTGTAATACAAACCAGAGAAGAATTCTCAGATTAGCCGTCAATTGCCAGGAGAGATGGTTTATGTCGAATAAAGACCAATTCGCGAATGGCTCACCGAATGATCGCTCTGAGAGTAGCCCCGGACCCTCGCAAAAGGGGCCGCTAAAAGAATTGCCTCTCGGCTATGAACGTGGGGTACTCAAGAAGTTCTTTGATTCTCACGGGTTCATTCTGCCAGATAACGGCGGGCCGGACGTATTTGTACATATCAATGATATTGGCCCCGGTGTGAATACCCTGCGACCAAACCAGCGTGTGATTTTCAAACGTGGCCCTGGGATCAAGCCGCACAGTATTCAAGCCTATGAGGTCAGAGCCGAACCGTAGCAAATTCACGGGTTGAAATCAAAGAAATTCCAGTCCCACTCCAGATGGGGTATTCGTTGAAACGGATGTGCACCGCAAAGGAACAACGGACAGCGATTTTGAGCCAAGCTGGCTAAGTCATTATGCCGATCCGGGCACCTCTCAAAGCTTGCCCCGCGCCGGTTAGGCGCGGGGCTTTTTGCAGAGTCGATTTGAAAGTTCTGTCTACCACCGCAAGACAATGGCAACAACGGTGAAAAGCGAAGCAAGCGCGATCAAAACCGAAGCTATTGAAGTAAAGTACTTCTGAAAACCGTTGTTTGCAAAGCCCCCCATCAGCGCCTTGCTGCTTGTGAGCCTGATCAGATAGTAAAACACCAGCGGCAGGATCATGGCGTTCAATGCCTGGGTAGCGATGGCAAAGTGAAAGAGTGAAATGCCGGGGATGGAAGTGACCAAGGCCGCGACCACCAGTTGGACAATGAATAGAATATAGAATGTCTTGCTTTTCTGATAGTCGCTGTCCAGGCTTCCAGATAAGCCAAAGAACTCAGAGAAGGCATAGGCGGTCGAAAGTGGAACGATAATCAGCCCCATGAAGGCCGCGGTCAGAATGCCAACTGCAAAGAGAGTTGCAGCCAATTCTCCGGCGAAAGGACGGATCGCTTCGGCTGCCTGCTCACCCGAAATCAAATTAATGTGCCGGACGAAGAGAGTCGCGGCCGTTGCCACAACCATGAAGAAGGAGAAGAAGTTGGTCAGGAAGGCGCCCCAATAGGTCTCCAGCTGCGAATACTTCAAAGTGTTCTTTTCCATTTTCTTATCGAACGCAAAGCTGCTGATAAAGAACTGTCCCCAGGGAGTGATCGTCGTTCCCAGTACGCCCATGCCGATGATCAGATAGTTGCGAAGATATGTGCCCGTCCATGCCACACCGTGAGGGTAGACCAGATTGCTGAAAGCCAGACCCCAATCCGGCTTGGCTTTGACCGCCGAAATGATATAGGTCAAATAGAAGAGGGAGACAACCAGCATCACATTTTGTGTGAGCTTGTAGTTGCCTCGCGTAATGAAGAGAAAGGAGATCAGCAGGATTACAACCACGAATGGCAGGGTTGGGATATTGAGCATTCCACTGGTTGTCTTAATTGCAGAGACCTCAACAGTAATCGTTCCCATATTTGCAATCAACAGACCCAGGAAGATAAAGAGCGAAACTTTCACGCCAAACTTTTCACGGATGAGGTCCGCCAGCCCGCGCCGCGTAATCAAAGTCAGGCGCATCCCCATTTCCTGTGTAATGCCCAGCAGAGGGGTGATCAGGAACAACAGAAATAAGACAGGATAACCCAGCGTTGCACCTGCGATGGAATAGGTTGCCACGCCGCCAGCATCGTTATCAGCCATAGCAGCAATCGTGGCAGGACCAAAGACAGAAAGCAGTAGGCCGACACGTCGCAGCCAGCGATTTGCCACCCACTTTTCGCGGAGAAGGATGAGCGTGTTGTTCATTCGAGCGCTCCAAAGAAATGTGGCAATCGCTTTTTCCAGGAAGTCGGCAGGATCTTATCGAGCGCATCGTCGGCAGTCACAATGCCGTGTAAATGATTCTCTGCATCCACGACAGGCACCGCCATCAAATTATATTTTGCGACGATTTGAGCAATCTCATTCTGCTTCTCATCCAGCTTGACGTTCACGATCCGTTTGTGCATGAAGCTTGTAATCGGCGTTTCAGGTTGGGCGATAATCAGGTCGCTGAGAGAAAAGACACCAATCAAGTGATTCTCCTGATCGGTGACATAGACGTAGTAAACGAGTTCCGCTTCTTCACCAACTTTGCGAAGATGCTCGATGGCTTGCTCGGCGGTCATGGTAGGGAAAACACTGACATACTCGGTGGTCATCAAGCCACCGGCCGTATCTTCTTCGTATCGCAAGAGCTCGCGAACTTCATCTGCCTCTTCTGTCTCCATGAGCTGGAGCAAGTCGCGGCTGCGTTCCGGCGGAAGTTCACCCAGCAAATCGGCGGCTTCATCCGGTGACATCTCTTCGAGCACATCAGCAGCTTTTTCATCTGTAAAGTGTTCGAGCAGGTTGGCCTGGAAGTCCGGTTCTACTTCTTCGAGCGTGTCCGCCAATTGTTTGATATCCAATTTATGGAGTAAGTCGCTGTGCTCGGCGCGGTTCAGATCGGAAATGATCTCTGCAATATCTGACGGGTGTAATTCTGCCAACTTCTCGGCCGGTACCTTCAAGCGCATGGAACGGTCATGAGTAAGGGGTTCCACAAAATCCCATGAAATGGTGCCGGTTGCGAGATCCCTTTTGCTATGGCGGGAAAACCAGCGCCCTAATTTTTCCAGTCCAATGCGACGCAGAATCCCTAACATGCCAATATCCACATTACTGACAATGACATCTCCATTGACACGCACAAGCTCAATGTCATTGACCCGTACGACGCGCGCACCGTCCGTGTCAAGGATTTGTTTATCCAGCACATCCTCGACCAGATGAAGATCATTCTCGCCAGCCTCATATGGAGAAATTTCGCGGGCAGGCCGCTTTAATGGAATGGCGGCTGAAAGCAATGCAGCCAGATCAGAATAGGGTATGGCGCGGTCTCCCTCCTTGGCATGTACCACAATTGCATCCACGACCGGATGCGTAAACTCTTTATAGGAACGAGTTACCAGATCTTTCAAGACCCCTATTTGAGTGCCGTCAATATCGGTGACGGGGCGGCCGGTCAGTTCACTGATGAAAGCCATATCTACCTCCTTAGAGAAAAAAGAAAACCACCTTCAGTATGATCTCCGAAGGTGGCGACTGGCTCAGGCAGCAGTGAACCGTTATTTAGCCATCAAGCGCAGGCAGGAAAGTGTCGCGCCTTTGAACGCGATTCACTTGTACCTGGAACAATCGCATTTCGGAGATGATTAAACAAATCAACGTTGGGCGCAATAAATGGTCATCGGCGTCCAAGGCGATCACCTCCTTACTTTGGATTACATGAGATGTGTTCATAAGCATCGCTGCACTTATAATCCTGGGGGCAGCATTCGTCAAGAGATGATGTTCACAATCTTGAAATGACAGGAAAGAATTCTTTTTCTCTCCTATCGGTATTTGGTGATCGAAAACTCAGCCTATCAAAATGTAGCTGAGCACTGGAAAAAGGCTTTTTGCGAGAGACCGGAAAGATAACCTATGCTGGCTGAGATTAGCAGGGCAATTGGAGAATCACCAGCATTGAAGAAGAGATGCAAAATATGATCTGATATTGATAAAGGACTTATAATCATCACGATGCACCACTTGATACGTTAGTCATCTTAGGGTACTTTAGCAATTTTCGAGATCCATTATGCAAAAGAAACTCCAGATCGAGGTTTCTCAACTGCTGGAGGAAGCGGGGCACTTTGCCCAGCAGGGCAAGCGAGAGCAGGCCTATCAATCCAGCTTGAGGGCAACCAGCGTCGCCCCCAACGAACCTCGCGCCTGGTATTTGCGCTCCCAGGCTGCTCCCTCCACAGAAGAACAGCTCATGTGCCTGAGCCGCGCTTATTCTTTGGATCCAAATTATCCGGATACAAAGAAAGAGCTGCGTACTGCCATTCAAACCTTATTGAAGCAGGAACCCTTTCTGGCCTATGTCTATGAAACAGAGGAGTTCTATCAGGTGAGGAGCGGGCGGGATTTGCTCATCAATATTCCCAAAAACCGGACCTTTGAAACGCCTTATCTTCAAAAAGCTCCAGGACTGGCCAGACCAGCCTTTCGCTGGTTATCACTGGCGCTGCTGGCATTGTTCCTGGGTGGCGTAGGCGCGGTTCTACTGGCCCCTATCACGGCATTTCAGGCGCTGCGGCTTCGTTCCCTGGCTCGCTCGCGGGGAGATCGAATTCGATTGTGGGTGGTATTGATCCTCGCGGTGGTCATCTGGCTGGCATCCATCCCTATTAGCTGGCTGCTCCTGATCCGTTTTTTCCCTTAATGGTCTAAATGCTGATACGCGCCTTATACCTCTCCGCACTTTGGTTTGCACTCAGCCTGTTCGCCACGCTGATCATGGGATCACGTTTGCGACGCAGTGATTTCGTTTTTTCGCTGGTCTGGCTGGCAGCCATATTCTTTGTGGGGGATCTCCTTGCGTTATTCACCTTTGGCAAGTTCTTTGAAATTTTCGGTCTTTCCACGGTCGCTTTTGTATTTGGATTATTCTGGATCATCCGATTGCCTGACTGGAATGCCCCTGGGCAAGTGACCTGGGCCATGACATTGATGACGACCGGGCTTTTCATCCTATATACGTTTCTGCTCACGGCCTTTTCGCCCCTGAACCCCTTATCCTTCATTTTTGCGCTGCTCTTCTTTTTCCTGGAAGCGATCACCCTGCTGTTGGCACTGGCGCACATGCATGAAAGCCTGGATGTAGTCTGCCGCGTTCGATGGCACCGTCTCGTGGATAAGCTCGAACCTGTCCCTGATTACTGGCCCATGGTGTCATTACAAGTCCCTGCCTATAATGAACCGATCGAGATCCTGCAAAAGACCCTCAGCTCACTGGCACAGTTGAACTACCCCAACTTTGAAGTACTGGTAGTGGATAACAACACTCCTTTGCAGGAGACCTGGCGACCTTTGGAAGAAATCTGCCGCGAACTGGGTCCGAACTTCCACTGTTTGCACCTGGAGCATTGGCCGGGTTATAAATCTGGGGCGTTGAACTTTGCTGTCACGCAGACCAATCCGGAGGCAGAGATCATCGGGATCATCGATGCAGATTACCAGGTAGACCTGGATTTCCTGCGTGAGCTGGTGCCTGCTTTTGCCAATCCACAAATCGCTTTTGTACAGACACCACAGGATTATCGGGATTCTAAAAGCGATGTATTTTCAGAGTCTACGTATCGCGGCTATAAGTATTTCTTTGAAGTCTCGATGCCCTCCCGCAACGAACGCAATGCCATCATTTTTGCTGGAACCATGGGATTGATCCGCAAAGCTGTGCTGGAAGAGATCGGCGGCTGGGATGAGTGGTGCATTACCGAAGATGCAGAAGCCAGTTTGCGGATTTTGAAAAAAGGTTATCAATCCCTGTATCTCAATAAACCGTTTGGAACCGGTTTGATGCCCTTCAATTTCGAAGGTCTAAAGAAGCAGCGTTTCCGTTGGTGCTTCGGCGGTATTCAGCTCCTCAGGAAACATTGGGAGGCCCTGATGCCCTGGGCACATTGGGTGGACCCTGAGAATAAGCTTACCCTTGCACAGCGTTATTATTATCTTGTCGGTGGGTTGGGATGGTTTTCCGATGTATTCAATTTACTCTTCGCATTTTTCCTGGTCGTGGGGGCCCTTTTCCATCTCTTGTCCAGTCCCATTCAGGTACGGCCGCTCACCAACACGATCCTCATTATTCCGGCTGTCTTCCTATTCCTTCACATTCTGCGCTTCCTGTGGGTCCTGCGCAACAGGTTGAAGATTTCTCTGGGCGTGGCAGTGGCAACCATGTACAATTTTTTCAGCCTGGGTTGGGCGGTGACATTGGCTTGCATTCAGGGCCTCGCGCAACGGGAAGGCGTCTTTTTGCGTACGCCCAAATCGAAAACTTCATCCAGGATCTGGCACGCGATTCAGGTTACCCAATGGGAGACTGCCATTGGGTTGATCTGTATGCTGGCCGGTCTGCTGGCATTTGCGGCCGATCGGAACTGGCGTACGCTTAGCTTATGTATCCTGCTGTTTTGGCAAGGCAGCCTGTATGTCGCTGCACCGCTTTACAGTCTGTTGAGCCTCAACCGGGAGGCAGCGCTGGGTGCCCGTATCACGGAACAGGGCAGACCAGTTTTGGAGCAGCTTGCGGCGCGTTGGGTGGTTGCCTTTTCCATGCTGGTGATCGCAGCCTTTAGCCTGATCAGTCTGCTCCCTGCCCCAGCGGGATTACCCGGGTATGTGCGATTCCTGCCAGCTGACCTTTTCCCTCAACAGTCGCTGAATCACCAAAGAGAGCCAACGAAGACCGCTACAGCAACTGTCACAGTGGAGAGCGCCAATTGCCGCGCCAAACCCAGAGCAAATGCCGAACGGATTACCATTCTCTACCGGGGTCAGGAAGTTGAGATTGTGGGGAAAAATGCAGATCTCAATAACCCATGGTGGTACGTAAAAATTCCAAACTTGAACGGCAACTGCTGGTTATGGGGGATGACTGCGAAAATGACCGGCACCAATAGTGCCATTCCAATTATCCCGTGAGGAAGAGCCAATGATCGATGAAATAGGCTGATGCAGACTGTGGCAACAGGTTCCCGGATTTCATCAGCGACAAAGTGACAAGCGTTTGTTTATCAAAGTCCTGGGTGAACTATCGCGTCACTCCCATTACCGCAACAAAATGTGCTGCGGCAGCCAGCATCACAAAGATATGCCACATCTCGTGGAATCCAAATACGCCGGGAACAAAGTTGAGAATCTTGGTAATGTACACGATAGCGCCAAGTGTGTAGATCGCGCCGCCAACGAGTAACCAGATCAGGACCCAGACCGGAAGAACAGCCAGCATTTGTCCAAGCGCGGCAAGACAGAGCCAGCCCATCACCAAATAAATCCCTGCATTCAACCAGCGGGGCGCACGGATGTAAAATACTTTCGCAGTCACTCCGATCAATGCCAGGGACCAGATAATGCTCAACAGGCCCCATTTCCAGAAACCAGAGAAGGCGTTTATGCAAAAGGGTGTGTAAGTCCCTGCGATCAGGAAGTAGATCGCAGCATGGTCAATCTTGCGGAAGATTTCCAAAGCTTTTTCCTTGACCCGCACCATATGATAGGTCGCACTGGCAGAAAAAAGAAAGATAAGGCTGATCCCATAAATCAGCAATGAAATGATCTTCGTGAGTGAGCCCCAACCAACAATGAGCAGAGCGATCAGGCCAATCACAGCCAGCAGGGCTCCGCCCCAGTGGGTGAGACTATTGACAGGCTCGCGCAGTTTTTTCAACATGGGAATATCCTTTTTGGTACTAACGAAGTGCAGATCAGGGGTGTCCTATTTAGAGCGCTGGTTTTCTTGCCAGGACGACCAACAAAATGCCCGATTTTACATCAAGCGTTTCAACTACCGTCTGGAAACCTGCGACGACAAACGGCTCTTTGAGCCTGGACCTGACGACTTCCAGCGCTTCAACCGGGCTTTGATGGGTGACCTTAAAGAGCCAATCCAAAAACGGATTCTTGGGCAGTGAAACAGGCAGCACAATGAGCCTGCCACCGTCTATCAAGCATCTCCTCACCTCAGCCAATGTATTGGGGTCAGTGATGTATTCAGTAGGAAAAGTAGCGATCACCGTATCGAAAGATTCATTTGAGAAGGGAAGGTATTGGGCTACCCCACGAGTGAGGTTGATCTGCGTGTAGGCCGAATGGAATTGAGCAGCATTCTGCGGCGAAGCGGAGGAGGAAGAGATTTGTGCGGGCGAAGACCCTCGCGCCATCAAATTGCGCCTGGCAAGACGACCCATTTGCGCAGATTCGTCAATTCCAATTACGATCAAGTTGCGGTTGCGAAGGACACGCTGCAAGTGTCCCGGACCGTGACCAATCTCGAGAATCCGCTGCCCCTCGATAAATGGGATCACGCTTATGATCCAGTTTTTCCAGCGATTGAATGAAACGGCCGCGGCAACCAGGTCATAAGTAAAGGCGAATTGATGGTATAGCAGGCGGAAGAATAACCGCAGAAGGGTTTTCACAAGCGAAGCACTACACTTGCCGGGGCGGGCGGTGCCAGGGTAGTCCCCGAGGCAGGACCGAGCGGGAGGGCAACCCCGATGCTCTTCGGGAATCCCGTGGACAAAAAAATAAGGGTTTGACGCTGCCCGTCAAACCCTGGTCTCATCGAATAAAAACTAGGCTGCTGTCGTTTCGCTGGTCTCGTCCGACCTCTTGGTCGTCTTGCGAACGGCTTCCATTGCACTCTTACCACGCTCGCGAACATCGTCAACGACTTCCTGGCCACGGTCACGAAGCTGTTTGGAAAGCTCATCGGCACGGGCGCGAGCTTCTGCAGCAGCTGCCTCGGCCCTGGCAATCGCTTCCTCGGCGCTCATTTGCGCCTTATCACGCAGCTCAATAGATTTGTCCTTGATCAATGCCCGGGTCTCTTCACCGGTTTGCGGTGCGAACAGCAGGGCAACCACGGCTCCGGAAAGCCCTCCAACGATGAAACCTACAAGAAACGCCCCAAACTCATCACGGTCAGACATAGTAACCTCCTTCTGGTTAGCAAACGATTTGAAATGGTAGTTGTGAACTTCTTTCATCACAAATTTGGCAGAACGCAGCGTGTGGGGTACGTTCTGCAAAATCTGTAGATCGCTGTGAAGAAAACTTCTAACTTATTTCTTCTTGATGCCCATTAATTCTATCACGCGGTTCATGCCTGCGAGATAGCTGTTAAGTTTGATGACCGGCTCAACAACGTTTTCTCCCAGAAATTCTGCGGTACCACGCAGGTTGTTGACGGTCTCGCTGGTGGCGGTGAGAATAGGGCGGACTTCATTTTGCAATAAATTAATAAGGCTTGCCAACTGGATAATCAGTATGATCAGGGCAACACCAATGACCAATGACTCAAGTGCAACAACAATAATGAACACATCGCGGATCCGGTCAGTCGGTGTGGCAGGTTGAAGCAGAAAATAGATCGCTACGGCGAGGAGCGCCAATACAACGATAATTCCTGCAATGATCAGCGCTACGATATTCCTTGACCGGCGTTCTGCTTCTTTCGATGTAGGGGATTCTTCAGACTGGGGATTACGGATGATTTCAGGTGTAGTTTCACTTGTTACCATAAATTCATTATAGCATTTTTTTGAATGCGCAACTGAATGAATCAGTAGGGGACAACCCTACTGCCAGACATAGGAGGGTCCATTTTGCTCAAGTCAAAAGCGCCGCACGCTGAATTCAAAAAATCCTTGACATGCCGGTGGCTTGCGAAATGATTGAAAGCGCAGTTTTCGGAGTTAGTAAAGCATAATTATTGCTATACCATACCCAGCAATTTTATTTCATGACGCAAAGTCTCCTCCCAGCCCTCACGAAAGGGACGCGGGTCATAGCCCAGCTCGCGCCGGGCTTTACTGTTATCGCCCAGGTATGTAACACCGGCAACGACGCGTATCCCTTCTGAGGTATAGGTCGGGGGCAGCATAGCATCAAATGGTCTGGCTATCACCGACATGGCCTTGAGGATTTGAGCCGGAACCACCATCGGAGCCCGTTTCCCCGTGATCTGGCTGGCAAGTTTGAAGGCATCTGCCAGTTTGTATGGCTGCCCGGCAATGATGTAAGTCTCCCCGGTCTTGCCTTTCTCCATTGCCAGAACATGCCCGTGGGCGATATCTTCGACCTGTGCCCAGCAGAGAGTTGTCTGGGATGGGACCATCGGCAGCCGGCCCTTCAAAAAGTCAATAATATTGGCCCTCAGCGTGGACGTGTCGCCGGGTCCATAAATCATGCCTGGCATGACAATCACAAGCGGAACTCCCTTGGCGATGAAATCCCTGGCGAGATCATGGGCGGCGGCCTTCGTCCGGTCGTATTCGCTCAGGTGTTTCCCTGTGAAGTGGTAGGTTTCGTCTACAAGCTGACCGTGCGTATCCGAATTGACCGCGCAAGTGCTGGTGTATACGCCTTTGGGAATTTTCAATTCCTGCATTAACTCCAATACATTGCGCGTGCCCTGGATATTGATCTTTTCGCCATCAGTCTTATCCGCGGTGCCGATCTTGTACCAGCCTGCGACGTGATAGACACCATCCACGCCTGTCATCGCAGCACGCATAGACTCCTTATCCGTTACATCACCCTTGAACAATTGCACCCCAATGGTTTCCAGTTCCTTGGCTTTTTCGGGACTCCGGACTGAGGCATGGACACTATGTCCTGCCTGACATAATTGCTTTGCAAGCACGCCCCCCACAAATCCTGTCGCACCGGTAATGAAATATTTCATGTTCTCCTCATTCCTGGATGATCATTGGCGCCGATTATATCCAACCTTGACAGGCCTGGACACCTCCGTTATTATAGCGAGACAACCGACCGTTCGGTAGGGAGAGCCCATGACCAGAGAAGATATTCTTGAGGCTGCGGCACAGGTCTTTCGCCAAAAGGGATTCCATGGCGCTTCGATGCAAGACATTGCCGAAGCTGTGAACCTCCAAAAGGCAAGTTTGTATCATCACGTTTCCTCCAAGCAGGAAATTCTGCTGGCAATCCTTGACCGTGCACTGGAACTCCTGCGCGAACGTATTTCCGCCATTTCCAATCAAGCCATTCCCCCCGATGAAAAACTACGCCAGATGATCCGCGCTTATCTGCAAATCCTGGCAGAGAACACGGATCTTTCGGCAGTTTTGCTTTTTGAGCATCGTTCGCTGGAGCGGAAACAACATGCCCGGCATGTGCCCAACCGCGATAAGTTTGAGAGTTTATGGCGGCTGGTACTTGTCGAAGGGGTCAGTGCAAAATGCTTTAAGGTTGACGATCCTGCTCTCACCGCCCGCGCGATCCTTGGCATCCTGAACTGGACGATCACCTGGTATCGCCCTAACGGTCCCCTCGAGATCAATCAGATTGCCGACCACTATTCGAACCTACTCCTGAATGGTCTGCTCAAGCAATGACTGAAAGTGCGACCTTCGCTCATTTCGAAACTGCGCGTGGGGCGAAAATCCATCGTATCCCACTGGAAGCCTTCCCTAACTTTTGGGCGTATGCTTATGTTGTTCAAAAAGATGAATATTGCGTTTTGATCGACTCTGGTTCCGGTACGAACACTTCCCATGAAAATTTAGTCTCCGGATTACAGCAGGCGGGCTTGCAGCCTTCCGATTTAACTCACATTCTTTTGACACACGCACACATTGATCATTTCGGAGGGCTCTCCAGGCTGCGACCTATCACCGGTGCGAAGATCGGAGTCCATGAACTGGATTTGCAGATAGTCGCACATCATGAAGCCAGACTGGCATTCATGGGGCGCCGACTCGCTTCTTTTCTAGGTGAGACAGGTCTCTCTGAAGAAGCACGTGAGCAAATTCTCAGTATTGATCGGTTTACAAAGGCTATTTACCAATCTGTCCCTGTCGATTTCACCTACGCAGCAGTGGAAATGCGGCTCGGTTCGCTTGAACTCATCCATCTCCCCGGGCATTGTCCCGGTCATGTGGCGATCCGCCTGGAGGATGTGATCTTTTGTGGAGATATGGTGGTGGAGAGAGTCACGCCGCATCTTTCCCCTGAATCGATTAATCCATATAGCGGGCTCGATCATTATCTTGAATCACTTGCTCGCTTCCAACAATGGTCAGGAGAGGCGCGGCTCATTTTGAACGGCCACGATGATGTGATCACCGATCTTCCCGCCCAGATCGAAGCGACGAAACAAAATATCCTCCGCCGGATGAATAAAGCGATCAGTGCAATGCATGAACCACTCACAATGGAAGAAATATGTAAGGCGGTCTATGGTGAAACCAGTGGTTATAGCGGGCTGCTGGTGATCGAAAAAACGGGCGCATACGTCGAATATTTATACCAACATGGCATGCTTGAAATCGCCAATCCCGATGAGTTGGGGCAGGGAGGGCCCGCCCGTTACCGGAGACTGCAGGAAGAGCATATGCTGCTGGCAGAACTTGGCAAAAGGGTAACTACGTATGCAGGTACACCAGTAAACACATAGTCAGATCCATGCTATCGGGTTACTTGTCTTCTTGTGTATCAGAATGAAAGGAGAGGGCTTATGTATTCATTTGAACCGACTGAAGAGCAACAAATGCTCGTCGAAGCGGTGGGAAAATATGCCAACAATGACTTGCGTCCAGCTGCGCGTGAAGCGGAGGAGGGCGGCGAATTATCAAAGAGCCTTATCCGCAAAGGCTGGGAGATTGGCCTGTTACAAGCTTCCGTTCCTGAAACCTATGGCGGCTTCGGAGAGCGGAGCGCAGTGACCGGGGTGCTGGCTATCGAGGAAATGGCGTTTGGCGATCTGGCTGCTACGCTCTCTGTCATGACACCGTCACTCTTTGCGACACCGATCTTGCTGGCAGGCAGTGAGGAACAAAAACAAACCTACCTGCCAAAGGTTATTGAAGGGGAGTGGTGCCCGTACACGGCGGCACTGCTTGAATACTCATTTGATTTCGATCCCAACTCCCTCAAGACAACCGCCGTGCTAAACGGTGGGGAATATGTTCTCAACGGTGAGAAAGCGTTTGTTCCATTTGCGAAGGACGCAGAGTCTATCCTCGTCTATGCCAATCTGGACGGGCGGACACAAGGGTTCATACTATCCAGAGATGCAACAGGATTGATCATCAGCGAAGAGCGGGAAAAATTGATGAGCTTGAACGCCCTCCCCTTATATCGAGTGCATTTGGACAATCTAAAAGTCCCCGCATCCAGCAGGTTGGGCGGCGCCTCAGGCCATGCTTTCGAACCTATTCTTGCTGCATTGCGTCTTGCAACTGCCGCGACCGCGGTCGGTGTCGCCAATGCGGCATTTGAATATTCATGTAATTACGCCAAAGAGCGTGAGGTGTTCGGCGTCAAAGTCGCCCAGAAACAAGCGATTGCCTTCATGCTCGCCGAAATGCGGACCGAGATCGAAGCGGTCCGTCTGCTGACCTGGGAAGCTGCCTGGAAAATGGACACTGGCAGGGAAGAGGCGTTCACCGAAGCATATCTTGCTGCTACCGGCGCAGCGGATATGGTGATGATGGTCACTGACCGTGCCGTGCAAATCCTGGGTGGGCATGGATATATCCGTGAGCACCCTGTTGAGATGTGGATGAGGAACGGGAGGGGATTTGCGATGTTTACCGGATTAGCTATCGTATAGGAGGAAACGATGTCCATTGAATTTGAAGCACCTAAACCGATCACGCAGATGCAGTTCATGTTGAAAACGGTCGCCGAAGAAATGATGCGGCCGCGTTCCCGGTATTTTGACGAGCACGAACATGAGATCCCCTGGGATTATATTGAATTCATGCACGTGGCAATGAAAGCGGCAGGGGGCAGCAGCCTGGCTCCAACGGAAGGGCCCTCACCCCGGCCATCCCAAAGGGACACTGCGCACGCCGCCCAAAGCAGCGGCAGTCCCGAGGGGAGAGGCGGGAATGGGAAACACCCGCCGATCGGATATCAGATGATCGCCGCGCAGATCGAAGCACTGGCCTACGGAGACCTGGGCATGTATCATTGCCTGCCGGGTGGGGGGTTGGGTGCAGCTGCGGTCTTTTCTGCGGGTACGCCCGAACAGAAGGAAAAATTCCTGGCCAGATTCAATGGCGAGAAGCCGACCTTCGCGGCGATGTGTATTACAGAAGCCGGCGCGGGCTCGGATAACTCAGCCATTCGCACGCGGGCCGTATTGGATGAAAAGACGAACGAATGGGTTCTCAATGGCGAAAAGATCTTTGTGACAGGCGGAGATAAATCCTTCACTGAGTATGAAAAACTCGGCAAGGGCTATATTGTGGTTTGGGCCACAATTGATCCTTCGGCGGGGCGGGCAGGGCTGCGGGCATTTGTCGTAGAAGGTGGGACCCCCGGAGTGAAGGTCGTAAAGCTGGAACGCAAACTTGGCATTCGGGTCAGCGACACTGCCGCGATTTCCCTGGTGGACGCGCGGGTTCCCTTCGATCATATCCTGGGCAGTGCGACGGTCGAGAAGACAACCTCTGGCTTCAAGGGTGCCATGGCAACGTTCGATGCAACTCGGCCGCTCGTGGCTGCCTCCGGCTTGGGTGTTGCTCGAGCCGCTTTCGAATTTCTAAAAGAAAAGCTTGCCGAGAACGGAGTCGAGATCCGCTATGGATTGCCGCGTCAGAAATTATCGAATATTGAGCGCGAAGTGATCGATATGGAAATCATGCTCAAGTCCGCCTGGCTGATGGTGGTCAAGGCGGTCTGGATGGCGGATAACAAAAAGCCGAATGCGCTGGAGGCTTCGATGAGCAAGGTGAAAGCGGGCGATGTCTGCACGAAAATCACGCAAAAGGTCGTCGAGATTTTGGGACCACTGGGTTACAGCCGCGAGTTCCTTGCCGAGAAATGGTTCCGCGACGCGAAGATCACTGACATTTACGAAGGTACCGGGCAGATCAATCGTCTGGTTGTGGCCAGGCAGATCCTAGGGTATAGCGGAAAAGAGTTGAGGTAAGGGTGCTGGCACGTAAATAAGTAGACAAGCCCCTCGGAGAGACATATATGAAATACCAAATCTATCGTGCAGTCGTAATTGGCTCTGGGACCATGGGCGCCGCAATCGCAGCGCATCTGGCGAATGCCGGTGTGCCCGTGACATTGCTCGACATTGCGCCAACCAATAATAAAGCTGCGCGGAACAAGATCGTCAGGGAAGGTTGGGAGCGTTGTCTGAAAGCGAGGCCTGCCAACCTGATGTCTTCTGATTTGGAGACATTCGTGAAGCTCGGCAACCTCGAAGATGACTTCAGCGCGGTGGCAGAAGCGGATTGGATCTGTGAAGCCATTGTCGAGGATTTGAAAATCAAGCAGGGTTTGATGAAGCGGGTCGATGAAGCCCGCAAACCCACGGCGATTGTTTCCACCAATACATCAGGCATTCCGATTAACGAGATTGTCATGGAACGCTCGAAGGAATTCAGAAGACATTTCCTGGGGACGCATTTCTTCAACCCGCCCCGTTACTTGAAGTTGTTGGAAATCATCCCAACGAAAGATACGGATAAGGAAATCGTTGAGTTCATCGCGTGGTTCGGTGAATATCGCCTCGGCAAAGGCGTGGTCTTGTGTAAAGATACCCCCAACTTCATCGGGAACCGGATTGCGTTTGGAACGGGCGCCTTCGGAATGGATTTCATCCTGAAGAATGGCTACACTGTCGATGAAGTGGATGCCATTACAGGCCCTTTGATGGGGCGCCCGAAGACTGCGACCTTCCGCTTGATGGACTTGGTCGGGATCGATGTGTGGGATCATGTTGGGCGCAATCTCGCACCGTTGATTCCGCACGATAGGTTGGGACAGGAATATCTGAAAGCCGAAGCGCCGAATAAAATAATCGCAGCATTGATCGAACGCAAATGGCTCGGCAATAAAACCAGGATCGGTTTCTATAAAGAGGTTCGCAAGGACGATGGCGGCAAAGAGTTCTGGTCGCTGGACCTGAACACGCTGGAACACGTTCCCCCGACAAAGCCGCGCTTTGACTCGGTCAAGGCGGCGAAAGACCTGGAGGGCCTCGGGGACCGGCTCAAGGTTCTGCTGGAGGCGGATGACAAAGCCGCGCAGCTCGTCAAGGCGTTAACCTATCAGGGCTTCCAATACGCCTCCTCCATCATTCCTGAGGTTGCCGACACCATGAAGCCGATCGATGACGCGGTGCGCTGGGGATTTATGCATGAAGCCGGGCCGTTTGAAACGTGGGATCTGCTCGGCGTAAAAGAGACGGTGAAGCGGATGAAAGCGGCAGGGTATGCGCCGGCCAGATGGGTAAACACCATGCTCAAGGCCGGGTTTGAGTCGTTCTATCAATACAAGAACGGTGAGAAGGTTGGCGTCTTTGATGCGGTCAAACAAAAGTACGTCAAGCTCAAGCGCCCTGAAGGTGTGATCGTTTTGAAGCAGGCGAAGGTGGTGTCACAGAACCTCGGGGCGACGATCCGTGATCTGGGCGATGGCGTGGCCTGTCTTGAGTTTCATACAAAGATGAACGCCCTCGATGACGATATCATGAACATGACCCATGAAGCGCTGGACCGGCTCGAGACAGACTTCGATGGTCTGGTGATCGGTAATGAGGCGGATAATTTCAGCGCGGGCGCAAACCTGTTTATGATGGTCGTCGGCGCTCAGCAAGGCATGTGGGATATGCTCGAAGCCGCGGTGAGGAAATTGCAGGAGATGAACATGCGCATGCGCTATTCAGCAAAGCCTGTCGTCATTGCTCCCGCGGGATTGACGCTTGGTGGCGGTTGTGAGATCACAATGCATGGCTCGCGCGTGGTCGCTGCGGCCGAAACCTATATCGGGCTCGTTGAACTGGGTGCAGGTGTGATCCCGGCCGGGGGCGGCACAAAAGAAATGCTGCGCCGGATTGTCAATCCGGTCATGCGCATTGAAAATGCCGAACCACTCGCCGCCTTACAAAGGGCATTTCTGCAAATGGGCCAGGCAAAAGTTGCTGCGAGCGCTGAGGAAGCCCGCAGCATGGGTATCCTCTCATCTGCAGACCGGATCAGCATGAATCGAGATCATCTCCTTGCTCAGGCAAAGCTGGAAGTCCTGCACATGGTTACGGTGGGATACCGGCCGCCTGCGCCTGAACTCATCTATGCAGCGGGGCGTGATGCACTGGCGGCCATCCGCATCGGCGCCTGGATGTTCAAGGAGGGCAACTACATCACGCAATATGACCATCATATTGCAGGCAAACTCGCCTATGTCATGTGCGGTGGTGAGCTCACTCGTCCGCAATGGGTGACCGAGCAATATATTCTTGACCTGGAACGCGAAGCCATCCTTTCCCTATTTGGGGATGAGCGTACACAAGCTCGCATGTGGAATTTATTGCAGACGGGGAAGCCCTTAAGGAATTAGTATTAATTTTTGTACCTGTTTACATGTATACAGGTAAATACGTAGACAGGCGAGAGGAATCAAAAATGAGAGATGCTGTAATTGTAAGTGCCGTTCGGACTCCGGTCGGAAAAGCAAAAAGGGGTGGACTTGCCACGGTTCGTCCCGACGAAATGGCTGCTACCGTTATTCAAGCCTTACTCCGGCGCACGCCCAATCTTGACCCCGTCCAGATCGAAGACGTGGTGATCGGATGTGCCTTCCCCGAGGGCGAGCAGGGACTGAATATGGCGCGCATGATTGCGTTACGCGCCGGCTTACCTGATTCAGTTCCTGCGGAAACGATCAATCGCTATTGTGCCTCGGGCGTGCAGTCGATCGCGCATGTTGCCTACGCTATCCAAAATGGACAGATCGAAACCGCCATTGCCGGCGGAGCCGAGTCCATGACAATGGTTCCGATGGCGGGCTACAAGTTCTCGCCGAATCCCTATTTCGCGCAAGACTTGCCCCACTACTACACCAATATGGGCCTGACCGCAGAGAATGTTTCGGAGAAGTACAGTATTAGCCGCGCGGACCAGGATGAATTTTCACTCAAAAGTCACCAAAAAGCTGCGCAGGCTGTCACCTCAGGCCTCTTTGATCCGGAACTGGTGCCTATTGAGGTGGAAGTGACCGAACTAAATGGAAGTGAAAAGCCCGTCAAAAGAAATTTCAGCGTGCAACGAGATGAAGGCCCTCGTTCTGACACGAACATGGAGGCCCTGTCCAAACTCAAGCCCGCGTTCAAAGAGGGTGGTGTTGTGACGGCAGGTAACTCATCTCAGATGTCTGATGGTGCCGCGGGAGTTGTGGTCATGTCAGTCGAGCGCGCGGCACAATTAGGGCTTACTCCATTGGCGAGATTCGTATCTTTCGCGGTCGGCGGTGTCCCACCTGAATTGATGGGAATCGGTCCCATTGTAGCGATCCCAAAGGCGTTGAAACTCTCCGGACTGGCCCTAAACGATATTGATTTGATAGAATTGAATGAAGCCTTCGCGGCGCAATCACTGGCGGTGATCCGCTCGCTGGAAATGGACGAGAATAAGGTCAATGTCAATGGCGGAGCGATTGCCCTGGGACATCCGCTGGGATGCACCGGCACGAAATTAACCACACAGTTGATCTACGAAATGGGCCGCCGGAAATCCAGGTACGGGATGGTGACGATGTGTATTGGCGGCGGCATGGGCGCTGCGGCGATATTTGAGAATTTACAAAACTAACCGTCATTGCGAGCGACCGATGGTCGGGTAGAGCGGGTGCGCGCAGCGTCTCGCTCGGATCGAGACCAGGGAGCGAAGCAATCTCAACGGCACATCCAATAAAAGATAAAGGAGACTAATAAATGCCCCTGACAGTAGCAGAACTTATGGAGAAAATGCCGGGTGCGTTCATCCCTGAAAAAGCACAAGGCATGGACGCGCTTATTCACTTTAATTTCACCGGGGCGGAACCAGGCGAATGGAATGCGGCTATCAAGGATGGTAAGGTCGCCGTCACCCAGGGAACGCCTGCACGCCAACCCAACATGACCCTCACTGCCGACTCCACCGATTATGTCAAAATCTTCACCGGCGAATTGGATGGAATGCAGGCCTTCATGCAGGGTAAGATCAAACTGGCGGGTGACCTGAACCTGGCCATGAAGCTGATGCAGATGTTCAAGATTAGATAATTTCAGGAAATTGTATAGAATTTAACAAAAAGACGCCTGGATCGTAAAAAGGCGTCTTATTTTTTCAATTGAGGCCCACATGCAGAGCGGAGTCTTCAATGGTCGTCTTTGCAGCTCCTGGTTTATCTCTGAATTAATTATCATTTAAGGGCGCGGGTGTAGAATCCTGCGCGAGAGCAAATCGTCATTTCCTCATCCAATTATATGGATCACTTCACTGAAGTTGCCGTCATTGTCCCCGCCTATAACGAGGCAGATTACATCGACTCTGTTTTAAGCGTATTGCGTGAGGTGGATCTGATTGGCGAAATCATCGTAGTGGATGATGGTTCCTGTGATGGCACCGCGAACAAAGTTCAAGCTGCAGTGGGGCTCGATAAACGAATTCACTTGATCCGGCATGCACACAATTTAGGAAAGGGACAGGCGATCTTAACCGCAAAGGAGGCGACAGAAGCCTCCATCCTGCTCTTGCTGGATGCGGATCTGGTGGGTTTGAAGCCGGCCCAGATCCTCTCGTTGATAGAACCGGTCGTCGATCAGAAGATGGACATGACACTTGGTTTGTTTCGAGGCGGGAAACTACTAACTGACCTTTCCCATTGGATAACCCCCTGGCTAACCGGTCAACGCTGCCTAAGGTCGAGCATTCTGGATGAAATTGATGTCAATGCAGCCGGTGGTTATGGCTTTGAAACCGCGCTTACTTTGGCCGCTTTTCGTAATGATTGGCGGATTGGGATTGTGGGGCTGCACGGCGTCTGGCATCCACCCAGTGAAATTCATCATAGCTTTAGAGAGGGTGCTAAACAAAGATTCCGCATGTATTCTCAAATCGCACGTGCCTGGCATATGGCTGGGGGCCCGTCGATTCTATGGCGAAAAATGCAAAAAAGGATTTTGCTATTATCCCTGGCACTATTCTTATTTTGGTTTCTTATTTTTGTACGTGACAATCTTGTGACTTATTCTGCTAAAAATACAGCTGAATTGAATAATTTGCCGGCGCTGACTATCAATAATGTCCATCGCATACTGGTGATCTCACCGCATCCGGATGACGAGACCCTCAGCGCTGGTGGAGTGATCCAACAAGCCCTGGCAGCAGGTTCACAGGTGAAGGTGGTGATTGTCACAAATGGCGATGGGCAAAAGTTTGCGCCTGTCATGCTAAGCGAGAAGATCTACCCGCGTCCGCCGGATTATATTGCCATGGGCGAGCGCCGTCAGGCAGAGGTAAAGGCTGCGCTTAGGAAGTTAGGTGTGCGAGATAACGATATTGTCTTTCTGGGTTATCCGGATCGCGGTACCAGGCCGATGTGGCTGGCTGATTGGAATTCACAATGTCCGTATATTGCTTCTTACACCCGGGCCGCAAAGGATCCGTATCCTGACACTTATCACGCTGGCGACCCTTACTGTGGAAACAATCTCCTGAATGATCTGCGAGCTATTATTACAGCTTACCGGCCCGATTTGATCATCGTGCCTCACCCTGCAGACCAGCATCCCGATCATGGCGCGGTGAGCAATTTCGCCAGACTGGCAATTGCCCTGGAGACTGCCCGCGATGAAAGCTATGTGCCGGAGATCTGGGGTTATATCGTACATTATGGGATGTATCCGCAACCGCGCGGTAACTATACTGCCCAGGCTCTCATGCCGCCCAAGCGTCTTATGGGAGAGAACAATCAGTGGGGGCGTGTCGATTTGACTCCCTCACAGGTTATGGTCAAGTATTCTGCCATCAGGCAATATTCTTCCCAAAATTTATTGCTGGGTAAATTTCTGGTCAGTTTTGCCAGGCGCGATGAACTATTTGAATCTTTACCAATCCAGGTTTTACCTCCGATATCTTTCACCACCCTGCCGGTCTTTGTTCACAATGCTGCTAAGGCCAATGGTTCGGATGTGGCCGAGGTCAATAAC
>DATGYJ010000295.1:0-5892 GCA_035298105.1 Anaerolineales bacterium | reverse complement strand
CAGCCCTGGCAGCGGCAGGCATCGTCGGCAAAGGCAGGCGAGATTGCGATCAGCGAGAACAGGACAAGAACGGTTGGTATGGCACGCATGGGGCAACTCCCTCTGAACCCGCACGGCTACCAATGTACACGTTTTGTTCTCACCTGGAAAGAGGCTCTTTGGTCACCTCTGGAGCCCGCACCAATTGAGGCACATGGCCGAGAATTTCTTGAACATTTTGGCGTCGCGCGGGGCCGACTTCACTCGTGACATGATCGATGTGTTACGTCCAGCCACTCCCGGCGCAATCAAACCCGACCAGATTGAAAATGTCATTGGTACAAAGGCGCTTCATGATTTCAAGTATGGCCAGGATTTGAGATGGACGGATTTAGGTCTGTAAATTATCTGTAGGGCAAGGACATACCCCTTCGGGCCACTTAGCCTTGCCCCTACATACCATTATGCGGATCATTTATTTCTCAAAGAGTTACACCCCTCATGACCATCGCTTTCTGGCCTCGCTGGCAAAGACAAAGCATGAGATTTTCTATTTAAAGCTGGAAGCGGACCAGCGACAGATTGAAGATCGACCCGTGCCTTCGAAGATCCAACAAGTCCTGTGGGCGGGTGGACAACGCAAGTTCCGTTGGCGCGATGTACTACGTTTGACCTTTGACCTTCGACGAATTGTCAGAGAGCTCAAGCCCGATCTCATTCATGCGGGCCCTATTCAAACTTGTGCATTCATCGCGGCGCTGAGTGGCTTTCGTCCCATCCTCACGATGTCGTGGGGCTATGATCTTGTACAGGAAGCGGAACGCAATTCGTGGCTGAAATGGGTGACACATTACACTTTGAAACGAAGCTCATTCTTCATCAGCGATGCCCGGGTCTCGCATGATAAGGCTGTTGCGTTCGGGATGGACCCGGAAAAGACCGTGATTTTTCCGTGGGGCATTGACTTGAAATCCTTTCATCCAAAGCCATCGACGAATCGTAAATCGGCAGCCGTAAAGCGTAAATCAGTCACTTTGTTCTGTAATCGTACCTGGGAATCCATCTACGGCGTGGATGTTTTAGCCAGGGCGTTTGTCAAAGTTGCTGCGACCCATCCGAATGTGGATCTGATTCTTCTGGGGGCAGGTTCACAGGGCGCTAAGATCCGCCAAACCTTGATGAACGGCGGTGTGCTGGACCGAGTCCATTTTGGCGGACATGTCACGCAGGCAGATTTGCCGCGCTGGTATCACATGGCTGACCTCTATATCTCCCCCTCGCATGTGGATGGTTCGTCTGTTTCGTTAATGGAAGCACTGGCGAGTGGACTCCCCTGCCTCGTTTCGGATATTCCGGGCAACCGGGAATGGATCACCGAAGGTGAGAACGGCTGGCTGTTCCGCGATGGAGATGCAGATGAGCTTGCAGAAAAGATTTTATTTGCAATAAAAAAACGCAGGTCATTTAAGAAGATCGGCGAGTGTGCAAGGAAGACCGCCGAGCAAAAAGCAGATTGGAAGAAGAATTTTGGTAAACTTCTCGAGACATATGGGAAAGTTCTATCGCACCAAGGGGAGTGATAATGCTTGTAGGGAAGCGCAAGTGACGAAGCGATATCCTGTAAGGCGCGCTTCGTCTGCATTCCGGCGAGCACGGCATTCCGCTCGGCGCGAGAGCAATAAAGGTTTTTGGAGGCAATCATGCTGACGTTTGAAGAGCTGGGCGAAGGATTTCGTGATTTGGGTGTGGCAGAGGGGGATACGCTACTGGTGCATAGTTCGTATAAATCGTTTGGTCCTGTGGAGGGCGGACCGCAGACAGTGATCCGGGCGCTGGAAGCAGCTCTCGGCCCTGAAGGTACCCTGATCATGCCGACCTTCAACTTCGATTTCAATAAGGGACAGCCCTGGGATGTGCGCACAACGCCATCGAAGATGGGTGTGCTGACGGAACTGGTGCGCGTCGACCCACGCGCCAAGAGGGTCTTTCATCCCTTTTATTCATTTGCGATTTTGGGCAAGCATGCCGAAATGCTTGGTAATCTCCGTTATAAAAGCAGCTACGAGCGGAACTCTGTCTTTGGCAAACTACGCGACCTGGATGGCAAGATCATGGTCATTGGCTTGTCCTACACGAACAGCATGACCTTCTTTCATCACATCGAACAAATGGAAGGCGTGGACTATCGCTTCCTGAAGCAGTTCACGGGCGAAGTGACGGATCAGAACGGCAATACGTATACTGATACGTTTGAAATGCTGGTGCGTGATATCGATAAGAGCGTGATCACCGAAGTAAACCCGATGGGCGCGTTGATGGAAAAAGCTGGTGTCATCAAGTCTGCGAAGATTGGCGAAGCGGATGTCAAGTTGATGAAGGCGAATGAAGTCTATGAGTTCACCGCGCGCGAGATGAAGCGTGACCCGCATTTGTTGTATTACATCAAGAAGTAAAAGAACAGGGTCAACGTCTTCCCGCAGCACCCCGCGCCGTGGGCTAGACGTTGAGTCTCAAAAGTCAGGAGACTTTTGATTCCACATTTCCCTAAATATATGAAACCTTATTCCTCTCTCAAATCCATTCTCGCAGAATTCTTTCCCCTGCACCGCACCCTGGCCTCTGACGATCAGGATAAAACCCTGGAGATCATCGGCTCATATATGCCCGACGCCTCAAATTACACCATCGAGACCTATGCGCCGTTAACCCCCGTCTGGACGTGGAAAGTGCCGGAGCGGTACGTTGTCCATGAAGCTTATCTGGAAGTGGAAGGCGGCGAGTGCGTGGTGGATTTCAAGGATAACCCGCTTCATATTGTTTCGTATTCATTGCCCGTCGATAAAGTCTTAAGTTTCGAAGAGCTCCAGCCGCATTTGTATTTCAATGAGAAACGCCCGCACACCATTCCGTGGGTCTTCAAGTATTATGAGCGCGATTGGGGATTTTGCCTATCGAAAGATGTCTTTGACAAGCTCCCACGCGATAAAAAGTATCACGCGGTGATCAAGTCCGAATTCCTGACCGATCCGCAGCCCGGCTTCAAAGTTGCGACTGCCCTCATCCATCCCGAAGGCGGACCCAATCCTGAAGCGGGTGAATTCCTGGTGCAGGCGCACACTTGTCACCCGATGCAAGCCAATGACGATGGCGCGGGTGTCGTCAGCACCATTGAATTGGCGCGGCGCCTGGCTGACAGGCCGCTGCCGGCTGGTTCGATGAGCGTCCGCTTTTGGTTCGGACCGGAAACCATTGGAACCATTGCCTGGCTCGCCCACAACGAGCATCTCATCCCAAATTTGCGCGGCGGCATCTTCATGGAGATGACGGGCAATCAGAATAAGATCGCCTGGCATCATACCCGCCAGCACAATCACCTTCTCGACCGGATCACCAATCACCAATTGCGTAACTTAGACCACGCCGAGCGTGACTTTGCAGCCTCACCCGCCAACGACGAACGGGTGGTCAACGGACCGGGTGTCAATGTGCCGTGTATCTCGCTCAACCGTGCCCCTTACGACGAGTATCACACCACCGATGACAATCTCGATATCATGCATGAAGATATGCTTGTTGATGCAGCCGAAGTAGCCGAGCAGATCATCCGCGTGTATGCCAGCAACTACCTCCCAAAGCGTACCTTCCGCGGTCCCGTTTTCTTGAGCGGTCACGGTCTCTGGGTGGATTGGCGCGAGGACTGGGCGTTCAACCGTGCCATTGAAAAGATCATGATGCGCTTCGAAGGGGAGCATTCGATCTTCGACATTGCCGAACAGGTCGGTCTCGATTACTGGACCGTCCGTGAATACGTTGAAAAATTCCGTGCAAAGGGATTTGTAACTCGCCTGCCAATCCCCTCGGAGGCACAGACTTCATGAAACCACGCGTTGTTGCCATCATTCAGGGACGTATGTCCTCTTCGCGTCTGCCAGGGAAAATCCTTGCCGATATCATGGGACAACCTATGCTGCAGCGTGTCTTTATTCGGGCCTCGCGTGCGGCTACCGTTACCGAAACCATCTTCGCCACAACCACCGACCCCTCAGATGACCGGGTCGCGGAATACTGTGATTTCAGTGGGATTCCTTTCGTGCGTGGCAGTCTCTATGATGTACTTGACCGTTACTATCAAGCCGCACAGCAAGCCAAAGCGGACGTAGTGATCCGCATCACCGCGGATTGTCCTGTGATTGATCCGGCGCTGATTGACGAGGTAGTGAACACTTTACTCGAAGATGAATATGACTTTGTCTGCAACCGGCTGCCTCCACCCTGGCACCGGACCTACCCAATCGGACTGGACGTCGAGGCCTGCACGTTCAGAAATTTGGAGAAAGCCTGGCAAGAAGCTGGTGAACCGCAACAGCGCGAGCATGCCATGCCATATTTCTACGAAGGAGTTGAGCTTTCAGCCGTCAGTCGCCAGCTCTCCGAAGGCGTGTCACCGCGGGGTTTTCGGGTCGCTTTACTGAATCACACCACTGATTTCGGTGATTACCGTTGGACAGTTGATACCCCCGAAGATCTCGAATTCATGCGTCAGGTCTACCGTCGCTTCAAAGGGCGTGATGACTTCACGTGGAAAGAAGTGCTTGAATTGGTACATGATGAACCTAAGTTGATGGAAATCAACGCAGGTGTGAAGCACAAAACTTTGAAAGATGTTGATGAACGCGCGGCTGGTCACTGATCACTAGTTACTGAACACTGGCGACTGAATACTGATGTCACTGATTACTTTCTTCTCCGCTCCCAAGTCTTTCAGCAATCCACATATTGCGATGATCCAACGCAATGCGCTCAGGTCATGGACTTGCCTTCCTGATGTGGAAGTCCTCTTGCTGGGTGAAGAGACCGGTCTCGCAGAAGCTGCGCGTGAAATTGGTGTCAGGCATATTCCTAATGTAAAGTGCAACGAGAATGGCACGCCGTTGATTTCTTCCATGTTTGAACTGGCACGCCAAAACAGCCAGAGCGACCTGCTGTGTATCATCAATACGGACATGCTCCTGATGCCCGATTTCGTCGAAGCGGCTATGGAGTCCAGAAGCTTGCTTCTGGGTAGGCGACAGCACACCCCTTCGGGGCGTGTCGGACTCCAAAGTTTTGTCCTGCTCAGCCAACGCTGGGATTTGGATGTAACTCGACCCATCGAATTCACCGAAGGCTGGCAGAATCGTCTATCGTCCTTGGTTCATAACCAGGGGGCTCTCCATCGTCCTGCTGGCTCCGACTTCTTTCTTTTCCCCAGTTCCTGTTATACCGATCTACCAGACTTTACGATTGGTCGTGCAGGTTGGGACAACTGGATGATCTACAAGGCCCGTAAGGAAAAATGGCCGGTGATTGACTGCACCCCATCCGTCGTGATCGTTCATCAGAATCATGATTATTCCCACCTTCCTGGCGGGAAGCCGCATTACGAACATCCCGACACCAACGAAAATATTCGCCTGGCAGGCGGGCAGGCAAACATCCGCTATACCGTTTTGGATGCAACTCACCAACTCGTCGATGGTAAACTTGTTCGCCCGAAGATGACGTCCCTGCGCTTAATGCGTAAGTTGGAATTATTTCTACGGTCGGTTTTCTTCTTCCTGCCAGAGAATATGATGGAAAATGTTGTAAGACCGAAGCGATGGAAGAAGCGAATAAAGAAGATCTTCGGAAGTCGATAATCGTTTCCCAAACCTGACACTTGACACCTGACACCTGACACCTGACACCTGGAACCTGACACCCACATGCGCAAAGGTCAAAACCCCGCCAAGTTCGTCAAAGACGTCCCCCGCCCGCAGCGGATCACTGCCGCGCTGCTCAATTACATTCCTTTCCTGAGCGGCTTCTATGCCGAGACCCTGGATGTTCTAAAAGTATGCCTGGAATCCATGCGAAAAGAGGCAGGCCTGCCGT
>DATGYJ010000294.1:0-7964 GCA_035298105.1 Anaerolineales bacterium | reverse complement strand
ACCGTTACTGCCACGCGGACTCCCCTCCCATCGCCAACGGAAAACCTGAGTGCACTCGCTACCAAAGCCGCGCAGACTCTGAAAGCGGAGCTGGCAGTCGCGGCGTTATCGAGTACGCCGACCTGGACGAAAACTACTATACCGCTTCCTTCTGCAACGCCAACCTCCACAGCCACGCTCACCCCTTCCTCCACCTCGACCCGTAATCCAAACTTCACCGCGACGGCGAGTCCGACACGTACACCGCGACCAACCTTAACTCCTTCGCCCACCAGCACCCCACGTCCAACGCTCACATTTACATTAACTTTCACAATTACATCTACGCCGGCACCGAGCTTTACACCCACCTCTGTGCGTACCCCCATTCCAACCTCAACCTTATTGCCGACCCGCACCCCACATCCGACCGTTACCCTGATACCTACCTGGACAAATACGTTTACGCCAACCCCTACCTCCACGCGCACTCCGCGGCCAACCTTTACACTGACTGCGCTCAATACGTCAACCCCAACTGCGACAATTGCGCCGTCGCCAAGCTTTACCCCTACATTAACTTTTACACCATCTTTGACGCCAACCGCGACGCCGACGCGTACTTCGATCCCAACCTGGACACTATCGCCAACCCATACTCCGCGGCCTACACTTACATTTACATCGACCGCAACGAATACCTGGACGCCAACGGCAAGTTACACACCTACGTTGACTTTTACAGCATCTTTAACCTCAACTGCGACATCCACCCAAACTCCGCGCCCAACCCCGACACCTTCGCCTACTCGTACCCTGCGCCCCACTACAACGTTCACACCGACAGCGAGTCGCATCCCCTCGCCCACACGCACCCCGCTGTACTTTAAGATCAATGTTTTCTTCACCGATAACCGGCGTCTGCTCTCCGGTGAACTCCCTTATGAGATCGCGGTGACGCGCTTAGTTCCCTCTTCAAAGAATGTTGTAAACTCCGTGCTCGATGAGTTCTTTAAAGGTCCCGGTGACGTGGAAAGAAATGGAGGTCTGGCGGTGATCAACAATGGTTTTACCGGTTACAGGGACATTGTCTTTGCGAATGGTGGGGTGTATGTCTATCTCACAGGGAATTGCCAGTCGAACGGGACGCTCTATACCATTGCGCGGCCCCTCATGGCCAACCTCAAACAATTCCCTGAGATCCAATTCGTCAAGATCTACGATCAGTTTGGTCAGACGCGCGAACCTGCCGCCCGCCTCGACTCCATTCCGGCTTGTCTTGATCCGACATTTACACCCAGCGTGACACCATTGCCCACCTCGACTCTAATCCCCACGCGTACACCCCGACCGACGATCATACGCACCCCCAATTATATTCCTCATCGCCCTCCGAGATAGGCCGCTTTATGCGGTCTGATGTCAGATTGAATGAACGAAATCGCAATTCCCTCTGGGGATGGATAAGAGTCTACTCTTCGGAGAAGATGATAACGGTCCTAATTGGGGCTTTCCTGCATTCCAGGGCATATTACCGCCCGCCCTCAAGCCACATATGGGGGGTAAAACGGCGTATAACCAGCGTTGCTTTGAAAATATGAACTCGCTCTGAACTCGCTCTGAATTCGCTCTCCCTTCGCTATAACCCTTGAGTCAAATTGACCCCCATATGTGGCAAGTGTGTTTTCGACTGATCGGTACAAAAATTCAAAAGCTACATGGTCTCCCCTAACCATCATTTTTGGATGAAATTAATATTCTTTGCCTCCAGGATCTGCAATGAACTTTTCGATGTGATTTGTCAGATCCACTTATAGATTCAAGTAATTTTCCTCATGCTATAATCTTTCAATAGATTCCATGGATATTCATGCAGGTATCATCGCTGCGATTGTGTTATCTGTAATCGGCGCGTTAGTGGTGTTTCGATCCGGTTACCGCGCCTGGTTGTCGGCGAGAAGACTGACATTTTACAGGATCAAACGCCAGCGCGCCAGAGCCGGACTTTTCACGATCCTGATTGCACTCGTAATTTTTGGCTTCGCTGCGCTTTTATTCTTCTTCGGCGAGCCAGTCGCATATCGATATTTCCCTCCCTCCCTGACCGCCTCTCTGACGCCCAGCATTACACTCAGTCCTACCATCACACTTTCGCCTACGATCACACTCAGCCCCACGATCACCGATACCCCCTCAACCACCGATACCCCGACCATTACGCCAACGCCATTCATTCCGCCTGCGATCGAAGTCTTATTCGACAGCGATGTAACGCCCAATCCCAATGCGGTGTTCAGTCAGCTTCAATTCACACAGAACTGCTCGGACTTCAACAATTTCACTGCTGCGACGGTTTTTCAGAACCCGATCAACTATATGTGCGCGGTGTTTACCTACGATCAAATGACTCCCAAGGCGCAATGGACTGCGCTTTGGTATCGCGACGGTAAACTCGTTCATTATGAAACCATCCCCTGGGATGGCGAGACCGGCGGATTTGGATTCACGGACTGGAAGGCGCCTGCCTCCGAGTGGCTGCCCGGTACCTACGAAGTGCAGATCTTCGTCGGGCTGGATTGGAAAGTGGTTGGGCAGTTCCTGCTCCAGGGAGACGCACCGACGGCGATCCCTACTACCACTCCTTCACTGACCCCCACGCCTTCGAAAACACTTATTCCCACCAATACCGGCACCCCAACCCGGACTCCTACCGCGACGAGAACGGCCATACCCACACTAACCCCGCTACCTACATCGACCCCGTAGTCATCTCGAGTCCGGCACGCCCCGAAATGGTGTGCTGCCGAGAATTGCCGGAATTTTCTCCCATAGTCTGGGAGCAAGCTCCCTGACTCCATAGCTGGTAAGCAAAGGAAATCTTCTATGTCTCAGAAATCTTTCCAGGATGAATACCCCGATATCCTCGCTCACTGCTACGGTTGCGGCCGGCTCAACGAGCAGGGACACCAAATTAAAAGTTACTGGGACGGTGAAGAATCGGTTTGTCACTTTCTGCCGAAACCCTATCACATCTCAATCCCCGGGTATGTTTATGGCGGGCTGCTCGCCTCGCTGATCGACTGCCATGGCACAGGGACAGCCTCTGCCGCTTTGTACAAAGTGGCGAAGCAGGAAGACCCTTCTGCCGAACCCACTACTCGTACCCTCACTGCCTCCCTGCATGTCGATTATCTCAAGCCGACTCCGTTAGGCGTTGAACTGGAAGTGCGTGGAAAGGTGAAAGATCTCAAGGGTCGCAAGGTCACCATCGAAGAGTGGATTCTTGCCAGTGGGGTTATCACCGTGCGTGGGGAAGTGGTGGCAGTGCAGGTGCCTGAATCCCTGGTGGAAGAATTGGTGAAGGGGAAGATGCAATAAGCCATCCACGAATTTTCACGAATGCACAGAACCCGCGACTAAGATTCGAATTTTCGTGGACAGCGACTTAGCATCACAACCAGCCTTATGCTGTAATCTCAGCGAGGTTTTCCTCATCCCTAAATATGGAAAACCCTTTGCATTTTTTGCGCCTGCCCAGGAGGTGCCTGAGGAACAATAGCCCACCATGTCGCAAAGGAAGACGTTGCATGAAAAGTGAAGGTTCTTGATCCTTGACCTTCTTTCAGATGAGGAGATTGCCACGACTCGAAACGACATGAGGCTTATTTCTTCGCCGGCTTTGCCATCTCCTCTTTCACCGTGTGATACAAGTTCTCTGCTTTCAATTCACTTAATGCATAGCAGGGTGCTTTCAAGTGATTTGCCAACTGTTGCGCAAGTCCCTGGTCGAAGGCAGCGTGCTCCATGTTGATGACGATGCTCTTGATCTTTTCATTGGCTATAATTTCAGCGAAGCGATAGGATTCTTCCTGGGGAGGCAAGGCGCCAATGGAAACATTTCCGGCTCCATCCGTCAGCACAATCAGGAGTGGTTCGATATCGGGGTGGTGCAGTTTTTCCTGCCGCAGCACATCCCCGGCGAGGAACAGACCTGCGGAGAGGGGAGTCTTGCCGCCCACGGGGATATCCATCAGCGCCCGTTGGGCGAGTTGTACGGAATTGGTTGGGGGTAATACGAGCGTCGCGCGGTCTTTTTGGAAGACGATCAATCCCACCCGATCCCGGCGCTGATAGGCATCTGTGAGCAGGGAAAGGATGGCGCCCTTCGTGGCATTCATACGCTCTGCCACTGCCATCGACCAGGAAGCATCCACCAAAAACAATACCAGATTCGCCACACGCTTCACGCGGACTTTGCGCTGCAAATCGGACGATTCGATCGCAAAAGCCAGACGTTTGCGTTTTTCGGCGCGGCGCTTTTGGAATGGCGCCGCGGCCCGGAAGGTTGCATCGAAGGCGATGTCGTCTTTCTTTTCGCCTGCGGGGCGGGACTTGATGTAGCGTCCGTGCTTGCGCTCGGTCTTGGTAAGCGACCGTCTGCCCGCATGTTTGCGGGCTAATTTATCGAGTGGGGTATTCAATTTGCGCGGCTGGAACTTTTCACCGGGCTTGACCTTCTGTCCGCCTTCCCACCAATTGGCGGTGGTGTTAGCGAACACATCCTGTGGCATTTGCTCCGGCTTGCCCTCCTGCGGACCTTCCTCCTGCTCATCTTCGATTTTTAAGTTTTTTTTTCCTCGGGTTGTCCCTGCTGCGATTCAGACTCTTCCTCCGCTTCACTCGGGACAGACTGGCCCGCCAGTTGCTCGATACGCTCCTGCAACTGTTCGGTCGTCATCTCGGCCTGCTGGAAGGGAGTCCGCTTGATGCGATGGGGCAGGGCCAGCTCGGCGGCAAGGGCGATATCGTGATCATTGATCTTCGTCCGCCCTTCGAACGCGGCCTGGGCGCGCGCAGCTTTCAGAATGACCAGATCCGCGCGGTGACCGTCCACATTTAGGGATGAGGTCAGTGCCGCGATGGAGAGCAGATCACGGCTGGTATGGGTGACTTGTCCCACCAGTTCACGCGCCCGTTCAATTTGATGAGAGATTTCTTCTTCTTTCGGCAGCCACTTCTTGCGGAATGCATCCGCATCCTGCTCGAAAGCCAGGTTGCGCTCCATGATCATGACGCGTTCGCGCGCTTCGCGAATACCGACGATATCCACAGAGAGGGCAAAGCGATCCAATAATTGAGGGCGAAGTTCCCCTTCTTCTGGATTCATGGTTCCAACCAGGATGAAGCGCGAAGGGTGCGAGAATGAAATGCCTTCGCGCTCCACCATGTTCACGCCCATCGCAGCGGAGTCCAGGAGAACGTCCACGACATGGTCATCGAGCAGGTTGACCTCATCGATATAGAGCAAACCACGATTAGCGGAAGCAAGTACGCCCGGCTCAAAGTGACGCTCGCCTTTTTGAATGGCTTGTTCGATATCAAGCGTTCCCACCACGCGGTCTTCTGTCGCAGAGACCGGCAAGTTCACGAAGGAAGTGGTTCTCACATGAAAGGGGATTTTTGTTGTGCCCTCAAAACGCTCTTTGCATTCCGTGCACCAGGTGGCAGGCTTATCAGGGTCACAACCGAAGCGGCAATCATTGACAACGGATACTTTGGGGAGTAACGCGGCTAATGCGCGCGCCGCTGTGGATTTTGCTGTGCCGCGTTCCCCGCGGATGAGGACACCGCCAATGCGGGTGTCAACGGCATTCAAGATGAGCGCGCGCCTCATGCGCTCCTGTCCTACGATTGCTGTAAAGGGAAAAATGGGTGGCATTCATTAACTCCGAACTGTGATTATAACGCGGGATTCGGTATTCCCCAACTGAGTGAGGTACAAAGAGAATTAAATCTGCATGAGATGACGGAGCACTGGATAAGATACGAAACCAGACATTATCCTTTTGCCTGTAACTTCTGGCAAAACTTCAGGATTCGCCATCAACGGTGATTTGAGCGAAGGCATCAGAAACTGGCTCATTGGGGGAGCAGTGGCAGCGTTTATGGGACAAATGGCCCTATTTTGCAATGATTTAATCACAAGGGTTGCAAACTTACACATTCACCTGTATAATGCCATTTACATTTTTCTCAACCGGAGTTTCAAGTGTCAGATCAGAACCAGTCCCTGCCCGCTCAGGGGAGCGATGCTCATCAGCAGGGAGAACAGTCAAATAGCAACAACAACCAAACAATGGAGTCTTTGCTTAAAGAGCAGGATCTCAGTGTCGACTTGCCCCAAGCGGGCGAGATTCGCACGGGTATCATTGCGAGCATCAATCCAACCCAGGTCCTCGTCAGCATCGGGGCCAAATCTGAGGGCGTCGTTTCTGGTCGTGAACTGGAACAATTGACGGCTGAAGAGCGTGAAGCGCTGAAGGTCGGGCAGGAAGTTCATGTCTTCGTGATCAATCCTGAAGATGCAAACGGCAATGTCGTTCTTTCCCTGAAACGTGCTCAGGAGCAGATCTCCTGGGATAACGTCGAAAGGCTGATGGCGAATGATGAAGTCGTTGAAAGCAAAATCATGGGCTTCAACAAAGGCGGCTTGATCGTTGGCGTGGAAGGCTTACGTGGGTTTGTGCCTTCCTCGCAGATCAGCGCCATGCGCCGTAGCCAGTCCACCGGCGATACACCGGAACAGCGTTGGCAGAAGATGATCGGCCAGCCGATCTCTGTGCGGGTGATCGAGGTGGATCGTGAACGCCGCCGCCTGATCCTTTCTGAGCGGGCTGCCAGCACCGAGTCACGTCAATCCATCAAAGAGCGCGTCATCGACGAGCTTGAGGAAGGCAAAGTCTATACCGGACGTGTGACGAGCCTCGCCAATTTCGGTGCATTCATCAATATCAATGGCGCCGACGGATTGGTCCACCTTTCCGAGCTCTCATGGGAACATATTGATCATCCCCGTGAGGTACTGGAAGTGGGTCAGGAAGTCAAAGTCAAAGTGATCAATGTTGACAAAGACAAGAAGCGGATTGGTCTGTCGGTCCGCGCTTTACAGGAAGATCCGTGGCGAGCCCGCGTAGAAAAATATAGCGTCGGTCAATTAGTGGAAGGCGTCATTACCCGCCTGACCAAATTCGGCGCTTTTGCCCGCCTGGAAGGCGATATTGAGGGTTTGATACACATCTCTGAGATCGCCGAGCATCGCATTGAGCACCCCAAAGAGGTTCTCAAGGAAGGCGAAGTCAAGAGCCTGCGTGTCATTCGTATTGACCCGGACCAGCACCGCATCGGTTTGAGCCTGCGTAAAGTGGACTCGGCTGCTTTTGCCGATAAGGATTTCAAGCTGCTTGCTGCAGAATACAAAGCAGATGAAGAACCTGAATCATCTGAAACCTCACAGGATTCGCCCGGCGAATCAACTTCCGAAGACTCGGAATCCTAACTCACAGCCAAGAGCGTCCCGCTAGAAGCGGGACGCTCTTTCACCACTATGCCCCTGATCATTGATTCACATCAAGATATTGCCTGGAACATGCTGACCTATGGGCGCGACTACACGCGCTCTGTTCAGGAGACGCGCCGTCTTGAGGCAGGCACCACTGCTCCGGAACACAACGGAGATTGCATCGTTGGCTGGCCCGAATATCAACGTGGCCAGGTCGCGGCGGTCTTCGCCACCCTATTTGCGACTCCAGCCAGAAAGCAGGAAGTGGGCGATGTCCTTGTCTACGCGGATTATGCGAGTGCCCACCGCCTCTACCTGGACCAGATCACGGTCTACCGTAGACTAGTAGATGCCCATCCAGATAAATTCCGCCTCATTACCTCCACGAAGGAACTGGATGCCGTTATGGATCATTGGTCCAAGCCCGTTCCGGCTGAAGAGGGTCACCCGGTGGGGATGATCTATCTGATGGAAGGCGCGGACGGGATCCATTCCCCGCATGAGTTGGGAGAATGGTACGATCTTGGCTTGCGAATTGTTGGTCTCGCCTGGGCCGGGACGCGTTATTGCGGCGGCACCAGCGAACCAGGTCCATAAACCGAAGAGCGTCCATCAGGACCGCCTGCGCGACGGCTGAGAGCAGCCG
>DATGYJ010000293.1:0-1894 GCA_035298105.1 Anaerolineales bacterium | reverse complement strand
GTTGAACAAAAGGATCTCTGGGGTGCTGCCGGGGGGCTGCGCGAGCGAGCCGGTTTGGTCGTCATGGGCCCCGCAGCCGGTGAAGAGCCACGAAATCAGGACCAGAGCACCAGCCCGGAGAAGCCGCGGCATTCTAATCCTCAGCGGTTTTCTCTCCTGGTTCCCCACAGGTGCAATCGAGGCAACCTTCGTCGCTGCAAGCCTGGCATGTCTCAGTCACGGCATCCTTGAGATGCTTGCGAGCACGATGCAGGCGAACAGTCAGATTGTTCCGCGTCACACCCAGCCGATTTGCCACCTCTCCGATGTCTTCACCCTGAAGGTCCACAGCCATTAAGACATCGCGGTATTGCGGTGGGATTGAGGGAAGCAGTTTCTTAAAACATTGGCACAGCAAGCGTTCATCCTCAGTGCCGGGCTCCTCCGGAAACTCCTGCGCGAACTTCTCCAGAGCCCTAGCCCGCGCGTCGGTGCGACGATACACGTCGATTATCGAACGGCGCAGGATCCGGTAGAACCAGGGGACGATGTTTTCTTCATCAGTCGGCTTGTTATCCGCCGAGAGTGCTTTCAACAAGCTGTCCTGCACAATGTCCTCAGCCAGGTGCGGATCGCCTACACGCTTCCGCACAAAACCAACAAAGGTCTGAAAGTTCTCCAGAATGGCATCTTCGGTTCCGGGCATGGCTGGAACCTAAGCTCAAGAGGCACCCCGTGCAACCTGAACGGAGTTCGTGTTCGAGCACAAAGCAGTTGCAGCAAATCGCTTACGAAACCTCCGAGCATGCAGAGGGCCTCTGAAATTCTCATGGAAATAGCAGTGTAATGATTCGCCACCAGGTGCGTTAGCTCAATTGAAAGGCGCTCAACATTCGAGTGAAGATGGCGGCGCTAAACGAAAACAAACAACACGATAACAATATGAAGAAGAACAATAAACGTCAGCCTAAGCAAGCTACGCATGGGGTTTGGTGCCTACCACGGTAGGCATTCATGAGCGTAGGGACGGACAACTGATACTCTATCCCAAGAAAACTGTACAAATGAAATCGCCCAGCATTATGGGAAATACATGATTCTTCGCCGTTTACGGGAGAGCAAGTCGTGGTTTTGGCCCGCCCCAGATTGGACGGGGAAATATGAATTTTTACAGCGAGAATCCGAGGCGCTTTGGCACCAGCCTAAAGGCTTGAAAAAAATGGAGCGAGCGAAGGGATTCGGTCGCTTGCATCCTGTAAAAGGCGGAGTTTAAGCCATCCTCCTAGATCCTGATTATCAAGGCTTTATGTCCGCATACCTGTGTGTGCCCGTTTCACTCCTCCTACGAGGCCAAATTAAAGAGTTACAGCGAGAAATACTCCTGAAATCCTGATCTTCCTGGAAAACCACGTGCATTTCTCTTTCATCGACTCTTCCACAGGTGGCCATAAGCACAGCTTACTCAGGAGCCCCTAAGCACTCGATTTATGTTTGCGCAGTCAGTCGCTGGTGTTCAGCCTCGAGATACCCGTTCATCATCAGGTCGATCCAGTCCCCGTGCGCTTTCGCCCATTCATGACGTATCGACTATTGCAGGCCCCTCCTTCGACGGCAGTCCGGCTAACCCGGCGATCACGGTCGTTCTTTGCCACTACACCACCGGCCATCATTCAATCCTTGCCGAATCACCAACTCCTGACCGTAAGCCTCTCGTCCTTTTCTCCACATTGCCAAAAGAGACAAATTTGGGGTGTGGATATTTCAAAAGGAGACAGAGTGGATCTTGGAAGTACACGACATGGAACTTTACTGCGGCTTGACTGCTGGGGCGCAGTGTATAAGAGTTAGGAATACATTTCCCTTTGTTCCGGCAGCATCGAGTCTCACGCTGCCGTGTAGGGCTTTCAATTCAATC
>DATGYJ010000292.1:0-38313 GCA_035298105.1 Anaerolineales bacterium | reverse complement strand
CTTGCTTCTGGCAGGTATGGCGCAAATTGCGCCCATTCGGTATCATTCAGATCGGTCGGGTATCCTTGTTGTGATTTGGTCATCCAGCAAGTTTGCCCGACCCTCTCCTTTTTGTCTAGTTTTCAGACAAACTCTTAGGGTCGGACAAACCAAGGATTTTGTACATAACAGATGGTGTTCTGTCTTTCGTTACATGAAGAAGGTCCGCAGTTCTTAGCATCAACGCGGCGTATTGAACATTAGCAGATGCTTCTTCAGCGCCACCATAGTGCTGGTGAAGAGGGAAATATTCCCTTTTGTCTAAATTATCCGCATGATGACTTTCGCAGACATTTCCAAGGTTTTCTCTAAAACGTGGAGGTAATTCTCTCATAATGTCAGCAATTTCATCGAAAACCGGCTTTATTGTTTCGCCCCACTGCCCTGTGCTCCTACCATGTATAAGTTCACGAATTCGAGTTGCATGGTGCATACGAATGTATTCTTGGTAAAAGAATCTATCCCTATATTCACCTTCAATTCTTTCAACACGAGCCATGTAGTCTTTATTTGTAGGATTTGTTTGTATGTCTTCGAGGAATTCTGCAAATTTGTGGTTTTCCATTCGCTTTTTGTATTCGTCTGATGTAACAACCATTCCCAAGTCATGTAGATAAATAGCAAGAACAACTAATAGCCAGTCTACACATGTCATCGCTTTTTGGGTATCTGGCGGTACGAGCCAATCCAGCGATTTCAACATCTCATCTACGTGTTCAATGCTATGAATAGTATAGGTAGAGAATATCCCCTCAACGCGCCCAATCATATTCAGAATCGCTGACACTTTATCTTTTACCCCTGGAAGTGAGAAGTTTTTGAATAATGTCAAGTTGCGCGCTTCGTCTGCAAATTTCTCAGCATTGCTGATTAGTTCTGCCATGGCTAGTTTCCTCCAAGTGATGCAAGGTTTCCAGACTGCAATTCCTCCATGACTTTGGCTTTTGTAATTTTAGGACTAAAAAGAATATCGCACAAGGTTGTTGTGTCACCGTCATTGATGTTATAACACGGCTGAAAAGCTTCAATGTTATATTGGAAACGCATGATGCAATATTTCGGCATCGATTTTTTCAAGGCGCTGGACTTGGAGCTCCAGTACGATTGACATTGTTTTTGTTTATGACCAAGCACCTAACTAGAGTATCAGCCGCAAATTTTCCATGCGAAACGCTTGTTGCTGGCATACAATCCTGAGAAAACCCTCATACGCATCGCTCAATTAAGTACTTGGTTAACTTCATCCATGCAATCGCTTATATCCAGCATTTGTCATCATTGATCTAGAATTTGGTATCTCTCCACCTAAACCGCTAAAACCGCCATTCACTCTCGAAATTATACTCCCTCACCAGGAAGGTCAGGCGCCGCGGCCCACCGAGTCAGCAGGGCTTTCTCAAATAAATGCTAGGCCAGAGTTTTGAACCGCAAAGCTCGCGACACTTGCACCTGCGCGCAGTGCAGGTGAGACCGCTAAGAAACCTATAAGACTTTGCGTGCTCCCTGGCAACGTGCGCCAGGACAGGTGTCGCGCTCTTGCGGTTTGTTGAGCAGCGAATCAAGAGTTTCGGCTCGATTTCGAGAAGATCGTGAACTAGTCAGCAATTCTCGATATGAAAGTGTCACTGCGAGGCACGAATCAGTCTCCTGATAGCTGCGACCCGTCATTGCGAGGAGTGGCGGCTAGGCGCCACGACGATTGCGGAGCATCCTGTAAGGAAGCAAGCTCATTGTTAATTCAGGAGATTTCTTGGTCACTTGCACTTCGACTACGGGACAGAAGATCACTGTTCCTCCGCTCAGCGCGACGGTCCGACTTAAACAAAAACTCCCCGACGAAAATCGGGGAGTTTGCTGTTGACAAGCGTAGTAGTCTTGCAGACGAAAGACTTACTCTTCGCCTTCTTCTTCTTTCTTGCCGCGTTCCACAGCCAGTTCGGGCTCGGCAGCAGCCGGGGTGACCGCTTCGGCGCCGGGAACCGCCGGAGCCACTTCCTCTTCCACCTTGGCAAAGGTTGCCACAACCACCATCGTATCGGGATCGTCGAGCAGGCGGAGCTTGTCAGAGACGGTAATGTCCCTCACACGGATACCGTCGCCGGGACGCGCCAGCACCGAAATATCCAGATCGATGCTTTCGGGCAGATCGGTGGGCAGACATTCCACTTCCAGCGATTCCAGGTTGTTCACCAGCACGGCATTGAAATCCTTCACCGCACCGGAAACGCCGATCAGGTTGAGACTCACCGTGGCCCGCAGACTTTCGGTCAGCGAGACGGCCAGGAAGTCCACATGCAGCAAACGATTCTTGATGTAATCACGCTGCTTCTCACGCACCAGCGTTGGATACTCTGTGCCATCCAGGGCTATGGTTACCAGGCTGGAAGACGTGAGTTTCCCCAAGGTCAGCGACGCGGTATGGGCATCCAATACGATACTGATTGGCTCGGTGCGCCGCCCGTAGATCACCGCGGGCAGTTTACCCGCACGGCGCAAGGCTTTCACCTGCTTGCCAATCACATCTCGTTTTTCAGCCTTTAGTACTACTTTATCCATCTTAACTCCTCGAGCGCCTCTCACTTATCATCGGATAAGTTACCTTCGCTCTCTGAATAGAATTTCTGTAGTGACGATTTCAATCGTCGAGATTAAGCGACTAAAGTCGCTACTACATCACGAACTATTTTCGCCCAAACAGGATCCGTCCGAGCATGAACATCAGGCCCGCAAACAAACCGCCGGTCAGACCTGCGATCAAAGCGGAGCGTGAATCCATCAGGGGCGTCACATTGCCGCTGATATTTCGGCCCACCAGCAGGATCGTCCGTGCATTCTCCGCATGGACATCCCGCCCGACGACCACGCCGGTCACGCCATAATGGACTTCTGCGCTGCCTGCCACCACCACCCCTGCGTAGCCGACCACAGACACCTTGTCAGCCTGAACAAATCCCATCGCGCTGTTCTGCGAGAGGACTTCCTCCGCTTCCACCGCTGCCAGCGCGGCCTGATACGCGCTGAGACTATTCGCCTTCACATTGGCTGCCGCGCTTTGCTGCAGCCCCACTTCCTCTGCATTGATCGTTTCTGCGGCGGCTTGATGCATCCGCACCAGGCCTGCGTTCACGGTCTGCACCTCAGTTTCTGAGATGTTCGCCACTTGCGGCACATCGTTTTCAGGAAGTTTCTCAGGTTCGTCCATCATGCTTATCCCTGGTTACCGGCATAAAAGCCGCCTCCAGCTGGAGGCGGAGAGAATAACGGCTGGGATTTTACCACACTTAGTCCCAGAGGTCACGTTTTTGATACACGCGCGAGCAATTAGATGTCGTTGCGAGGAGGGCATCCTGAGCGAAGTCGAAGGGCATGGCTTTTTCAAGAACCGAAGTTGGAGGCTTTTGTACACGGACACTCCCGCTCGGCTACGCCTTCGGGGACCATGGTGGCACCGCACGTGGTTTGCTAAGCAAACCATGCAGGTGTTTCGCGGATTGGACGGATGTTTTTCCGTTTTCTCACGGAATAAACCATGTCATCCGTGTGTTCCGTGTACAAAAAGAGGGTCTTGTCAAGCTTTCTTGAGAAAACCATTAGTTGAAGGGTCCCGACGATTGCGCACGCCGCAAAGCGGCAGTCCTGCAGGGAAGCAATCTCCTGGCCCCAAAATGATGCACAGGAGAAAGGCACCTTTTGAGTTGTTGGCACCAATAGCTCGAAAACACCCCTGCCATATTTGGGGGTGTTTTTGTCTCCAAGAGATGATAGAAGGATCTACGAAGGAACTACGAAGGAATAGCGAAGGAATATTTTCAAAAAAACGCTGGTTATGCGCCGTTTTATGCCCCCATATCTGGGGGTTAGTACTGTACAAATGAGAATAGCAGACCGTTGATCAGCCTGCCAGCGGCAGGCTTCCAAACGGTATAATGCCTGCATCCTCTTCAAGGAAAACCAATGCGCCGCTATTTATTCTTCACCGTCTTCATCTCCGGTATGACCACACTGGCTGCCGAGCTGGCTGCCTCCCGCCTGATCGGCAATGTCTTCGGCACCAGCAACATCGTCTGGGCCAGCATCATTGGGCTCATCCTCATCTACCTCACCCTGGGGTATTTCCTGGGCGGCAGATGGGCGGACGCCAACCCAACCCCGGCTGCTTTATATCGCGTCCTGGCCTGGGGGGCTTTCACGCTGGGGCTGGTCCCTTATATCGCGGGACCCGTTCTCAGGTCCGCGGCGAACGCTTTTGAGTTCTTGCAGGTCGGTATCCTGGGCGCTTCGTTCATTGCCGTGCTGGTGCTGTTCAGCGTCCCGATCACATTGCTGGGGACCATCTCACCCTTTGCGATCCGCCTGAGCGTGGACGATACCGCCCACGCCGGGCAAACCTCCGGGCAGATCTATGCCATCTCTACGCTGGGATCATTCATCGGCACGTTCCTGCCCACGCTGGTCACTATCCCGGCGATCGGTACGAAAAACACCTTTCTGGTGTTCAGCCTTTTATTGTTGTTTGTGGCCCTGGCCGGGCTGGGGAAATTTGCCAGCCGACGCGCCATGTTGGTTCATCTATGGATGCCGGTCGTGCTGGCGATCGCCGCCGTACTTTCACGCGGGCAGGCGCTCAAGAGCAGCGCCGGGCAGATCTATGAAGCTGAGTCGGCCTATAATTACATTCAGGTGCAGCAGCAGGCCGGCTACACCTTACTGCGCCTCAACGAAGGTCAGGGCGTGCACTCCATCTACAAGCCAGGCACGCTGCAATACAACGGTCCCTGGGACCAGTTCCTGGTCAGCCCGTATTTCTACGCGGACCGTAAACCATCAGACATCCGGCGCGTGGCGATCGTCGGTCTGGCGGCGGGGACGACCGCCCGCCAGATGACGGCTGTCTACGGCGATATCCCGATCGATGGCTTCGAGATCGACCCGAAGATCGTGGAGGTGGGCAAGAAATATTTTGGGATGGACCTGCCCAACCTGAACATCATCATTGGGGATGGACGGTTGAATCTCGAAGAAAGCCCTTATAAATATGACATCATCGCCGTGGATGCCTATCGCCCGCCCTACATCCCTCCGCACATGACGACGCAGGAATTCTTTCAGATCGCCGCCTCTCACCTGACCGACGAGGGGGTCCTGACCATCAACAGCGCCAGCGTCCCCGGCGACCGGCGGCTCATCAACGGGCTGGCCACTACCATGGGCACGGTCTTTGCGTCGATCTATACCGTCGATATCCCCGGATCGCTCAACACCATGATCTTCGCCACCAGGCAACCAACCCGGCCCGAGAACCTGGCAATGAATTTGGTGACGCTTTCTCGAGACCCGAGCGTTCATCCTCTGCTGATCAACTCGATGATGACGACCTTTGGCAATCTGAAGACCGGTTATGAAACGACGCAGGTCTTCACCGACGACCATGCCCCCATCGAATGGATCGTGAACGATATGGTGATCAGGTTTATCCTGGAGGGCGGGACGAAGTATTTGCAGTAGGCTACTAAAGTAGGTCGGATTGGCAATCCGACCCACCTGCTGCTCATCCCTGCTCACGCCGGAGCCTGTGCTGAGCGTAGCCGAAGCATCCCCGGCGGCGCTCACCATGGAACACCAGCGCCGGGGAATATCAACCAGCAACCGTTGGTCGAGTAGCCCCTTCTCCCGCACGATTTGTCCCAAAGGGACAAATCGAAGTGCGGGAGTAACGGGCGTACACTTGCACCGAAACGCAAGTGCAGGTGTCGAGATCACACATTTTCAAGAAATCCTTGATTTGCAGGTTACTCGTTAGTCTCGACACTTGCACCTGGCGCACACTTGCCCCGGGCGCCGGTGCCGGGGAGTGCGGATTGCCAATCCGACCTACCTACCTAAATCGCTTACAATACACCGCATGCGATCTTACCTCATGCTCTCCTGGCTTGTGACCATACTTGTCCCCATCGCCCTCATTGGTCTGGGTTTACGCATCCTGCTCACGCCCCTTTTCCTGCAAGTGGAATACAACCTGCCCTACTTCCCGCCCGATGATTTTGGTTTTACCAAAGCCGACCGCTTGCACTGGGCGCCCTATGCCCTGAATTATCTGACCAACAGCGCCGATATTTCTTATCTCGGAAATCTGAAGTTCGAGGATGGCAAGCCGCTCTATAATGAGCGCGAGCTGAGCCACATGGACGATGTCAAGCGCGTGACCCAGGGCGCGTTGAGGGCCTGGTATATCTCTTTGGGGCTCTTGTTCCTGCTCGGCGTTTGGGCGGGGTTTGGGCAGTGGGGGCCGACTTATCGTCTCGGCTTGATGCGCGGCGGCTGGCTGATGGTTGGGCTGGCAGCCGTACTGGGAGTCATCGTCGTCGTCGGCATCCTGATCGACCCAAACGTATTCTGGAACTTCTTTGCAGGGTTCCATAGCCTGTTCTTCAAGGGCAACTCCTGGCTGTTCCTTTTTTCGGATACCCTCATCCGCCTGTTCCCCATCCGGTTTTGGGAAGATGCCTTCTTATGGGCAGCTGCCATCGCCCTGGGAGGCGGGATTGCACTCGCCCTGGGGTTGAAACCGAAATAAAGTTTAGGGGTTTATTGTGGTAGCACGGCTTTAACAAAGTCGGTTGACAAAATTCCTCTTTCGGTACGCGGATAACACGGACAACACGGTTTCTCCCTCCGTAAATTGACGGAAAAATCCGTCCGATCCGCGAAACACCTGCATGGTTTGCTAAGCAAACCACGTGCGGTGCCACCATGGTCCCCGAAGGCGTAGCCGAGCGGGAGTGTCCGTGTACAAAACAGATCGTCGCGCGACATTGTTAAGACCCTGTTGTGGTTGCGGCGCACCTACGGCGCCTCGCGACCCGCATGTTATATAATACGCCGGTCACGAATTGCGCTTCCCACAGAGTAAAAAGGCGCAATTTGTGACCGTGAAGGGTATAATTTCTTAAGGAGCTCATTCATGACATCTTCACTACCATTGGAAAACAAAGTTGCCGTCGTTACCGGCGCATCACGCGGCATCGGGCGGGCCATCGCAGAAGTATTGGCACAGCGCGGCGCAGACGTTGTCTGCGGCGACCGGCTGGAAAAGCAAGCCGAAGAGACCGCCGCACAGGTCGCGGCAGCCACTGGACGCCGCACCAGCGGCTGCCTGGTGGATGTAGCCGATCACGCCAGCGCCAAGGACTTCATCGAATGTGCTCTGCAGAATTTTGGAAAGATCGATATCCTCGTCAACAATGCCGGCATCACCCGTGATAACCTGCTGCTCCGCATTGATGAGGCAGATTGGGACGCTGTTTTGGATGTCAACCTGAAGGGCGTCTATAACTGCTGCAAGGCGGTCATCCGCCCGATGATGAAGCAGCGCTACGGGCGCATCGTCAACATCACCTCGGTGGTGGGCTTATCGGGTAACGCCGGGCAGACCAATTATGCGGCCTCGAAAGCCGGGCTGATCGGCTTTACCAAATCACTTGCCAAGGAATTAGGCTCACGCAATATCACCGTCAATGCCGTGGCGCCGGGTTATATCACCACTGTCCTGACCGAGAACCTGCCGGCCGAGATCAAAGATGCCTCCATCAAAGCCACGCCTCTCGGTCGCTTCGGCACGCCCCAGGATATTGCCTATGCCGTGGCCTTCCTGGTCTCAGACGAGGCTGCGTTCATCACGGGGCAGGTGCTGAGCGTGGATGGCGGCATGGTGATGATGTAAAGGATGTCATGCCTCCGTGCTGAGCGGAGGGACAGGGCACTTCTGTCCCGTAGTCGAAGCACGCATTACCAGGATACCTTAAGTAGGCATGAGAGCTTTCCTTCGACTATGCTCGACACGCCAGCAAGGCTGGCAGTGGCTCCGCTCACATCGTCCCGGTGCTCTTCAGGAGGACGAATATCCTCGCAATGACGGGAGATAAATCATGTCAGATTCACATACCCAGGGAAAAACAACGGTCTCGCCCGATGTACTTGTGACCATCGCGAAGCTTTCCGCATTAAGCGTTCCGGGTGTCAGCCGTATGGCGCATGTGCCCGGCGGCGTGAACCGTCTCTTCAAACGCGGCTTCGGCGAAGGTGTCCGCATTGAGGTGCAGGATAACGTGGTCGTCGCAAATCTCTATCTCATCCTCAAACAGCAGGTCAACATCCGGGAGGTCAGTCGCAACGTCCAGCATCAGGTGGCCCGCGCTCTGCAGGAGATGGTGGGCATGGACATTGGAGAGATCGAGATCCACATTGAAGATATAGACTTGGATGAGGACCCAGAGGCCCGATCCGCATGAAACCGCGTACCAGGGCACGCTCGCTTGCCCTGCAAGTTCTTTACGAAGTAGACATTGCCAACCATCCACCCGCGGATATCTATAAACTAAGATTGGAGGAGACCCCTCTTACTGATGAATTGGCCGATTTCGCCCGCCAGATTATCTTTGGCATTCTCCCCCTTACGAAGATTCTCGATCATATCATCGCAAAATACGCGCCGGAGTGGCCGCTCGATCAGATCGCGGCCATCGACCGCAACATCCTGCGCATGGCACTCTGGGAGTTTGCGGTCTCTCGGGACACTCCCGTCAAAGTTGCCATCAATGAAGCGGTAGAATTGGCGAAGCAATATGGCTCTGATTCCGCACCCCGCTTTATCAACGGTGTGCTCGGAGCGCTGGCAGATCATCAACACGAAATTCAACAGGCAATTCAAAATTCATGAGTTCTACAGGTTAAGTATGGATATTTTTGGGATTGGCGCTTCTGAACTCGTTTTCATCATTCTGATCGCGATCATCATCCTTGGACCAAAGGATATGCAAAAAGCAGGCCGGACGATTGGTCGCTGGTTGAACCAGTTGGTCCGGTCCGATGGGTGGAAGATCTTTCAAAGGACCTCCTCCGAAATTCGGAACTTACCGCGCAACTTGATGAGAGAAGCAAACATGGAGATGGCGGAAGCAGAAAAAGATCTGCGCCGGGTGATGGACGCACGCCCGAACCCGAATACTTCCGGCCAGGGGCAGCCTCCTACCCAGGAGGCGGAGAACAGTATTCAACCGCCCGCCGAGGACACCGATATCCCGGGCATTCCCGGCGGCGATGACTCCGATAGCAAAGATGAGACCAGGACTGCAACCAGCAAACATGACTAGATTCTTTAAAACGATTTGGCGGGTGATCAAATTCCCATTTGTTTTGATCTTCAATATTCTGGCTTTTCCATTCCGGGCTCTGCGCCGGATGAGGGAGTTCCTCAACGAGGAACCACCTGAAGACCGTCCCCTCATCGATACATTTTCGAGCCTTGCCACGGAAGCGGAGACACGGGCCAGCCTATGGGAACATGTGGAGGCGCTCCGCATGCATATCTTCCGTGCCCTCCTGGGTCTTGCGGTGGGTGTCGGGATTGCCGCGCTGTTCACACGGAGTCTGGCGGTTATTCTCGCAGCGCCGCTGAAGGATACCTCCCTGTTAGGGGTGATCGATGTCACCGAATCGATCAGCGTTTTCATGCGCATCGCTTTGATCAGCGGGATGATCATCGCTCTGCCGTATATTGCCTTTGAGATCTGGCTGTTTGCGGCACCCGGTCTGAGGCCGGCTGAGCGCAAGGTCGGGCTGATCGGCATCCCGTTAGCCACTTTATTCTTTACCAGTGGGGTGGTGTTCACGTACTATATCATGCCCGCCGCCATCCGAGCGATGGAGGCCTTCAATAAATATATGGGGTTCACTACCAGCTGGCGTCCGAATTCCTATTACGGCTTTATCACCGGCTTGATGTTTTGGCTTGGGGTATTCTTTGAGTTTCCCCTGGTGATCTACGTTCTGACTTCCATGGGGCTGGTCAAACCGCAGGTGCTCGCCCAACAATGGAGACTGGCAATCGTCATCATTTCGATCATCGCGGCAGTCGTTACTCCCACTGTTGACCCGGTGAACATGGGACTAGTCATGCTTCCCATGATCTTGTTATACTTCATCAGTATTGGCTTGAGCTATATCGCCTACGCCGGGCGAAAAAGCACAGCTGTAACGGAGACCTCAGCCTAGCGTCATCGGGCTACTATTGAAGAAATGTCCCAGGATGGAGCATCGAGGAGAGCATATGAAATCACAGTCTGTTTCTTCGCGCCGCATTTTATTATTCATGATTATTCTTGCTTTGAGCAGCCAGGCTTGCGCCATCTCGCTGCTGAAATGGCCCACTTTCCCCACCGCCAGCCCTTCAACGACAAACCTTCCCACCGGTCCCACAGCGACGGCTCTGCCGCGCGCCCAGGTCACCTTCACGGTACGCCTGCCTGACCCCCTCCCGCCGAACGAAGTGCTTGCCCTCAGCATTTTGGATGAGATCACCGGGCTGGCGCTCAACGCGGTGGATTATCAAATGACGGCGGTTGACACCATTACCTATACCGCCACGCTGGCTATTCCCGACCAGGCACTGATCAAATATCGCTATGTGCGGCTCGGTGCCTCACGGATCAATGAAGACACCAATTTAGATGCCCCCATTCGCTACCGCCTCTTGCAGGTAAGTGGTCCCACCCAGGTTGTCGATACCGTCAATAGCTGGGCGGATAAACCCGTCGGCACTTTATCCGGGAATGTATTTGGCACCGTGGTGAACTCCGACACGGGCGCACCCATCCCCGATATTTTGGTGAGCGCTGGAGGAGTTCAGGCGTTGACGGATTCGGCCGGGCGCTTTCAATTGATCGGTTTGCGCGGCGGAATGCATAACTTTGTCGCGTTTGCCCTGGACGGAGCCTTTCAGACGTTTCAGCAGGGCGCAACCGTTGCAGAAAATCAAAGCACACCGGTGGATGTCCGCCTGAAGCCGGCCCAATTGGTCAATGTGATCTTTACCGTCTCCGTGCCCCCCGAGACCCAGCGAGGTGTACCGCTGCGGCTGGCGGGAAGCCTGCTTCAGCTTGGCGATACCTTCTCTGATCTGCGCGGCGGCTTGAGCACCGTTGCAGATCGGATGCCAGTCCTCACGGCATTGCCTGATGGGCGCTATTCAGTGTCCTTGTTCCTGCCCGCTGGCGCGGATATTGAATATAAATACACACTCGGAGATGGTTTCTGGAATTCCGAATTCACCTCCACCGGGCAATACGTGACCCGGCATCTCATCGTTCCATCCCAAAACATAACCGTGGCCGATATAGTCCAGTCCTGGCAGGCGGGACCGAATAGCCCAATCCTGTTTCAAGTGACGGTACCGCAGGATACGCCGGCCGGCGACACGATCTATATTCAGTTCAACCCATATGGTTGGACGCCGCCCATCCCGATGTGGTCTACCGGGAACAATCAATGGGCGTACAAACTGTATGGTCCCCTCAATATCATCGGTTCCTTTGGTTATCGCTATTGCCGCAACGCCCAATGCGACTCAGCCGATGACGCGCAAACAGCGGGAGAAAATTCACGCGGGCATACCGTTACGCCGAGCATTGCACCCCAGGATATTCTCGACGCGGTCAAGGAATGGGCCTGGCCTCAAAAGACGGGCAGCCCCACCATCGTTGCTACCGACATTCCCGCACGCGGCGCAGGATTTATGGCAGGCGTTGAATTCCAGGCCTCCTATGAGCCAAACACTCCGACGTTCATTCCATACGCCCTGCAGAATATTCAGGCCATTGGCTCTAACTGGGTGATCCTCACCCCCACCTGGACCTACGCGCGCAGTAATCCGCTGGTCTTCTCGGAACAACCCGGTAAAGATGCGTTTTGGTCGGATACGGTTACTTCGGTTACCCAGGCACGCGCCATCAATTTGAATGTTGCTTTGTTCCCTCAACCGCGCTTTGCAACGGATGCCAATGATTTCTGGAACAGCGCCCCGCGGGATGCCAGCTGGTGGGATACCTGGTTCGACCATTACCGGGCCTTTATCGTCAATTATGCAGACCTGGCGAGTCTGGCAGGTGCGCAGGCCCTGATCCTCGGTGGAGATTGGATCGGGCCGGCTCTGCCAGCGGGCACGCTGGCAGATAATACCTCCAGCGGCGTCCCTGCGGATGCGGAAGCGCGCTGGAATAACGTCATCGCCGAAGTCCGCCAGCACTTCCACGGCAATCTGATCTTCGGGCTGCCCTATGATACCGGTGTGATCGTGCCGCCCGTCGGCATTCTGCAAAATACAGATGCTGTCTATCTATTATGGTTCGCCAAACTGAGCGATCAACCCAATCCAAACAAGGCAGATCTGCTCGCCGAAGCCGGGCGTTTACTCGATACAAACGTCTTGCAGTTCCAGGCTCAGGTCAACAAGCCATTCATCATCGGGCTCTCTTATCCGTCCGCGAGCTATTCGGCAACCGGCTGTATCCCCAACGGCAGCGGAGGTTGTCTCTACTGGACGGCGCTCAGCCGTCCTGCCGCAGATATTGGTGACGTGAATCTGGATCTGCAGCAACAAGTGGATATCTATGACGCCATGTTCAACGCGATCAACTCTCGCTCCTGGATCAATGGACTGGTCAGCCGCGGTTATTACGCGCCCGTGGCGCTCCAGGATAAATCGGCCTCCATTCATGGCAAACCCGCCTCAGATTTGTTGTGGTACTGGTTCCCACGCCTGCTGGGTAATATCAAATAGATAACATCGCGCTGAACGGAAAAACCCTTCGCGCTGCGACACTTGCACCGCACGCAAGTGCAGGTGAGTCCCGGTGTTCTTTGAGGAGCGCGGTCGAAGTGCGCGCAGTAAAGAGGTCTCTACAATTAACGAGGGGGTTGCTTCGCCCTTCGGGCTCGCAACGACATAAGCCGGAAAGAGACGTTCAATCAGGAGCGTCTCTTTACTTATCATCCCGTGTTCTATCCTAAAGTTATCCTGAGTATTGCCGGAGGCACCATGAGAAGAGTTGGAAGCTTTCTAATGCGAGGGCTGATCGTAATTGTCCTTCTCGGGCTGGTTTTGGGGGCAGTAGGTACTTATTATTTTAAAAGCTACTTACCAAACACGGTTGCATCGAGATCATTTCCACAGATCGATGGAGAGATACAACTCGCAGGTCTGAAGGGATCCGTCAATATCTATCGGGACAAAATGGGGATCCCGCACATCTATGCGTCCACCTCGCATGACCTGTTCTTTGCGGAAGGCTATGTCCATGCGCAGGACCGCTTCTGGCAGATGGATACCTGGCGGCACATTGGTTCGGGCACGCTTTCTGAGATGTTCGGCAAAGGACAGGTTGAAACCGATACTTTCCTGCGCACGCTTGGCTGGCGCGTTACTGCCGAACAGGAATATGCCGGGCTTGACCCTGTGTCAAAATCCATCATCGATTCATATACCGAGGGCGTCAACGCCTATCTCAAGGATCACGATAAAACCACATTGAGTCTCGAATATGCCATCCTGGGTTTGCTCAGCCCCGCCTACAAGATCGCAGCCTGGACGCCCGTCAACAGCCTCACCTGGGGCAAGGCCATGGCCTGGGATCTGCGCGGCAATATGGGCGAAGAGATCGAGCGGGCCGTCCTTTTGAAAACGCTCACCCCCGAACAGGTTGCGGAACTTTATCCGGCGTATCCGAAAGACCACCCTGTCATTGTCAACCAGATCGGCCAGGGAACCACGGTCCACGCCGCACAGGAACTTGCGGCTGTAGACATCCCTGACGGGACACTCGCCGCCCTTCAACATAACGCCTCCCTCCTGGACCTTGCGCTGGGTCCCGCGGCTGATGGCATTGGCTCCAACTCCTGGGCTGTTTCCGGCGCGCGCACGACGACCGGCCTGCCTTTGCTTGCCAATGATCCCCACCTCAGCATCCAGATGCCTTCCATTTGGTATCAGGCCCATCTGGAGTGTAAACCGGTTACTGAAGAATGTCCCTACAATGTGGCGGGCTTCACCTTCGCCGGTGTGCCGGGCGTGGTGATCGGTCATACTGACAGAGTTGCCTGGGGCTTTACGAACGTCGGTCCCGACGTAATGGACCTATATATCGAACGGGTCAACCCGGATAACCCAAATCAGTATGAAGTCAACGGCAAATGGGTGGATTTTGAAACTCGCACCGAGACTATTCAAGTCGTAGGAGGCAGCCCGGTCAATATCACCGTCCGCTCCACGAGGCATGGACCCGTCATTTCCGAATCCTATGGGCCACTGAAAAATGAAAACACTGATAAGGAACCGAAGTTTGTCCCGTTCAAAGATCGGGCCGGGATCAAGCTGCCGGAGCAATACGTAATTGCCCTCAAGTGGACGGCTCTGGTGCCCTCCACACCGTTCCAGGCAATTTGGGGATTGGATCGAGCTCAGAATTGGGAGGATTTCCGGGCCGCTGCCATGAACTTCCATGTACCCGCCCAAAATCTCTTGTATGCAGATGTGGACGGCAATATCGGTTATCAGATGCCGGGCGATATTCCCATCCGCGCAAAGGGGGATGGCACACTCCCTGTCCCCGGCTGGACGGACGAATATGAATGGACCGGTTTTATTCCATTTGACGATTTACCTTATACCTTCAATCCGCCGGAGGGTTATATCGTCACAGCCAACAATCAGGTGGCGCCGTTCGATTATCCAAATTTGATCACCCATGATTGGGATTATGGCTTCCGCGCGCAGCGCATCACCGATCTGATCGAGAAGGCGCCGGGGAAGATCGATATCTCTTATATCCAGAAAATGCAGGGTGATTCATTTGACGCAAATGGGCAGATGTATGTCCCGATGCTTCTGCAATTGGATGAGCTTTCGAATGACGAGGCCAAAGCCCAGAATCTGCTCAAAGGCTGGGATGATCAAGCCAAAGCGGACTCCTCTGCGGCAGCCGTCTTTGAGGCCTTCTGGCGTCACCTGCTCCAAAACACATTCAACGATGACATGCCGGATGAACGTTACTATCCGGATGGAGGCTCGCGCTGGAATGAAGTGATGCGGCATCTGGATGAAAGTAGTCCCTGGTGGGATGACAAAACCACCAGCGATGTGAAAGAGACCCGCCAGGATATGATTCGGAAGTCTTTCGAGCAGGGCGTCGCCGAACTTGAAAAGATATTCGGCAAAGATCCGGCCAGGTGGAATTGGGGAGAGATGCATGCCTCTACATTTAGAAACGGCACGCTGGGCGAATCAGGCGTCCCGCCCATCGAAGGGCTCTTCAATCGTGGCCCCTTCCCCACGAGCGGAGGCGAAGCTGAGATCAATGCCACGGGCTGGTCGATCAACGATGGCTACCAAACGAATTGGCTCCCGTCCATGCGCATGATCGTAGATTTGAGCAACTTGAGCAATTCCGTGACCGTGCACACAACGGGACAATCCGGTCATGCCTACAACCAGCATTACGATGATATGATCCCTCTGTGGGCAAATATTCAATATTATTCGATGTTGTGGGATGAACAGGCGATCACCTCACAGGCGGAAGGTCACCTGGTGTTGAAGCCGCAATAGATTTATAGGGGCACGACGCTTCGACTGCGCTCGGCTTACACTCGCTCCGCAGGGCACCGTACGCCCCCTTCGGTCAGCGCGCAGATCTTTATGTCGGAATAATTTGTAAAAATATAAGAACTGCGAGCGCAACGCGCTATATCCCTACTTTTCTTGTTCTGATTGCCAGCCAGGCAAAGCAGAGCAAGCCGAGATAACTTGCAGTGAGATCACCCAGGCTGAACGTGCGGGTGGAAAAATTGCGCTGCGAGAACTCTTCGAGTCCGATCAGGAGCGCAAGGATCGATCCGCTAACAAATGCAATCCACGTCCGGCTTTGAGAGGGAAGAGCGCGAAAGAGCGTGAGGTTGAGGAGGAATGCGAGAATTCCGTAGAGGCTGAAATGCCCGGCCTTATCTGCAAAAGGGATCCTGTTGATCAGACCGAGTATTCCAAGCTTCCCCAGGTCCGCCAGGAGGATAATGATAAGAATAAAGAGGGCGAAGAGGATCGTAAGCCACTTCATAAGCAGAAAAGAGACGCCCTAGAGCGTCTCTTCCATCTTGGCCTTCGCGGCTTTTTCGGCTTTCATTTCACGCCGGGCTTTCAGCGCCTCCCAAACCGCAGGCAAAACCGAGATCAGGATAATCGCAATAATCACGAATTCAAAGTTCTTCTTCACAAACGGGATATTGCCGAAGAAAAACCCCAGCAGAGTGAACAGCAAGACCCAAACGATCCCGCCAAAGACATTGTAGGAAAAGAAATAACCATAAGACATGCGTCCCATCCCGGCTACGAAGGGTGCAAAGGTCCGCACGATCGGAACGAAGCGCGCCAGGAAGATCGTCTTACCGCCATGCTTTTGAAAGAAAGCATGTGTCCGGTCGAGATACTCCCTTTTGATCCACTTGACGTTATAAGCCCGGTCACCCATATAATGCCCGATCCAGTAATTGACCGTATCCCCGCCCACGGCCGCAATCATCAGCAGCCCGAGCAAAAACCAGACGTTCAGCGAACCGAGCGCAGCAAACGTTCCCGCTGCAAATAACAGTGAATCGCCCGGAAGGAAAGGTGTCACGACAAAACCTGTTTCCATAAAAATGACAAAGAAAAGGAAACCATAAGTCCAGGCGCCATATTGGCTAATGATATGCGCCAGATACCCATCAAGATGTAAGAAGAGATCCAGCAGAAATTTAAGTTGCTCCATAGATTACTCCCAGTTCGCAGCCTCTTGGATTAATTTCCAAAATTTGGATATTGAGGCGGCGCCGGATAAGGCAGGCGCAGATTATACCTTGCTTTCTCCGCCTGCTTCGATTTGGCTAAGCCAATCCCCGCAGATCAAAAAGAGGATACTTCCAACCGAAGAAAGGCCGAAGTTAAGCGGACCCAATGGGATAAAGATCCAGCCACGCCAGAGACCAATCAGATGACCAATGACAAAACCAACGACACTCAGCCCGAAGTACAGCAGTAAGCGCCAGAAACCTCGGTCGCGGATCAGATGATAGAGTGCGCCATACAGCAGTGCAATGAGAAGAGCAAGGAGGAAAGCTGGAAGAGTCATATTGAATGGGTCGTCGCCTTAGTTTTATTTTATTTACTAGACAGGATTTGGAGCATTTTGTAACAGTCTTTTCCCATCTCCACTAGGACGTGAATTCGAAATAAGCACTTTCGTGGGCATGGATAACAAAGCAGCGGGCTGCCGACGAGAATGGGCTACCTCCGTTCTAGCTCCGTAGTACCTTCGTACATCCTTCGTTGCGAAAAAGACCCCTTTCTCTCTAAGATGTTCCGCCGCCGGGCTTCAATTTCTTGCTTTTCTTCTGCTGGCTATGCAGAGCAATCGCCCATCCCACCAACCCGCCATCTTGCCTATACGCAGGCTTACAGAATGATCCCGCCGCCGATCATCAGGTCGCCCTGAAAGAAGACCGCCGCCTGCCCTGCCGTAATATCGCGCTGCGGCGCATCGAACCGCACCTGAACCTGATTCTCGTGCATTGGCGTGACCCAGGCCTCAGCTTCTTTGGCCGTATACCGGATCTTGACTTCCGCCCGGAACGGCTCCTGCGGTGGCTCACCGGAAAGCCAATTGACATCCCGGGCCGTCAGCTCATCCGAGCCGAGCTCTTCCTGGGTGCCGACGATCAATGTGTTCGTCCCTGGATTCTTTCCCAGAACGTATAAGGGCACCAGCGAGGCAATCCCCAATCCCTTGCGCTGACCGATCGTGTAATTCGCCAGCCCATTGTGCGCGCCAACGGATCTGCCGTCACTCGTCAGGATCTCGCCCGGCTTCAGCGTATCAGCCGCGTTGCGCTGCAGAAAGTTACGATAGTCGTCTCCCGCCAGGAAGCACAGGTCTTGTGAATCCTTGCGTGAGGCAGTGGGCAAGCCATGCTCCTCAGCAATCGCACGGATCTCCGTTTTGGGATAGTCGCCAATCGGGAACAATGCCTTGGCAAGTTTCTCCTGGTTCAAGACATGCAGCACATAGGCCTGATCTTTGCTGCGATCGATGGCGCGCAGTAATTGATGCCTGCCTTCCACGGTCTGCTTTCGGACGTAATGCCCGGTCGCCATAAAATCCGCACCCAGGGCGAGAGCGTGATCGAGCAAAAACGTCCAGCGGATCTGGCGATTACAGATCAGGCACGGATTGGGTGTTTCCCCGCGTGCGTATCCATCCAGGAAATATTGCACGACCGTCTTCTGAAAGACATCCTTGGCATCGATCACATAAAAGGGGATATCAAGTTTTGCCGCCACCCGGCGAGCTTGCCCCATCGAATCGGGTGTACAGCAGCGATTGGAATCTTCCTTGCCAGGCTCGCTCCACAGGCGCAGCATCATGCCAATCACGTCATAGCCCTGCTCTTTGAGCAAGGCTGCCGCAACGGAGGAGTCTACTCCTCCAGACATGGCAACAACAACTTTAGGCATGCGGTAAGTATACAAGTATGCAGGTAGACAGGTACACAGGTAAACAAGTGATACCTGTCTACCTGTTTACGTGTTTACCTTTCTATCTCAATATCCGTGCTTTCTGAACTAATTCTGGCAATACTTTCAAAAGGGCCTCGACATCCTCGGGCGTTGTCGCGCGTCCGAGCGTCACACGCAGGGAGCCCAGACCCCAATCTCGGGATAAGCCAATGGCGTTCATGACTTCACTGGGCTCAGGATTACCCGTTTTGCAGGCGGAACCGGAGGAACATGCAAAGCCCGCCGCGTCAAGTAAGGTCAACAGCAAATTTCCATCCACGTCTTTGAACGCAAAAGAGGCATGCTGAGGCAAACGAGATTCCATGTGACCGGTGAGCCGGGCATCAGGGATCGCTTCAAGCACGCTGCCAATCAGCTGATCTCTGAGAGGTTTCACATGCGTAACACGCCGCTCACGTTCTTCGTTTGTCAATCTTAACGCTTCTGCGAAACCGACAATGTACGGCACATTTTGGGTTCCTGCTCGCAAGTTGAACTCCTGCCCACCGCCTGTCAGGTGTGAAATGAGCGGCGTTCCTTTGCGAACATACAAGGCACCGACGCCTTTCGGACCATAGAATTTATGCGCGCCCAGCGACATCAGGTCTATCCCCAGCAATTGAACATCGAGAGGCAAATAAGCCGCCGCCTGGACAGCATCAGTGTGAAAGAGGAGGCCGTTGGCCTTACAAAGAGCGGCGATCTCTTGGATGGGATTGATCGTGCCGATCTCGTTGTTGGCATACATTACGGAGACAAGCGCGGTCTGATCGCAGATCGCTTTCGTAACGGCCTCCGGTGTGACCATACCCGATTGATCTACTTCCAGCCACTCGACGAGGAAACCTTCATATTTTTCGAGATGAGACAGAGTCTTGGTTACCGCCGGGTGCTCGGCGCGTGAAGCCAGGATCCATTTTGCACCGGTCTTTTCACGCATGGCATAGGCAGCCCCACGGATCGCAAGGTTATCCGATTCAGAACCACACGAGGTAAAGATGATCTCGTCGGGCCGGCAATTCAGTATGGAGGCCACCGTTTCACGGGCAGAATCGAGCGCGGCTTCAGCCACCTGTCCATAACGGTGAACAGACGAAGGGTTTCCGAAAGAAGCGGAAAAGTAAGGTGTCATCGCTTCGACGACGCGCGGGTCCACCGGAGTTGTCGCGGAATAGTCTAGATAAATCATAGCGGGCAGATTATAGGGGTGCACTAAAAGTTTGTAAGTCGGATTGGCAATCCGACCTACAGCTAATCAAGCGAATTGCCTAACAACTTTTGAGTGCTCCCGATTATAGCACGCCCACGAGTAGGAACATTGTAGGGTGCTCATCCAAGGACCGTTCGACAAAATCCAAGTACAATAGCGCCTCTTGTGGAAAGGAGTAAGAATGATTAAATTTCGATTAATTGTTACCTATACATTGCTCATGGGAGCGTTGATGCTCAATGCCTGTGGTGCGAATGAACCAGATCTGACGCCGACCTTGACGGTTAATCCAGATGATATTCGGACTCAGGCAGTGGGAACATTCTCGGCAGGTCTGACACTCACCGCACTTGTCGCTCCTACCAACACACCCACGGCGACCCCTTTGGCCAGCTTTACACCGCTCGCGACCAGCACAGGTGGGATCGCATTCGGTTCCACTGTGCCGGCTGCTACAACTTCCTGTTACGGGTTGACGTTCGTCAGTGATGTAACTATTCCCGACGACACGCCGGTTGATGCAGGGAAGGATTTTACAAAAACCTGGAAGGTCCAGAACTCGGGTTCCTGTGCCTGGGACGCCGGGTTCAAGTTCGCGTTTGTAACCGGTGACCAAATGAATGCTAATACATACACGCTGCCGTCATCCGTTGCTTCCGGTGCAGTGACGGATATCTCGGTTAAGATGACCGCCCCAAACAAATCAGGTAAGGTCCGCGGCGATTGGCGCATGTCGACCGCCAGTGGAGAATTTTTCGGTGACCAGGTTTATGTTCAAATATCGGTAGGAGGCGGCTCAGCCCCAACCAACACAAGCGGTCCTGCGGCAACGGCAACGGTGACCTCCACACCAACTCCGTAAACAAAAAGGTCCCCTCTCAAGTGAGCGGGGACCTTTTCATGATTCGTCTCGCTAAAACACTTCCAGCGTGCCGCGCCGCTTGGCTTCCACCTCGAAGACTGCAAACAGGAGATAACCGAGCAGGCTATATATTACGCCAACTGCAAGTTCGCCTAAGAGCAGCGGCATGACCTCATGAAGGCTGGCGCCCTGGACAAGTAAGCGCGCTGCCGAGATACCGCGCGTCAGTGGAAGCACCGAAGACGTTACTTGCACCCAGGCAGGCAGTTGCTCCAGCCGGACGTTTGCACCGGAGAAGATCAGCAAGAGGAAGTAAACAAAGTTGTTTACGAACATCACATTGACCGTGATCAGGCTCAGGCAACCCATCAAGAGTCCCAGCCCGCAGGTACTGATGGTGGTGATGAGGATGGTCAGTGCCAACGCGGGGATACTGGTATGGGAGAGATCTAGTCCCATCAAGACCACACCCCACGTAAACGCGATGACCACACCGAGTGCGCCATCCATTACATTCATAAAGGCGCGTCCCATGAACACCACCAGGCGATTGGCAGGTGTGCCCAGGATATAACCGAGTGTGCCGCTATCACGGTCACCGCCGATGCTCATGGTCATGCCGTAGATCCCGCTGACGGCTGCGATTTGCAGGGCGTTGCCGACAATGTAGAATGCAGCGTTCCCTGAACCGGTCGCAAATGTCCCCAGATAAACAAAGAAGAACATTTGCGCCAGCGGCATGATGATCTTGGAAGCCATATATTGAATGGGGCGCATCCAGTGAAAGAGGGCAATGTAAGAAAGCAGTGCGCCCTGCCAGAAGAGCCGAAGGTTGTTGGAAAGAGTTTTCATGCGATTTTGGATTTACGATTAACGATTTACGATTGTCATTCCATTCCAAGTGTGGCGTCGGCGCGGGCTTTGTAGAGCATGAGCTTGAACAGGCGCGAGGCAATCAATAGATCAACCAGTGAAAACAATAACAGCATGCCCCAGGCGAAAAGCGTCTCACTCAGCGACGCAGCGCCGGTTGAAGTGCCGTGCAAAGCCACCGCGGCCCAATAAGGCGGCAGCAGATAAGAGACAGGCGTTGTCCACCCGGGCAGCAGTGCAACAGGAAACAGGAAGCCGCAAAGAACATAGACCGGGAATTCCATGGCGTTCTGCCAGGCCTGTACGCCGGGGTTCATGACAAAGATCGGTGCGATGATGAGACCAAAGCTGATGAATGCAATCACAGCCAGGAGGACAGAAGCCGTGAACAGGAGGGGTTGTTGGATCGCCAACGAATACCCAAACGCAAATGCCGCGATGAAATATCCAAGCACCATCGAAAGGAGTGATTGGATGACATTCGCGAGATTCTTGCCGAAGACGATCACCTCAAAGGGCGTAGGAATTGCCACCAGGGATTCGAGCGTGCCTGTCCAACGCTCGAAGTTGATACTGTTCCCGGAGATAAATAGCAGGCTCGACCATAAACCCGTCAACCCACTCCCCACCACGACAAACATCGCCGCGTCTGAGCCTTTGTCTTTAAGCATCCATAAGCCCAGCAGCGCAATAATGATCGGCTGGAAAAGTACGGTGAAGAGAATAAAGCCATCCGTCATTTGCTGGCGCATATTCATTTCAGCCACGACCAAAATCGTACGCCAGTATTTTGCCAACATCCGAATATTCATGCCTTGCCTCCGACCAGACGCACGTAAGCATCTTCCAGGGTGGGCTCACGCACGATCACTCGTCCCACTTTCAAGCCATCGAGCGCAGACATCACATCTGGTACTGCCTCGGCCCCCCGTCCGGTCTGGATGAGCAGGATCTGCTTCTGGCCCTGCTCTTCCACAGAGAGCGAATCGGCGAAGGGCAGAGCACGCAGCTTTTCGAGTGCGCTTTCCGGGGCGCCAAATGTTTCCACTTCGACCACGTTCAAATCACGAACGTGTGTCTTCAGCCCACTCGGTGTATCGAGTGCAATAATGCGCCCGTGATTTATGACCGCGATCCGGTCGCAGAGCGCATCCGCTTCGAACATGTAATGGGTGGTCAACAGAATAGTCTTTTTCTCCGACTGCAACTGGAGGATGACCTGGCGGAACTCACGCGCTCCCACGGGGTCAAGCCCCAGCGTTGGTTCATCCAGAAAAAGGACAGCCGGATCATGCAGCAGGGTCCGGGCTACATGCAGGCGCTGCTTCATGCCGCGTGAATAGCCCTGCACTTTTTCATCGCCGCGCCCGTTCAGGCCAACCATATCAAGCAGATAAGGGATCCGCTTTTTGGTGACATCGGGGTCAATACTGTAAAGGCTGGCAAAGTAACGCAGGTTATCCACGCCGGAGAGGCGCCAATACAAGCCACGCTCTCCGCCAAAGATAAATCCGATGCGCCTGCGCACTTCCTCTGCCTGGGCAACGACATCAAACCCCTTAACGAAAGCAGCTCCGGACGTTGGGATCAGAAGCGTGGTCAGCATCTTGACGGTAGTGGTCTTGCCCGCTCCGTTCGGTCCCAGCAAGCCAAATAGCTCGCCTTCCTGAATCTCAAAAGAGATATCATCCACCGCGACGATCTCTTTGGTGGTCCGCTTGATGACTCCAATGCTGGACTTAAATGTCCGGCGAAGATGCAAGACTTCGATTGCGTTCACTATAGTGCTGTGCATTGCTTTCCTTTTGTGGAAGATATCAGGTAAAAGCGATTATTGGTCAGGGAGGCATGTCAGGCATGCCTGGGATGCTGGGTGAAGTGGGATTGGGCGATTGTACACGAATTTACCCTGCGGGCACGATGTCAGGCACGGAAACTCGCAGGATCGATCTCAAACGTAAGGAATACGGAGCAGCAGGTCCGAGTAATTCCTGAGCGTGGCGCCCGGGAACCAATGGAGACCATTGCTCGTCTTTAATTTGTCCTCATATTCCCCTTTCCACCCCAATACACCGAAATTATTCCTGTAGTAATCCTGTACTAATCCTGTACTGATCCTGTACTCGTCATCCGGTCAGGCTTCGGTCGTCATTTGCTTTGGGTCGGATAACGCTTATCCTTACCCAACTGGAGGACTCCCCCTACTAAATTGCTGAAGATCGACTCCTGGCGTATTTCTGTCTCTCAACGCATTAAATTTTGTTATATCCCTGCATTGTTCAGGATGTTCATCATGTCAGAGAGCACCGTGGTGAGCCTCGGGTGTGTGGCCTCAAAATGGTCGATGGTATCCTGCAGACGCTCTATGATCGGTTCATCGGTTTCCAGCTTCGCGCCGGAGCGTTCCAGCAAGTTGCGAATATCCGCGTCAAGGTGGCGGAGCAGTTCATCGCCCGTCTTGTCCACCGATTGGGTTTTTTCCAGTTCTGCATGAAGTTGTTCGAGAAGCTGGCGAAGATTGTTCTGTTCGGTCATAAGAAGCCTCTCCTTTCCATATTATGAAAATAAACGGCCTTTATATTTCCATTTTACAACTTTTTGAGCCATTGGACGTCAACTTGTGATCTGATGGATTTCCCTACCTATACTTTTGGGCAATTTGGATTAAAGTTAGGGAAACCCTATACTTGATCAAGTGTTTTATTAGCCAAAAGGAGAAGAGTTATGACAAGCGAACAAATCTTGATTTGGATCGTGATAGGTGGCATTGCAGGCATTTTGGCAGAAGCATTGGTAGGTGGACTAAGGTCCGGGTTGATCGGCGCCATCATCGTTGGCATCCTGGGCGCCATTATCGGTGGATGGTTGTTTGGCGTATTAGGGCTCAAGGTAGGAACCGGTATCCTCGCTGAGATCATTAAGGCCTTGATTGGCGCCGCGCTCTTGTTATTGATCCTGCGCGGCACCCGCAGGCTATAGCGGTCACTGCCGCACCGGGGGCAAGTTTCTTAGAGATCATAGATTGAAAGCGGAGTCCAGAGTCAGGAGACTTTGGACTCCAAGTCATTCTAAAGTACTCCCTGCGCCGTCCACCTCCGGCTCTTCGAGGCGGCGTGAGCAAGTCTTGCACCAGAAACTAATACAGTATTTCTCGATTCGCCTGATCGATTTCCTCGTATATTTTCCTGACCTCTTCCTTCATCTCGGCAGAGACGCCTGCGGTCTGGGGAATGAATTTGACCATATCGCGTGCCTGCCGCAATAGGTCTTTGACCCCGGCGATGTAAGAAAGATCATTCTTACCCAACTCAGAAGGGATGGGTAATTCGCGCGCTTGCTGGATCAACTGGCGGGCGCGGATAACACGTTCAGCGGCAGGGATCAGTTTTGCCATATTTTCTCCTCAAGGATCAATGCCTCAATGCCCGGACTCGAGGCTGGTTCACGAACGACTCTCGCAGCCCCACTTCCTGCAGTCCTTCTGCAATCCACTCCACGATCTCACGCGCTTCTTTACGACAGGCTTCGGCCTCTTCCTGCTGACCGAGTTTGGCATGGACTTCTGCAAGGCTGGACAGGACTGACCAAAGATGATGCCTGGACCCAAAGCGTTCAGCATGTGAACGGGCAGCGCTCAGAGTCTGGCGAGCTTCCTCAAACCGTTCCAACCCAACCAGGGCATCCGCCTTTCGCCGCAGCACCTCAGGAACATCCACAATGGTTAAAGGTGATACTTGCGCGAGCAAATCCTTCGCAAGGTTGAGAGCAAGTGCATAATCTGTGCGCGCCAGGGCCAATTCCACGTTTGCCAGACATACAAAAATAGTGTAACGCGCATACGGTATTGTAATTGGCTCCAAAGGCGCAGGACCCGCAGTTCTTTCGGCAGAGTCCAAATCCCCTGATAATAAATATAACCGAGCCTGGAGCGCCTGCGGCAATGCTTTAAAGTCGGGTTGTTTCGCATTTGCCACTTCCAGAGCCTGTCGAGTCAGTTCCAGCCCTTTTTCAATATCGCCATAATAACCGTAAAACCATCCCAATTCCGCACGGTGACCCGTGGAGATTGCAACCAGCCCGCCTCGCTCCCCTTCCGCAATTGCCTCTATAGACAATTGAATAGCCCGTCCGATCTCGCCGCGATCAAAAGCAATAAAGCTAATGAGCATGCGGTTATAGGCCATTCCCCAAAGGTTTTCAATCTTCGCATTCAGTAACAACCCCTCATTGAGCAATTCCAGCGCCTGTTGGTACTCGCCAGATTGAAAACGCGCTTCCGCTTCAGAGCCATAACTATCTGCCAGCATCGTCTGGTTATTCAGAATTTGCCAGAGTTCACGGCCTTCTGAGATTGCCTGCAGGGCTTTCTCGAAATCACCCCGGCACGTGTAAAGGCGACATAGGTCATTCAAGACAAATGCCAATTGTTCGCGATCTTCTGAGGCGCGCGCCAACGTGAGTGCGCGTTCACCGTACTCCAGCGCCCGATCGAGCCGCTTCGAGAAGAGATAGGTGAGCATCAGATTCCAATTGAGTTTTGCCTGGACAGCGCGGTCCCCGATTTCATTGGAAAGCTCGAGCGCCTGCAGGAGCGTTTGCTCACCCAGTGCCGGGCTGTGCAAGTGGGTATACGTGGAATAAAGCGTGGCTTTTGCCAGCAATGCGGCTAATTGCATGTGCGGCAGATCGTAGTCCCGCGCATAGCGCTCCATATCATGATAAGTCTCGAGGGCTTGCTCATGATGCCCGCTCAATTCAAAAGACTGGCCAAGCTTTTTATAAAGATCGTCGATCTGTACGTGCGAAGCATGGATACGTCTGGCAGTCTCCAGAGCATGGCTGAAATGAGTGGCGGCCTCCGCATTGGCATAGAGGCGTGCGGCATTTTCGCCCGCCAGGATGTCATACTCCAGGGAGCGCGGGTCCTGGGCGGTATAAAAATGATGAGCTAAGAGTGGAGCGAACTCATGGAGGCGGTCTGAGTACATGGCCTCCAAAATCGCTCCAACGCGGGTATGCAGCTCACGGCGCTGTTTGAGCAAAATGGAAGCATAGGCGGCCTCGTGGATGAGAGCATGACGAAACATGAATTCGGTATCGGTTCCATTCAGCACAGCCTGGATCAGTCCCGCGTGCTGCAATCGATCGATATGTGACCCCAACGCCGGGGCTGGAACTGCCATGGATGACAGAATGCGGAGATCAAACGATCGTCCGATCACCGATGCGAAATGCAGGATCTGCTTCGTCGAGTCAGGCAAACGGTCGATACGCGCGCTCAATAGGCCGGACAGGGTGTTCGGCAATGAGACTTTGGTGACCCTTTCCACTGCCTGCCAGCCGCCTGCCTGGCGGAGGATCTGTCCCGTTTCCATCAAAGAGCGGATGATCTCTTCCACAAAGAAAGGGTTGCCTTCGGCTTTTTCGAGGATCAAGTCACGCAGGGCTTCGGGCAAAGCGCCTGGACCAAGCAGGTTGGCCAGCAGGTTATCTGTCTTTTCGCGTGAGAAGGGCAAAAGCTCGATTTGACGGAAACAGCTCGCCAGGTCACGCTTGAGACGCTGGTTGAAAACCCAGCTGGGTGTATCCGCTTCAGGTCGCATCATACAGATGAACAAAACAGGATTGTTCTCCACAAGCTCGATCACATTCGAGAGCAGAGTCAGGGAGGCCTCATCCATCCAATGCAGATCATCAAAGACGATGACAAGCGGTGTGTCACGAGCAGCAGCACGAAGATAGTGATCGGCAGCCTCGGCCATGCGACGGAGAAGTGCCTCACCCTGATAACTCATGATCCGCTCCAGGCTCTTTTCACCTTCAACTGCCAGGATGCCTTCCAAAAATGGAATATCGCCCTCGGGTAAGGGATAGCGCTCACAAGCGTAGTGCAGTTTTGCGCGCACGGTCGTGGGCGTCTCGAGTTCCTGTGCGCCGATGGATTGACGAAGAATTTGGCGCCATGAAAAATAACTGATGGACTGGGCATAGGAAAGCGCGTGGGCTTCCAGCCAACTGATGGAAATGGATTTCAGCCGTTCATGAAAGGCAGCCACAAGCGAAGATTTACCCAGCCCGGCCTCGCCCAGGATCACGGCAATTGCGCCCCGCCCTTTTTGCAGGCTTTGTGAACATTCTTCGAGCACAGACAATTCTGCCTCGCGCCCTACCAGTGGAGAGGAGAGTCCCTGCAATCCGCGTGACTGACCGGGTGTCTCTTTTGTGGACAGGGCACGATAGGCGTTGACCGGCGCCGCTTTGCCTTTGACCTCGATCCCGCCCAGAGGTTCAAACTCAAAGAAAGGCACGACCAGCTTATACGTCTCCTCAGAGATCTGAACCGAGCCGGGTGCGGCAGTCTGCTCCATGCGCGCAGCCAGGTTGATGGCATCGCCGATGGCAGTGTACTCCATCCGCAAGTCTGAACCAATCTCGCCGACTACCACCAGGCCGGTATTGATGCCGACCCGTAAGGCGAAACGAACGCCATAACGGGCGTGGATTTCTTCTACATAGGGCTGGATGCCGGACTGGATCTCCAGCCCTGCTAAGACCGCACGCCGAGGGTCATCTTCATGCGCAATGGGCGCGCCGAAGAAGGCCAGGATCGCATCGCCCATCAGCCGTGGAACAAGACCTTCATACTTATAGATGGGTCGGATCATATGCTCGAACGCGCCGTTCATGATCTCGGTCCATTCTTCAGGGTCAAGCTGCTCGGCGGCGGCGGTGGAACCTTTGACATCGCAAAACAGCATTGTGATAATGCGCCGTTCGCCGCCCAGGCTATTGTTAGCTCGTATGGCTTCAAACTTCAGCGCCAGCTCACGCGGCAGATAGCGGTCTAAATTAAAACCACCCCTCGCCTGCTCGGCGTGGATGGATGCCAGTGTGAGAGCCTGGCCGCAGTTCGAACAAAAGCGGGCGTCATCAGGGACTGTCCAGTTGCAATTCGTACATTTCATCGTTTTTGGAAAACCGGTAAACCCGGTTTGATTTTAGCATACGGGCGCACTGCATCCCGGAATTTTACTGACTGATTACTTGCCTCTTGACAAAGTGTTTTTCCTGTTCTATAATGCAATCGGTTGCATAAAACAAGGCATTATGAGCACGAAATCCGTCCGTACGATCGCCGATATCGCCAGGTTGGCTGGAGTTTCCAAGTCGACGGTCTCGCGCGCCTTGAACGATAGCCCGTTGATCGGCGAAGAGACCAAGGACCGCATCCGCTCTTTAGCCCGGCAGCACAACTTCCAGATCAATGCCCCGGCCCGCCGGTTGAGCATGAAACAAAGCCGGACCATTGCCTTTGTGACCCATGCGTATCACCAGAAATTCTCTGTAGCGGACCTGTTTGGGCTTGAGATCATGGGTGGCATTTCCAGCGGCCTGGCGCAGAGAGATTATGACCTGCTGGTAATCCATGTGGACCCGAACGATACAAAATGGGCCCATCACTATTTTGATACGGGTCGGGTGGATGGGTTTATCCTGATGACCGCCACTCGTAAGCAAAGCCACGTGAAGGCTCTCCTGGACATAGGTGCTCCATTTATCGTCTGGGGGGTGCCGGCGCCCAATCAGAAATACTGCTCGGTCACCGGTGATAACTTTAGCGGCGGCAGGCTGGCTACGGAGCACCTGATTGGCTCTGGGCGGCACAGGATTGGCTTTATCGGAGGTCCCCCCTCTGAACTGGAGGTCCAACATCGACTGGCCGGATACGAGAGCGCCCTGAGAGAAGCCGGCAGGGAGGTTGACCCTGATTTCATCGAGTACGGCAACTTCATGAACACCTCGGGGGCTGAGGCAATGAAGCGCTTGCTCAAAAAAACTCCAGACATGGATGCTGTATTCATCAATAGTGACTTAATGGCCATTGCAGCCATGGATGAGATCCGCGACCAGGGGCGCCAGGTCCCAAAGGATGTCGCAGTGGTCGGTTACGATGATTTATCCATCGCGGAACACAGTAACCCGCCGTTGACAACGATCCGACAGAACGTCCCGTTGGCAGGAAAATTGTTAGCCCAGAACCTAATCGAATATTTGCAGACGGGCCTGACGACCAATGTTTCTATTCCGGTTGAGTTGATCGTTAGAAAATCTGCCTGAGTTTCAATTTTTTTTGCAGAGTAGTGCAACCGATTGCAGAGAGTCAGTAAAAAGGCTTGACCCTCCACCAGGAGGAGATTGTATAAAGAAAGTGAACGTCTTGAACCTATACAGGTAATGTCACCAAGAAAGGAAAAGAAAATGACTCCCCCTCTGACCAATGTCCACAGTTCTATATCCAATCAATTCTTTAACCTACAGACAATTGCTCGAAGAGAGGCGCTCTGGGCAAAACTAATGGGCAAAGATACCCGATTGGCAACCTTTCCGGAACAAGCTCCTGAAAAGAGTTCCAGCAGAAAATGCGTCGGCATACAGGATATCCCGGTCGAGCAGATCAATGGTACACTGAATACAGAAAGTGACTTTGATCTCGAATTTCGCCCGCTCAAAACCGATTTACAGGAGCGCTGGGTGAACGCCTACCTCACTTTTGATACCGGTGCTTGGTCACCGATCCTGGTGCATCAGCTTGGAGAGAATTACTATGTGGAAGATGGACATCACCGCGTGTCAGTCGCGCGCCAGCGTGGAATGACATGTATCCGGGCAAAGATCTGGCAGTATCCTGTTCAGGTGGAACAGTCAAAGAAGTGCCCGACTGTACCATGCGCAGAAAGAAGTTTAGCAAACGTATATGCCGCGGAATAAGCGGATGAGGTAAGGAACTTATCAGGGTCGACTCAAAACATAGAAGACCTCGGAGAGTCAAGATTCTCCGGGGTCTTCTGATCATAAGGTCGAGCCAAGGCTGTTACCGATCGGCCGGGATCCGCGCACGGATCCTCACCTTAGGGTAGTCTTTCGCAGGCGAACTCTCTGCAAAGCGACGCGTCGTGGCGCTATCAATGTCGAGATAGTAGATAGAAAAATGAGGACGACCCTGACCATACGTCTTTTCAGACTTAACATACGATCTCCTTTCTGATCATTCCAAATATCTGCAGGACAGGAAGGAGACGAATAAAAACTAGCGGCTGTTCTCCAAATATCGGAAAGCCAATTTTAGAATACCTACCCTATACAACGAAAAAAGGGGACGAATACTATGGCATTCGATAAATACCAGATGAGAATATCCCCAGGCAGGGATTAAAGTCACTGGATGGTGACAATCTTAAGCTGTATAGTCATATTCATGCTATTCTGCCAATATCGCCGGAATGAATGAGGATCGGCATGAAAACAAAGGACAACGCAGCAATAAAGAGCGGTTCTGGCAAACCGAAGATGGATAAACGGGCCGGGAACAAGATTGCAAAGCCCCCAACGGAAAGTGCTCTGCGGGATACTGAAAAAATCGCGCACTTCCTCGAAAGGATAAGTGACGGGTTCGTGGCGTTCGACACAAAAATGAATTATGTCTACGTGAACAGACGGGGAGGTGAGCTGCTTGGCCGCCGCCCGGAAGATTTGATCGGCAAAAACTATTGGGAGGAATATCCTGAAGCTGTGGGTACCCCTTTCGCCAATGCCTATGTGCGTGCGCTGGAGACCCAGAGTCCGGTGGAGTTTGAGGACTATTATGAACCCTGGGATCGCTGGTTCGAAAATCGTATCTACCCCGATCAGTATGGCTTGTCGATTTTCTTTTCGGATGTCACGAAACGTAAACATGCCGAAGACAAGATCAAGTATTTGACCCGCTTGTATGCCATGCTGAGCCAGATCAACCAGGCGATTGTAAGAATTAAGGATCGCCAGGAGCTATTTGAAAGAGTCTGCCAGGTGGCCGTCAAGTTTGGTCAATTTCACACGGCATGGGTTGGGTTGACAGAACCAGATGGTGGTAAGGTCAGAATAGTAGCTTCGGACGGCGAGGGGCAAAAGTATGTCCAACAAATCAATATCAATCTTGAGAATGAAATTTCCCGGCGAGGTCCAACTGGAAGCGCCATCCGTAAGAATATTGTTGTGCTTGTGAACGATGTAAAGACCGACGTCCGGATGGGGCCATGGCGCGAAGCAGTGATGCAGCAGGGATACCGATCCCTGGCGGCGGTCCCCATATGCACCCAGGGCAAGGTCATCGGCGTATTCGATCTTTATGCAACCGAAGTCAATTTTTTCACAGCGGATGAATTATCACTATTGGAAGAGATTGGTACAAACATTGCCTTTGCGCTGGATGTGATGCTTGTCGAAGAGGAACGTCAAAGGGCCCATCAAAAACTGGAAACACACATTCAGCGTCTTTCCACATTGCGGGCGATCGATTCTGCGATCAGCTCGGGTCTGGATCTGCGGCTTTTCCTGGATATGTTTGTTCAGCGTGTAATTGTGCAATCCGGTGTGGACGCAGCAGCAATATGGACATTTCATCCTACCCTGAATCAACTGGAGTTTGCTACCGGACGAGGCTTCTATCATTATCAAATGCCTCGACTAAGAATGAATTTGAGGGATCATGGTGCCGGTCAGGCTGTGCTGGAACGGACTTTGATCTACATTCCCCGTTTGAGTGAGATACAGCTTCCAATTCCGGAAGCAAAACAGATGTCCGAAGAGAGGTTCGTTTCCTATTATGCAGTACCCCTGATCACCAAGGGAGAAGTCAAAGGCGTTCTGGAACTTTACCAGCGTTCATTCCATCATCCGGACTCGGAATGGCTGGATTTTGTCCAGACTCTTGCCAGTCAATCCGCGATCGCCATTGCAGATGCTGAACTATTCAACAACCTGCAGCGTTCCAACTTCGAGCTTTTATTTGCTTACGATGAGACCATTGAAGGCTGGTCGCGGGCGCTTGATCTACGCGATAAAGAAACTGTGGGACATACCCAACGGGTGGCTGCCACCACACTGCGTCTGGCAGCCCGGATGGGGGTGAGCGAAACGGATCTTGTGCATATGCGGCGCGGCGCCCTCCTGCATGATATTGGCAAGATGGGCATTCCGGATGCAATACTCCTCAAATCAGGTCCTCTGACAGAAGAGGAATGGGGAATTATGCGCAGGCACCCACAGTTCGCCTATGATATGCTCTCGCCAATTCGTTATCTGCAGCCTGCGTTGGATATTCCCTACTGCCATCATGAAAAATGGGATGGGACAGGCTACCCGCGCGGTTTGAAAGGCGATCAAATCCCTCTGAGCGCACGGATCTTCGCGGTAGTCGATATATGGGATGCACTGACTTCTGATCGCCCTTACCGCACTGCCTGGCCCAAAGAGAAGGCGCTGGAATACATTCGCACACTCAACGGTTCACATTTGGACCCTCGGGTAGTGGAAGCGTTTCTAACGATGCCATCTGAAGAGGACTTACGTAACGCTTCATCATAGAGTGAGTAAACTGATTTTTCTCACTCGGTTCATCACGGCTGTGCCATCTAATCCCCATCCAGCCATAAACAAAAACTGACCCTGGCTCCTTCGAATAGTCTCAGGCGGAGCAAGGATCAGTTACTCTGGCGCGGTGTTCTGTCAGGCGCATCCCACCGCCAGTTTAGAATTCCTTGACCGCTTTCCTGGCGGCTTCAACCGCCTCGGAAGCACGATCCAATTGTTCAACCAGCAGGTCCTGCCCCGTGTGCTTTAATCCTTTTGCCTTGCCCTTGAGGCCACCCGTAACATCGTCTGCCCTGGACTTGACTTGAGAGACCGCATCCTTCATAGTTTCGGTGGTGCGGTCGCGCAGCTCCATAGCCTTGTCTCGGATTTCAGAACGTGTCTCTTCCCCGGAGCGAGGCGCTAAAAACAGCATCGCCGTGGCGCCGATCACGCCTCCCACAATGATCCCGGTTAAGACATGCTTAGCCCCGTTTGCCACGTGTTCTGCCTGCATCGGTTCATATTGGTTAAGATTTTTCATATTTATCTCCTTCTTTCTGGGCGGTATTTTGCTCGGACCGCAAAAGTTCGTATACGTATTGCTAAATGTCTAACGAAGGATTTCCCAGATTGTTATATTTGTTCCCCTGAAGAAGATAAAACCGCCCGTTCTCCCAGCACGATTTGCTCACCTGCACTGCGTTCCGGCGCAGTGTAGCAAATCGAACTGCGGGAGAACGGGGTTAAGAAGGCGGGGCACTGGTCTCCCATTTGGGGGACAGTTCAGTCTGAATTTCAGAGCCAGTCTCTCTCGAACTGGCCGGCCTTTCCAGCAATCTTACCGCAGCCTCAACGACAAGTGGATCAAACTGCGCAGCCGCCTGCTTTTTGATTTCGCTAATAATATCTGGCAGTGTGAGGGCTTTTCGATAGGGCCGGTTACCGGACATGGCTTCGATGGCATCGGCCACAGCGACAATGCGCGCCTCAATACTGATTTGATTACCTTTTAGCTGATCCGGATAACCCGTGCCATCGAAGAACTCATGGTGCTGGCCAAGAATGGGCATAAGTGGGCGTAATGACCGGCTCTTGCCAACCAATTCTGCTCCCAAAACTGCATGGCGTTTCATTATCCCGAATTCTTCTACGGTCAAGCGCCCAGGCTTTGCCCGGATATTTTCCGGAATCCCAATCATACCAATGTCATGCAGCAAGGCGCCTTTCCGGATCAATTCCACTTGTTTGTCATTTAATTTCATGATCTTCGCAATCTCAGTTGCGTAATAGCCCACCTGTTTGGAATGACCTAACATACAGGGATCGCACAGATCAATTACCTCAGAAAGTGTTTCCAGCAAGCCTTGATTGAGTTCAATAATTTCCTCAGAACTTTTTTTTAGACTCTGATTTTTCTCCCGTAATTCAACAACTACTTCCCGGGTGCGGCTGACATATTGTTTCTGGCTGAGGCGCAAAAAGATCATTGGCACCACCATCAATAATATTCCGGCAGTCCTGTCGTATTGATAGCCGACGATCAACGTATAGGCAATTAAGCCAATCCCCGCATAATAGAACGCCAACCAGCTGTATTGTTCCTTCCAGATCTGCCGAGCTGGCTGCTTTAGGTCCAGGCCCATTCCAATCGCTATCAACCAGGTCGTCGACAAATACATGACCAGCGCGGCTGCGAGACTGATAAATATTTGAGCGATAGGATGCGCAGCTAATAAATCTTTTCCGGTGGCAAGCATTAACGCGCCGCATAGTGTACCCGCCAGAATATGATTGCCGAAATTGAAAAAGAACCGACTGACAGGGCTGCGATATTTTAGAAATAGAGTGGCTGCCACAGTCAGGCTTACGATCAGGGTCCCCATAGGACCGAAGAGTAAGTAACCGACCAGGATGGGAATGGCCGAGGTAGATATAGCCGTCTGCCGAAAATAAAGGTTGACAGAATACCATTCTGACATAGTGATCAAGGCAGAAATTACCAGCAGGCTGATCCACTCAGATAGAGACGCCAGGTACGGTAGTGGCTCCGTCAACCTGAACATGACTGCAAAAAACGCCAGGGATAGCAGTGTGACCGTGCCAATATAAAGGTTAACAGTCAAATTCGAACGATGGGGCTCATCTGAGACTTTAGGCTGGTTCAAATCAGATTTGGTTTCGCCTTCTGTGACTTCCTGCTCACTCACTGAGCTTCCGGCACTGCGCGAGCCAGACTCATGGGCATCTGCCTCAACGGGACGACCAGAGTGTGCCTCTTCGCCAACCGCGTTGGGGGACGGCTGGTCTTTATTCTGACCCTGTAAAAAATTTACATAGGCTTCATTGGCATAAGCGAAAGAGTTGTTCCGCCCACTTAATTTTGAATGATAAAGGGCAGTATCAGCATTATGGATGATTTCATCGGTAGTCTGCCCAAAACTCTCTCGACAGGCAACCCCAAAACTCATGGTCGCCCGAATAGGTGAAACGCTGGTAGGGATCGTGAACTCGGTCGCTTCGATTGCATTGCGGATATATTCAGCTCTTTCATAGGCCTGCTGGATCGTTGTTTCAGGCAGCAGGATGGCAAACTCCTCCCCACCAAAGCGCGCCGCGACATCATACTCACGGACAGACTGTTTCAGGATCCTGGATACCCCTATCAGTACCTCATCACCGGCCAGATGACCATAAGTATTATTGATATTCCTCAGCAAATCCAGGTCAGCCATAATGATTGCGAGCGGGCGGTCAAAACGATTCGCCCGACTAAGTTCATTGCCAACCTGTTGCTTAAAATATTGATGATTGAAAAGCCCGGTCTTGCCATCGATCTCAGTTTGCCGTTCCAATGCAGGCACTCTCAGCGTGCTGTAGATCAGGTAGATCGGAATCAGGAACAATACCAGTGCAAAATGGTTGTACACCCAGACAAGCGAGAGACTGGCGCCAAAATAAAGCAATGCCAGGTCGAGCATGATCGGGAAGAAATCAAAGACCCCCGACCTCTTAAAGTTCTCACCCCGCGCCAGCCAGACGACAATCCCGACCATTAAATGATTCAACAGATTGAAGGCCGCCATACTGACCGCGATCGCCAATACGGCTTGCCAGGAGGCCAGGGCATGAGCCGGATTGATCCAATGATAGAGGACACCGGCCGCTTGCATCACCAGGAGATAACAACCGGTGTTAAACAACTGGATAAACCAGGGCGGTCTGTTCCAGGCCCACTCAGCCAGGTTAGACACTACGATCACAAGCAGGGCCGCGGGAATTCCATACAAAGCAAAGGTAAAACCGTAAACCAGGAAACTAAACGAGTAATGAGACCGATTGGTCGCTCCCTCTACCTTCAATATCAGCGTCAGCGAGGCCAGCAGACATAGAATACCAAGCATCCAGAGATTGCTTAACTCAATCCTGCTGATATGCAAAACCAAAATTGCTATTCCCGCAATATAAGTGAGATATAGATATATCTTAGTGGCGAAAGAAAATTCTTTCATGCGATGGACCTTTATAGGAAGAGTCAGCCAGAACCACTGATGTTCAGGAAGAAGTCAATACCCCGGGTGAAGAGATTGAGGAGGCCTGTTCTCTGGAGAGAGCCTCTGCCGATTTTTCATCAGCCTGGCTCCTAATCATCTCCACGAAGGCATTGACAATACTTGGATCCCATTGTGTGGCGCGTCCATCCAGCAAAATCTGGAGGGCTTGCTCGCCGGATAAGGCCTTGCGGTAGGGACGATCGGACGTCATGGCGTCGAAGCCATCGGCCACTGCAATGAGGCGGGCCCCAAATGGGATCGCATGTTCTTTCAAGCCGTTCGGATATCCCCCTCCATCCCACCGTTCATGGTGATGCCTGATCATTAGCGCGCCGCGCGAAAAATCCTTATATTTTGCAATCAGCTCCGCGCCTTTTTGGGAATGTGTGCGCATTATCGAAATTTCTTCCGGGAAAAGGATCCCTGGTTTCTTCAATATGCTATCGGGAACGCCTATTTTTCCAATATCGTGCAGTCTGGCCGCTATTTCGATCAGTGTGGCCTCGGGCCCCGATATTTTCAAATGAATGAGCATCTCATGAACGAGCTCAGCCACCCCCTTGGAATGCCCACCCGTATATCGATCTCGCAGATCGACTGTATCGGCCAGATCCTCCAAAATCTGAACTGTCTCATAGCGCGTCTCTTTGAGATTTTTGAAGGCAACATAAGTGATGGAGATGGGAACAATCAGTAGAACCACTGACCAGATATCTTCATAGGCAGCCAGTGCCCCCAGGATCCCAATCAAATATTGAATCACTTCAAGCGAAATCCCATACTGGACCACAGACTTGAAAGTGACAAGAAACGGTTCGTTATAAATGAAGGACTGGGCGAGGGAAAAAACGATAAAATCGAGTAGAAGAAATGACAGGGCACATAAAAGCAGTAAGCTCAGCCTGGAGGCGTGCCAATGCCAGCCAGGTAAAGTCAGATGGACGATTTCATATCCCAGGAAAGCCGTGAACAGCCATTGGCCGATTGTCGAAACAATATCCCGTGGCAGCAACCCACGCTCAACACGCGCCAGCAGGTTAGCAACCAGGAGACCGACGCCTGTAGCCACCATGACCAGCGGCGCAGGGAGTAAGACTGCCGACAGAAATACAGGCAAATTGGTCAGGGATACTTTTGTGCCGCGCAACAGATGGATGGGATAGTGATCTATCAAAATAATTGCGCCGGCGAACAAAAGGACAAGCGCATATTCTTGAAAGTGAATCACAGCAGCCTCAGCCAGGTCCAGGGAGAGTGCCGCAGCGCAGATTCCCAATATTGCAAGAATGGTAGCAACCAATCTCTCTTTGATCACGCTGTCAGACATTTGCTCCATACGTATGCTGCCTCATTTTCCATCAACACGACTTTTTGAAGAAGAGCAAAACCATGCTCTTTGTTATGGCTTGCTGACTGTAATAATCAGATGTTGGCCGTTATAACCAGTGACAGATTTTGCAAAGGTCGCATTCAACCGCGTTGTGGCAACCACTGTGATACTGCCTGTATTTTGCGTTGTTACGAGAGTATCGGTGGTATAAGTTTTCGCCGCGCTATCCTGGTACACCTTATACGTTTCTTTTGTGCCTATACCACCTGCAGTATACGTTGCTTGCTTAACAGTAACTCCTGCAGGAACATGCAGAATGTAGGTCACATTCCTGACATTCGCGGCGTCAGCGCCGATATCTAGTGTTATGTTGATCGTGTCGCCATTCGACAACCTGAAAATGGGATCTGTACGGCAGCGGGCCAACATGGCTGAGGCTGGCGCTGTAGGCAGCGCCAGCACAAATGCAACCAGCATGAAGAGACGAAGTAGATAAATAGTTTTATTCATAAGCAAGTTCCTTCTTCTGCATTGAGCGATAGACCTCACCCATTCCAACTGACTGTAGCCAGATGAGTATCATCAAAAAGCGAGTGCCAAAAGGTAATCAGCCTGGCTATGACCATCGCGAGTAGAAACGTC
>DATGYJ010000291.1:0-14492 GCA_035298105.1 Anaerolineales bacterium | reverse complement strand
GATTTTGATTGCGGGACCTTCGTCGGCGGGCAAAACCACGACCTCGCGGCGATTGACCGTGCAATTGCTTGCCTTGGGCGTTTCACCCTTCCCGCTAGAACTTGATAATTATTTTCTTGACCGTGACCAAACGCCGCTTGGCGAAGATGGCAAGCCTGATTTTGAATCCATTGAAGCATTGGATTTATCTTTGCTGGCTGATCATTTATCGCGTTTGATCAGAGGTGAAGAAGTTCAGCTACCGCGATACAACTTCAAGACCGGATCGCGGGAAGAGGGGGAATTGATCCGTTTGAAAAATGGACAACCTATTATCCTGGAGGGAATCCATGGGATGGACCCTCGTCTCATCCCTGGAACTTTGAGCGGCGAAGCATTTCGGATTTATGTTTCGGCCCTGACGCAGCTGAACCTGGATCGTCACAATCGCGTTTCCACGACTGACACGCGACTCATCCGTCGCATTGTGCGTGACGCACGTGAACGTGGTTATAGTGCTGCGCAAACGATTAGCCGCTGGGAGTCGGTGCGACGCGGCGAAAAGCGGCATATCTTTCCATTTCAGGAAAATGCAAATGTGATGTTCAACTCTGCCCTGGCTTATGAGCTTGCGGCGCTCAAACCTTTTGCCGAACCGCTTTTGAGACAGGTCCCACCTGGTACACCTGAATATATTGAAGCGAAACGATTGCTGGCATTTCTTGAATGGTTTTTGCCTCTGGATATCAGCTTAGTCCCTGGAACTTCAATTGTGCGCGAATTTCTGGGAGGTTCCATATTACAGAACTTCACGATCTGGAAAGAACAGGAACCATTAATTTAAGGCACGGTTGGCACTTTGAAGATCAGTCCTACCACATATCCGGCGAGTGCGCTGATCGTGCCGATCGCTGCCATTTGAATGCCGCTGCGGAATGGTTTTCCAATGGTGACACGGGCTTTGTAAACGCCAACAACGAACAACGTCAGGGCGGCAATGACGATTGAGGTCCAGATGCTTAGGCTGACGCTCAAGAAAAAGAACGGGAGGAGAGGAATGAGAGAACCCGCCAGCGCTGATAATCCGACGATGATCGCTGAACGGATTGCATTTGTCTTTTCAGGGGGCATCATCTGGAATTCTTCAGACATCATCACGTTGACCCATACATCAGGATTCGACGTAATGACTTCAACGATCTTGTCCAGAGTTTCGCCGTCAAACCCCTTTTTGTAGTAGATCTCTCTGATTTCTTCTACTTCCACATCGGGGGCCAGATGGATGTGGCGATACTCCCGCTCCCTTTCACTGAGATAGAGATCATCGTTTGCCAGTGTAGAAGTGTACGCAACTGCGCCCATGGATATGGATTCGGCAAATGTGGCTGCCAGCCCCGCCGCAATGACGATGCGCACATCCTGGGTTGCCGCAGCCACTCCCAGGATGACGCCGAGCACATTGACGAGTCCATCCTGACCACCCAAAATCACATCGGAGAGCCTGGACTCATGGCGATGCGGATCACGATGATCATGCAAACGTACTTGCTCGATCAGTTTGCCTTTTGCCAGTGGAACTTTAGTGTCTGACATCGTACTCTTCTTTCTCTTGCTGCCTGGAGCTTATCTATCCAAAAATATATCCTCCATGGAAAGTTCATCTTCCACAGGTTCAATATGGGTGAAGACGGTGACCACACTGCCCAACGCGGCCCGAATATCAGACTCGAAATCTTCCGCAACATGATGGGCGTCATGGACGGTCCATTCGCCGGGGACCAGCATATGCACAGAGACGAATTGCCTGGCTGCAGCCTGGCGCGTCCGCAGGGCGTGGAAGTTAACGCCCTTTTCACGATACTTATCCATCACACTTTGGATCAGGCTTTGTTCATGCGCAGGCAGAGCCGTATCCATGAGGCCGGAAACAGAACGGCGAACCAATTGAATGCCTGTCCAAATAATGTTTAGAGCCACAAGGATCGCAACAAGTGGGTCAAGGATAGCCCAGCCTGTCAACCCCGCAATGGCAACGCCACCGATCACACCCGCGGAGGTCCACACATCGGTCATGAGATGACGCGCATCTGCTTCAAGGGTAATGGAGCGCCGATCCCTGCCTGCGCGTAACAAGATACGCGCAACGATGAAGTTGACGACCGAGGCCGCGATCGAAACACCCAAGCCCAGTCCCAGTTGTTCCAGCGCACGCGGCTGAAGCAGCCGGTTGATCGCCGCGCTGATGATCCCTGCGGCAGCGCCGAGGATAAGGAGTCCCTCCGTGACGCTGGCGAAGTATTCGGCTTTGCTGTGACCGTAGACGTGATTATCGTCGGCGGGACGAGCGGCAATCATCAGCATTCCCAGTGCCATGATCGCACCCGCCAGGTTGACGAGAGACTCCATTGCATCGGATAACAGACCAACCGAGGCAGTTAGGAAGTATGCGCCCGTTTTGAGAGTAATGGTTGCAAGCGCCGCGGCGATGGATAGCCAGGCAAAGCGCGTCAGGGATGTGCGGTTCTTCATCAAGTCTCGCTGTTCGGTTTGTTTATGTGGCATGGGAACATGATACTTGTATGCGGGCAAGTTGGGAATAGTGGAAAAGGGGTCCATAAGAGTTCAGGAAATGCTTGAACCTCGACTTTATTCATGCTAAACTTCTCTGAGGCACCTATTTATATAGGGCCATCATCACGGGAATGAAACATCCAGCAGGTGTTTTGTTCTATGCCAAAGGAGATAGTATGCGCAAAATACATTCTGCCCTGACGATCCTGATCGTGTTTGTTCTTTTTACAGCCCTTACGGGGAATGTCCATGCTGCACCAACGGCGCGCGCCAAATGGACGGTGATGGTTTACATCTCGGGGGATAATAATCTTGAAGATTTTGTGGTGCCAGATATTGAGACCGAACTTGCGCCAACCGGTTCGAGTGCGAATGTGCAGGTGGTCGCACTAGCGGATCGGGGTCCCGGTCGTGATACGAGTCGTGGTGACTGGCAGACAACCAAGTTGTTCCACGTCACAAAAGGGATGCTTGCCACGCCGGAGAATGCGGTGGCCGATTGGGGCGAGCGTGATTTCGGAGACAAACAGACGCTGATCGATTTCGTGACCTGGACAAAAAAGAATTACCCTGCTGACCATTATGCACTGTATTTCTGGGGTCACGGCTGGAACTGGCATCCCGGTTTTGTGATGTTTGATGAAACAGACAACGATACATTGGATATGGAAGAAGTGAAAGCTGCGCTCCCGGCGATTGGGTTCATTGACATGGTCGGGTTTGATGGCTGCAACATGGCTTCGATCGAGGTGGAAATGCTCTGGCATGGACATGCCACTGCACTGTCTCACTCACAGGAATGGGTCGGAGGGGAAGGCGTTCAATATGACCTCCTGCTTGCCCAGTTAGTCGGCAACCCGAATATGAGCGCTGATCAAGTGGCGATTGTCACTACTCAGAGCGCCTCACAGGATAAGACCTGGTCCGCTGTTGCTGTGGATAGCCGCTTCGATGCGTTGCTCAGCGCAGTGGATAGCTGGTCAGTGGCCCTGAAGAGTGGTTTATCTCAAAACCGCAAGAAATACGATCAGGCATTTACAGCGACGCGTTCCTTCTGGCAGGCCCCAATGGATAAAGACTTGTACGATATGGCTTTTGAGATCAACAGTCGAGTGAGCGATCGAAATATCAAGAGCAAGGGTCAGGCCGTGATGAATGCGGTCAAGGCGGTGGTGTTGTATGAACGGCATGTCAACGCCTATGCAGAGGTGCATGGCATCACGATCTATCACATCTCCAAAGCGACCGAGAAGGATTCAAATTACACTTATTATCGAACGCTCGATTTCGCCTTGCAGACTGGCTGGGATGAGTTTTTGGATGCGTATGCAAAATAGGGAGTTGGTAAATTGGTAAGCTGGTTTTCAGGTATAAAGAGACCTCTGAGTACTTAGCTCAGAGGTCTGCGTTTGACAGAACTTGTTTAGTTAGGTTGCTCGACTATCTTCCCTCGAAGACAGAAACAAATTGGTGTTTGCCAATGTAGTTTCTGCTTTCACTTTATCTCCTCTGCTTGGCGCGTTTCGTTGTTACCTGTTTTCGGACCGCGTTGAAATCCTGTTCCTCTTTGACCGGTACACTGCCGCGTAAATTGAGCAGGGATTGCTTGATCGGTTTGATGAGCACCTGGTCACCGTCGATCACAAAGGCAATTTGATCACCTTCTTCAACTTTTATACGGCGGCGGACCTCTTTTGGAAGGGTAATCTGCCCACGCCGCCCAACCCGGGTGTATAACATTTTCTCTCCTTGATTGAAGCGGCGCCCCTCCCTCCGCCGCTCACTGACTGAATACTATTTACTGTATCACTCCCAACTTCTTCCCCACCTTCCCAAACGCCTCCAAGCCCTTGCCCAAATCGTCATTGTCATGTGCCGCAGAGATCATGACGCGGATACGGGCTTTGCCTTTTGCTACCGTCGGAAATCCGATTGCCATGGCAAAGACGCCCTCTTCGAATAATTCCCGGCTGAACTGTTGCGCCAGGGGTGCTTCGCCGAGCATGACCGGCGTGATAGGAGTTTCGCTGACGCCGGTGTCGAAACCGAGTTTCTTCATTTCGGCTTTGAAGTATTTGGCATTTGCCCAGAGTTTATCCACGAGTGCAGTGGATTCTTCGAGCAGATCAACGGCTGCCAGGCAAGCGGCTGCATCCGGTGCAGTAACCGCCGAAGAGAACAGGAAGGGTCGTCCACGCTGCCGCAGCCATTCGACAATGACTTTATCGCCTGCCACCATTCCACCCACGACCCCAAACGCCTTTGACATGGTGCCGACCTCGATGTCCACTTTGCCGTGTAAGCCGAAGTGATCCACGATGCCGCGCCCGCCTTTGCCGAGTACACCTTCTCCATGAGCATCATCTACCATGAAGAGGATGTCATATTTCCGGGCGACTTCCGCCAGGTCGGGCAGGGGGGCGATATCGCCGTCCATGCTGAAGACGCCGTCCGTGACGATCAGAGCACGGCGGAAGTTGGAAGCGTGTTCTTTGATCGCATCCTCCAGGGCGCCCGGGTCATTGTGTTCATAGGCAACGATTTTCGCGCCGGAGAGCCGGCACCCATCGATGATGGAGGCGTGATTCAACCGGTCAGAAAAGATCACATCTTCTTTCGCGACGAGCGCAGAGATGGCTCCGAGGTTGGCAGTAAAGCCTGATTGGAAAGTGATGACATCTTCTGCACCTTTGAACCTGGCAAGCCGCTGTTCCAACTGGACATGCAAGTCCATGGTGCCTGCAATGGAACGGACCGCAGCCGGACCCACGCCATATTGCTTTGTGGCCTCCCTGGCAGCTTCCACGATCTTCGGATGATTTGCCAGGCCGAGATAATTGTTCGAGCAGAAGTTGAGCACATTCTTTCCATCCACTGTCAGCCAGGCACCTTGTGCCGAGCCAATCGTGCGGATGCGGTTGTACAAGCCTTGTTCTTTCAAACTGTCAATTTCCTGCGTGAGCCAATCAAGTTTTGTTGACATGGGAACTCCTGTATTGCAAGGAGATTGCTCACCTGCACTCCCTGGCACCGCCCGCCAGGGCAGGTGTGAAGCTGAACGCTTCACGCGATTTGCCAAGCAAATCGGGTGCAAGTGTCGTCGCTGCGCTTCGACTGCGTGCTACGCACTCCGCTCAGCGCGAACGCTCCTCGCAATGACGTGATAAATTTTAATCATTATAGCCATCTTACAAAAAAACGACTGTCACGATTTGTCGGTGACAGTCGCCATGTTTTAGAAATCCTTAAGCGCCAACGGCTCGGTTGTTTTGTCGGCAATATCCTGAATACCGTCTTCCAATGCCTCTGCCTCGCTCCTTTCATTCGGATCTCACGGTGATCCTGGCGTAATCCTGTACTAATCCTGTACTGATCCTGTACTCGTATCTCGGTGTTCTTTCCTGGAAGCAATTGGACTGTGTTGCATTGAGAAGCATTCGACCTCGGTGCAAGGTTCTGGTTTCAAGTTCGCCCCTGCCTCTCCTATGACGCTGGAGGTCCATGTTTTGTGCCCGGTCCCGGTCTATTTCCCTGGCACCTGCGTTCGGGGCAGGTGTTTCGAGTTCAGAAAGAGGCTCTTATCAGGCGGTTTTGAGAGGACCAGATAGCCTAACCCGGAACTACATTATGAGTTTGTTAATGAGGTGAAGATTGCAGAATTTCAATTTATAATCTAGTAATCCATGAGTGCCAAATCTCTGCACGAGCAAATTGCTGATATCAAAAAAGCCATCGAGGCGCAGGAGGGCATGCGTTCGATCCTGGGTGATTCGGTGGTGGGGACGACCCTGGCAGTTTTGCATGACCAATTAAGCGAACTGGAAAGACAGTCTACCCAGCAGGATGATGTCAACCAGGCGCGCCGAAAACTGGTGACCGTTTTATTTGCGGATGTCTCCGACTTTACTGCATTCTCCGAACATAGAGACGCGGAAGATGTAGCCAACCTCGTCAACCGGCTCTGGATCCGGGCTGACTGGATCATCCAGGAATACGGCGGTCGGATCGATAAACACATCGGTGACGCAGTCATGGCATTATGGGGAGCAGAGACCGGTCGCGAAGATGACGCCGAGCGGGCTGTGCGTGCCGCCCTTCAAATTCAGGAAACATTCAAGGATGGTGTAGGCCCGCTTCCCATCCGCCTGAAAGTGGGCATCAACAGTGGGCAGGTTCTGCTCAGTGCGATCGGCACACAGGGTGAGTTCACTGCCATGGGCGATACAGTCAATACCGCCAGCCGTTTGGTTCACGCTGCCAATGGCGGCGATATCCTGATTTCACACAATACATATCAACTGGTGCGGGGTGTGTTCGATGTACAGAAACAGACGCCGCTCATGCTGAAGGGCAAGACGGAGCCATTACAGACATACATTATCCAGCGCGTGAGACCGCGAGCGTTTCGGATTGGAAGAAGGGGCGTTGAAGGCGTCACCACCCGAATGGTTGGGCGCGAAACGGAATTTCAGACCATACAAGCTGCTCTTGAGCAGTGTGTGAACAATGGCCATGTCACAGTGGTCGTTGTAAAAGGGGAGGCAGGTCTGGGAAAAAGCCGTCTGATGTACGAATTTGAGGCGTGGCTGGACTCACATCCCACCGAGTTTTATTTATTCAAGGGCCGCGCCGATGAAGAGATCATGCGTCTGCCGTATAGTTTATTGCGCGATGTCTTTTGCGATCGTTTTCAAATTCGAGACAGCGACACCCAGTCTGAGGCGCGCGAAAAGCTGTTGAGGGGCATGGCAGCCATGACCGAGATGGCGAGCGAAGAGCGGGCTTCATTGATTGGCGAACTGCTTGGTTTTGATTTTTCTGAAAGTACTTTTGTGCGCGGCATCCGTAAGGACGCCCGCCAGATCCGTGATCGCTCCTTCAACAGTATCGCCCAGTTTTTTACAGAACTCACGCACGATTCACCGGTAGTCCTTTTACTGGATGACATTCATTGGGCGGATAATGGCTCGCTCGACCTGATCGAATATCTGGCGAAACTGGAAACCAATTTACCAATTTTTATTCTATGTGCTGCGCGTCCCAGCCTGGATGAAGTCCATCCCAACTGGGGCAGTAACTTTCCGCTGTGTACCATTATCACCATCAAAAGCCTCGATCTCGATGCCAGCCGCGAACTGGTCGGCGAAATTTTGCAGAATGTATCCGATCTGCCGGATGACCTGGTGGAGACTGTTGCCAAAAATGCCGAGGGCAATCCGTTTTATCTGGAAGAGTTGATCAAAGTATTGATCGAAGACGGGGTCATTGTGAAGGGTGAGGATATCTGGAAGATTGTTCCGCATCGGGTGACACAATTACGCGTTCCGGCCACGCTGACCGGCGTTTTACAAGCCCGCCTCGACCGGCTCCCCTCGATGGAGAGCGAAGTGCTCGAACGAGCCGCGGTCATTGGCCGTACATTTTGGGATGCGGCTGTGGCAGCCATTCATGGCTCAGAAGCTGCCCAGGTGCTCACAGGTGGCGAGGATGTACACTCCGCCTTACGTGCGTTGCGAAATAAAGAGTTGGTCTTTTCCCACCAGCCTTCCACATTTGCCCGTGCGCAGGAATTCATCTTCAAGCATGCCATTCTGCGCGAGGTCACCTATGAACGCGTCTTAAAGGCCAAGCGCAAACTGTATCATCGCATGGCGGCTGATTGGCTGATCCAACAGAGCGGCGAGCGGATCGATGAATATCTTGGTTTGATTGCCCAGCATTACGAATTGGCAGGCGATACCGTCCATGCGGTCGAATTCCTTGAACGGGCCGCGGATCAGTCTATGCGCCTGAGCGCCTACCGTGAAGCGCTTTCCGCCTCTGAGCGTGCCCTGGCTATCCTGGCGTCCTCTGAAGACAAGAATCCCGCCATCCGGGCGCGTCTCCTGCTGACGATCGGCGTCGCGCATCTTTGGCTGACCGACCATGCCACTGCCACGGCGCGTTTTGAAGAATGTATTGCCTTGGCGCGTACCATTCATGACCGGGACCTTGAATCCAAGGCGCTGGCGCGTTTGGGCCGGATTGGGTTGGAGCAGAGCAAGTTCAGCCAGGCCGAAGAACATTTGAAAAATAGCCTAAGTATCGCTCAGGAATTGGATGATCTGGATGTGATTGCATACACGCTCGCTCATCTGGGATACATCAATCACTATCAGGGCAAATATGCCGAGGCGCAGAAGTATGGCGAGGAGAGTTATGAATTTGCAAAGCAAACCGGCGATGCCATTGCGCAGGCCTTCTCATTGAACATGCTGGCGATGATCAGTGTCAACAATCATCAATTCGAACAGGGACGGGCGTATCATCTCCGGGCAATAGAAATCTGCAAGAATGCCGGTGATCGTTACGGTCTGGCACGGGCTCATAACAATCTCAGCGAACTGATTCGTATTCAAAGAAAGTATGCTGAAGCCAAGCCTTATACTTTGGAAGGCATTAAGCTGGCCCGCGAATTAGGGAATCGCTACGCCCTGCCCATCATGCTCATCAATCTCAGCTTTTCACAAGTAGGGTTGGGAGAAATTCGTGACGCCTATGCCTCTCTGCGGGCAGCTCTACAACTCAACATCGAAAACGATTCGGTTTCCTGGCTCTTATTCTCGCTGGTGGGCTTTGCAAATATCCTGGCAGCTGAGGGCAAACGCATATCTGCCATCGAGATCCTGGGTTTGTGCATGCATCACCCCGAAACCAACAGCGACACACAGCGCGATATTCAACTGGTGCTGGAAGATCTAAAGAAAGTACGCACAGATGATATCGAGGTGGGTCTTGAGCGCGGCAAGTTGCTTGATTTGAACAAAACTGTCGTCATGGCTTTAGGCGGCTAACCTTCGAGCACTTCCGTCAGAAGACCCAGTTCGGTCAACGCCTCCATCACTTTTTGGACCGCTCCGCCTTTGACGACTACCGTTGTTGGACTTAACACTTCCCCCAGGAACTTCGCCGCTTTCGATTTACGCATCTCTTCCAGGACCTCGGGTTTGCTCACCTTCAAAATGATCTGGGTCTGCACCCTGGCTTCAGTTCCGTTAACCTCCCAGCGCTTGAGGGCTTTGAGCAGTGAGGGCGGGATGCCTGCCTCGGAATGTTTGGCCAGCAGGGCCAGCAGGTGTTCAACTTTCAATCCCTGTTCTCTGGCTCTGGTCAATGAATTGGTAGAGACCCGGTAACGATAAACATCCTCCCTGGGTTCCTGCCATTCACAAAAACGTGAGACCTGGTAACGTACCACACGCGGCGCCAGCCGCGGAATGGAAATCAATCCCTGCGATGAGATATTTACTTTCTTATCTTCTGTGCTTGTGATCGGCGAGTCGGAATTCGCGATCCGGAAAGAGGTTGATTCGAGTGCACCCTCCGCCATGCACAAGTCAACCTGGCCAAGCCAATGCAAAATATTTGTAATGAAGTATTTGATCAATGCACCGTCAACCTGATCCCAGGAGGCGAAGCCGCGCAGGTACTGCCCGTCCGATTCACGCTTGATGAACCAGGAGTCGTAATCGCCTGCGGGGCGCTGGAAATCTGCATATTTTTGTTTAATGTCACGAACAAAGGCATTCAGGCTCCACCATTTGCCCTCAGGGATAGCATCCAATAGATTCAACAGGAACTCACGCGTTTCCTGTGGCTGGTTTTTCCATTCGCCTTCACAAATGAGGCCCGGGATCAGGCGCAATTCGTTAAAGGACTCACTTTCAATCCATGCCTTTTGAAGGGAAGCCAGCGCCTCAGCCCGTGGCGACTCAAGGAAAGCCTTGACTGGCTCTGGCTGGGGGATTGAGCCTTTGATCAGATTTGCTGCTTGAAGGAGAGCCTGCAAGACTTTTGTCGGTATCTTCGTTTCTGTAGGCTCTATGCCCAGGCGTAGGGCTGCCAGCAGGGTCGTTGCCTCATCCAGGATCAAATCGTTCGCAGGGATTTCCCTGCCTTTTTCACCAGGAGAGGCAGCCCGACCCAGGGGCTCCGCATTCTTGGCTGCTTCTGGCGAGTTCTCCGGTTCCGCATGCTCTGCGCGGCTCAAAAGGGACAGCAAGTCATCGGGTATGTAGGCGAATTCCTGGGGTCCTTTTTTGGTATCAAAAAATGCCCGTGCCAGAAGCCCTCGATAGTACAAGATCTCTGTGGTCGATGCGGGTTGGAGATACCGTTTCTCACGGTCACGTTTGCCGGCGCCTGCCTCACGGATGTCGCCGTATTTGCGGGTGAACGTGGGCCACGGAATTCGCCCACCCGTATTGACAATGGCCCTCATGGCAGAGTCCGCTTCCGGGGAGAGGGAGCCGATCAACTCGGCAAACAGGTCTGGTTCGAGGAGAGAAGCGGACAGTTCTTCCCGCGCAGCATCCACGTCTGTGGATTCGAGTTCCAATCCCCACAGCTCGGCGATGATATGGAGATGTCCGATATCCTGTTTGAGGAGGGAATGGAATAAGTCAGGCATGGTGGAAGTACAAAAGTAAACAGGTACACAAGTACACACGTATTGTACCTGTCTACCTGTTTACGTGTCTACTTGCTTATGCCCCACGTACAACGCGGAGCGCATTTGGCAAAACTTCAAACGTCACTTTGCGGACGTCCGTGCCAAACCCTGAAAAGATTTCGCCATCTGTATGAATGTACATGGGGCGATCCGCGCCGACGCTCATCCTTTTGCAGGAGCCCATGGTCACTTGTTTGAAGCGACCGTGCGTCCCGTTCATCACTTCCGGCACAAGTCGAAGCATCATCAGGCGGCTGACGTTTTTGATCATCGCATAATGTAAAATGCCATCGTCGATTTTCGCCTCAGGTGCGATCATAAACCCGCCGCCTTCACGCGGACCATTACACATGGTGAGGAGCAAATTGCTTTGGTCCCATTTTCCATCCTCTGTTTCGATTTGCATCATGATGGGGTCATGGTTGAGGAAAATGGTCTGAATGACCGCGGTTAGATACATAATAAAGCCGCGGACCACCGGAAGATTGTGAGAGCGAATCGTAACGACTGCATCAAACCCGATGCCGATCGTGTTATCGAAATATTCTTTTTTCCCATGTTGATCCGTCATCAATCCCAGATCCACTGTAGAGGCCTGACCATCCAGTGCACAGACAAGGGCTTCATTCGGTATTCTGGAGGCGCTGAGGCTGTGCGAAAAATCGTTGCCTGAGCCGGCTGGGACCACGCCAAGAATAGGGCGCTTGTCTTCAGGGACCCTCATCAGTCCATTGACCACTTCGTGGACGGTTCCATCGCCTCCCATGGCCACGACCATTTCATAGCCTTGCTGGCCCGCCTGTTGTGCCAGCTCAATGGCATGACCTGGATAGACCGTACCGCTCCAATCCACGCCTCCGTGTTGTTCAGTGATCGAACGCAAGTCACGTGCGATACGCCATGCGTTTCCCATATCTGCCATTGGATTGAGGATGATCTTGACTTTGCGCTGCATGATGGGTTCTCCATTACATTAGGAAGACCCTAAAGGTTTTTCTGCTGGATGGGAATCAACCTGCACAAGATGGCGCTACAAACTTAGGCGAGCTTATTGCGCATGAAACCTTTAGGGTCTATAAATTATTGTATGGATTATAACCCCCGCAAAAACAATTGGAGGCTTTATTCCTGTCCGATCTGGTGGATAGCCAGCGCCCCCGTGATACCGCGTGCGACCTCAAAGGTCCCGCGTTCATATTTCTTGGCATGATAGAGCGCTGCATCCGCGGCACGCAATAGGTCTGGCCCGCTGCGGGCATGGACAGGGTATAGAGCAATGCCGCCGGAGATGCCGAGCTTGAGTCTTCTCCCATCCGGTAATTTGAATTTGAGTTTTTTCATTCCCTCGACGATTTTTTCCGTGACGACCTGGGCCGACAACAACTCTGTCTGGCTCAGGATCAAGGTCAATTCGTCACCACCATAGCGTGCCAGAAAGTCGGTGGTGCGTACTCCCCGCGCCATTTGACCGAAGACCATCCGCAAGACATCATCACCTACGGCATGGCCGTAGGTATCGTTCACTGCCTTGAACCCATCGAGATCCATCATGATGACTGCAAAGGAATAGTTATTTCTGCGTGCAGACAGAACTTCCTCTTCCAGTCTTTCATCCAGCGCCCGGCGATTTGGCAAGCCGGTCAACGTGTCACTGTAGGCCTGCCGGCTGATCATTTGATGCAGGCTGGCATTTGAGATGGCAACCGCTGCCTGGTCAGAAAGCAGGCTGAGCAGGCGCAACTCTGAAGACGAAAAGCCGCCCACAATGGAGCGCGAGAGATTCATGACGCCTACGACAGTATCTCCTACTTTTAGAGGAATACCGATGATCGAACCGATCCAGTCCTGGGGCGCATTCTGGTATAAAGGATGATTCTGCATATCTTCGATAATGACCATCTCGCCCTCACGTGCCACCGTATAAGTCAAGCCAGTGGAGCGAGGCTTTGCCCAGGGTCTGTTGCGTGTCCCATCGGCGTCGAGCGCCGCGCCAAAGGAAAGTTTGTGATTTTTATAAAGAAAAATATTTACATCGCGCGCGTTCTCTATCAGGCGCATGGCTTCTGATACCACGGCATCCAAAACATCAGGCAGGTCAAGGCTGGAGGTGAGATTGATGCTCAACTTCTTGAGCGCGTCCAATTCGTCAGTCTGCTGCTTGAGCATGTTCAGCAAGGCCCGATTGCTGATCAGCTCGCGTGCGATGATCTCCATACTACCCTGAAAGTCTGGGGATATTTTTTCTAAGGAAGCGGTAAGAATATCCAGCAATTTGACAACGGATTCTCTCTCACTGTAAGCCCCGCCCTCTTTTTCCAGAATATTGCGTGCCTCTGCCAGAATTCTCAATCGGAGATCGCCCATGTTCATTTTTCAGTGGCGCATTTAATCATGGTTTGATAAACCTTGAATTGGCTCTTTTGTCCTATTGGAGTGATTATAACCAGTCGCAGATGATAAATGATTGCATGGACGTTACAGCCCCATTTCTTCTGGAATTATACAACACCTAAAGAAATATAGTGATGATGATGGATGAGTCCGGAGTTGCCGGGTTGAATACATGGGGAGCGAGATACGAGATGCCGCTGAAAGGCTCAAAGGAAGACATTCTCCTGGAACGGTGTATGGATATGTTAGAATCCACTAGCCCGTAATTGGAGGACACCGTGTCAAACTACCCCAAACCTGTTCCCGCTACACCACTGCACCCACGCCGACGCGGGATCATTATCGGCGCTTCCGACGGAATCGGTGCAGTGCTGGCACAGCGCCTTGCGCAGGAAGGATATACACTTGCATTGCTGGCGCGTCGCAAAGACAAACTTGAATCAATTTGCAACGAGATCAACCAAACGTTTAATGAAGCCCGTGCTCATGCCTATGTTCATGATGTGACCGAATACGAAAAGACTCCTGAACTCCTTCGGAAAATCGTTGCCGAGCTGGGCGGGCTGGACCTGGTTGTGTTCGTAGCCGGTGTGAACTATCCGCCCGGTGGGATTGACAAATATGACTTTGAGAACGATCGCAGGATGATCGAAACCAATCTCATTGGTGCCATGGCCTGGCTCACTCCTGTAGCGGAGATGTTTCAAGCTGCGAAAACAGGGCAGATCGTTGGCATCTCTTCTGTAGCGGGCGATCGTGGCCGTGTCGGCAACCCCGGTTACAATACCTCGAAGGCCGGCCTGGACACTTATCTTGAAGCGTTACGAAACCGCCTTACTCGTCGCAGCGTCAACGTCCTGACAGTCAAGCCGGGCTTTGTGCAGACTGCGATGCTCAGTGCTGCCCAGGGACCAACACCTCTCAAGATCCCGCCCGAACAAGCCGTTGCAGATATCTGGAAGGCCATGCAGCACCGCAAGCAGGTAATTTACACACCGCCGATCTGGCGCTGGATTATGCTGGCGATTCGGCATACTCCCTCATTCATCTTCAGAAGGTT
>DATGYJ010000290.1:0-4301 GCA_035298105.1 Anaerolineales bacterium | reverse complement strand
CAACAATTGCCAGTTGTGCTTCCGGGATATAGAGTCTTTCGACGAAGCCCAGAACTTCTGTATAAAACTTAAAGGCTTTGTTGGGATCATCCACAAAGACACTGGTGAGTGCGATTTTCATAAGCAGCCTCCGTTTACTGTCATCGTACCTTATAAATTCAATGGGTGAGTGAAAGGAAGAGTTTCCCTGTCTAATAGTCTAAGCTGGTTTGATTGTAGAACATATATTCTACTGTGTCAATGTGAGAACAGTAATCAGAGCTACACGTGAGGTTTGACAACGGCGGAATAATTCACTGCCCATCTGAGTAAATTGCAACAATTTTGTTAGGCCGACGCTTGTTTCCTGGCTCTTTTGTGACTATACTGTAGTTAAGAAGTCCTAATAGTGCGCAGTTTCCGGAGTCTTTATTGGTGTGATGGCCCCCGGCATGAAGATTGGCCGATTTTTCCTGCTCGATCTCATCGTAATGATCGTTGTCCTCGTGACTGTTGGAGCTCTGCAATGGCAGGGCCCGCTTCAGGAAGATATCGCATTCCAGCCAAACTCATGCTTACGCTATCAATTACGGGATTTTCTCGGTCACACTGCTGAAGTCTTCAGTGTGGCGTTCTCACCTGATGGCAAATATGCGCTGGCTGGCAGTAATGATTGGACGGCGCGCTTATGGGACATTCGAACTGGCCGGGAACTACATACCTTTACGGGCCACACTGGTGGGGTGACCAGTGTGGCATTCTCTTCAGATGGCAAATATGTGCTGACCGGCAGCATTGATAATACCGTGCGGATGTGGAACGCCCGGACCGGCGAGAGCGTGCGAACTTTTTTGGGGTCCACAGTGATTATCTTCAGTGTAGCGTTCTCGCCCGATGGAAGATATGTATTGGCCGGCAGCGGGGATAAGACTGCCTGGCTCTGGGACGCGCGGACAGGCCAGGTGATCCGCAACTTCGTCGGACATACTCTGCCAGTGACCAGTGTCGCTTTTTCTCCAGATGGTAAGTATGTACTCACGGGTAGTCGAGACCAGACGGCGCGATTGTGGGACGCTCAGACGGCCCGGTTCATACGTGCCTTTAAAGGACATGTCAAGGCAATTACCAGTGTCACATTTTCGCCGGATGGCAAATACGTTCTCAGCGGCAGCCTGGACAAGACGGCCATTTTATGGAATGCTCAAACCGGTGCAGCCCTGCGTATCTTCATCGGCCATAGCGGCGCAGTGACCAGTGTCGCGTTCTCGCCAGATGGAAAGTATGTCCTGGCGGGCAGTGATGACATGACAGCGCGCTTATGGGATCTGGGAGTATTAGATCAAGCGACGTGGATCTTCACCGGTACTACGGATGCGGTCTGGGCGGTAGCGTTTTCTCCTGATGGAAAGTATGTCCTGACCGGCGATCGGAATAAAATAGTTCGATTGTGGGGCTTCGGGTGGGTGATCAAGAATTGCACACCCACCCCCTTTCCATTGGCACGCTGAACGACACTCTTTTTATTCAGGGTAGCACGCCCAACTCATCGAGTGAGCGCAGTAATTCCGCAGGGTCACGATACACTCGGAAGGCGCCTGCCCGGCTCAATTCATCTTCCCCATAGCCGCCGCTGAGTAATCCAATGCTCAGCATCCCTGCTCGCCGCGCGGCCAGAAGGTCCCAAACCGCATCGCCGATCACGTAACAATCATTCGCGGCAACGCCTAATCGCTGCTGGCAGGCCAGGAAGAGATCAGGTTCGGGCTTCGCACGCGCCACATCCCTGCGTTCGATCACGACCGTCTCATCGCCAATGCCAAGCACCTCCAGCGATGCATTGATCTCAGGGCGACGACCAGAAGTCGCAATCCCAAACGTAAGCTTACTCGATTTTAGGAAGCTGATTAACTTGACCGCTCCAGGCAAGGGACGACTCTCAGGCAAAAGTTGTGTGAAGAGTTCCCCATGTCGATCCAAGAGGGCAGCCTCTTCCTTTGGGCTGATATCGCGACCTAGTTCACGGGCGACTGCCCGGGTGAAGAGCCCGCCGCTCATACCGATCTTCCGGTGAATGCGCCAACCTTCCAGCGCCATCCCCGCCTCAGCCAATGTCCTCTGCCAGGCAAAGATATGAGCATAGACAGTATCAACCAGTGTGCCATCCAGGTCAAAGATCAGTGCGCGCATAGGAAGCTCCTATGTAACCGAACGATTTGATAAAGAATTTCTCCCAGCCAGTTGGCTGATCAGGAAAACACTGATCAGCAGCAGGAGCACGAGCCCGTAAGCCAGGCGGATGCCGACTGCATCCGCTAAACGCCCTAACAATAGGGGAAGAAGCAGAATGGCTGTTCCTGATGCCAGAGTGGCACGTGCGCTCGCCTGGACGGTGTCCCCATTGGCAGCGCCGATCGTGAGCGAAAGGATCAAGGGATAGAGATTTGCAACGCCCAGGCCGGTAATAAATAAACCGCTCAACCCCATAAAGACATTCTGGGTTCTCCAGAAGATCAGAAAACCAACGCTCGCCATTAAGATCGAGGCGGTGACCACTCGACGGGTAGAAAAACGCTGGACCAGGCGACTGCCCGTCATCCGGCCCAGGATCATGGCAGCCAGGAATACACTGACAGCCTGAGCAGCATTTGCTTTCAACATCCCCAGAACTTTCTCGAGGTAGTCAGCGCTCCAGAAGATCATGCAAAATTCCACTGAAACTGCCAGAACGATCGCCACCCAGTATATCCAGAATAATGTCGGTAAACGTCCACCAGATTGGCCTACTCCTTTGACACTCGCAGTATCTGCTGATGAGCTGCCTTTTCTCAAGATGAGGAATAGCAGCAGCGGAGTAAAAGCGACGCTGCCTAAAGCAAGCCGCCAGTTGCCGACAAAACGAGCGAACCAGCCCACCAACAACGGTGCAGCGCTGGCTACAAGCGATGAAAGCATATTTGCTTCGGAGAGAGCAATGGCACGCAACTCGCCATGCTGCTCGGAAAGCGCGGCCGGCACAATGGCAAGGATCAGAGAACCGATCCATCCCATCAGAAAACAGGCTCCGATCGTGATCACCGGGCTCCTGCCAGCCAATAAGACCAGAGCGCTCAAACTCATTCCAAAGGCTCCGATCCAGAGTGAACGCCAACGACCCAGTCGTTGAATCAGCCAATGCCCACCCAGACCAATCAATAAAATGCCGACTGCAAACGCTGTGAAATGGAAACTGCTCACCGTATAAGATAAGCGGAGTTCTTCTTTTAGGAAGGGTGTGATGGGTCCGAGAACATTCAGAAAATACGCATAGAACGCAAGCATCAGGTAAGCCAACCACGTAAATTGATCTCGATGAAAGGTTTGGGGCATGAAAAGTTTCCTCTGGGTAGCGGTAGTGTGCAAGCTCTGAACTTCCTGCCAATTGAGGCTTGCCTGGGAGGTAGTATATCGCTGTTTTAGCGGGGCGTTTATCAGCTGAGGAAGCATCCCAGGGGTAGATCCCCCTATTTTGTTTGAAACAGGAACTACTGAAACCATCCGTACGTCTACTCTACGAAGATCTTTTGTTTCATGAATGCTTAGGGTGGCGGAATATCAGCATTCGCTGCCGATTTTCTCGGTACTCTCCCCGGCAATCCTGTACTGATCCTGTACTCATCCTGTAGTGATCCCGTAGTGCTCTTTCGGCGATCATTCGCCCTTCTCCTGGGTATTCCTTTGGATGATGGCAGCGATGCAAAGAATCAGCTCGGTATCTTTTCACCATGGTCTCCTAAAAGTTTGAGGCCCGATGGGCCTGTTTCCTACCGCAAAGAGCGCATACCTGCTTGTTTTGCTCAGCAAATTAGGCAATTCGGCATCAACTGTGTCAAGTTGTAAATGTGACCTCCAGAATTAAGACTTGTCACGCTCACCCGGGAAGAAATCCAGCGGGTCATGAACGCAGTTTCCTCTGGTTCCAGTTTTCGCTGCGGCATTATCGAAAGGTGCTGCCTAATCGTTTTGGACCAGCAATGTCCCCCAGGCCGAGCCCGGTATCTACTAAAGTCAGTCCCTGATCTGTTTCGACGAGCAGGCAGCGACAAACTAAATAAGCCCGTGAGAATAGCCCACCCTGTCCCTGGATGAGCCTGGCGCCATAAGGACACATCGTTGCACAATTGAGATGATGAATTCGCATCATCTGCTCCTCTGATTAGGTATTGGTCGGGGCTGTGACATCTTTAAACCGCCAGCGGGTCGCCGTTTCATGATAATTGCTCTCCAGCCAGGTGAAGGCACAGCGTGTGGACCGCCGTCCGGAGAAATGCTGCAAATCCAATAAT
>DATGYJ010000289.1:0-21983 GCA_035298105.1 Anaerolineales bacterium | reverse complement strand
GGCATCTTTGGAATGATGCTTAATTACAACGTCGCGACTCATGACTATTATCAATTACAGTTTATTCCGATCGTTGGCCTGTCTATGGCGCCGGTTATGACCCTGGTAAGGAAACACTTAAATCAGATTTATCCGCAATGGTACTGGCGCATGGCTGTCTGGGGTATCTTGTTCATGGCCCTGCTGCTCAGCCTGATAGTTACCAGGTCAAGGTTGCTGAACCCGTACTCTCAGCATAAAGTGGAGATAGAGCAAAAAATCGGAGAGCAGGTTGGTCACACCACAAAAACGATATTTCTATCTGGCGATTATGGTGTGCCACTCGAGTATCATGGGTTGCTCTCTGGTTTTCCCTGGCCGCTTACTTCTGATTTGGAATGGGAACAATTGATCGGACGACCTGTGATGAATGCGCAGGAGCGCTTCAACACATGGTTTGCCAAAGATTCACCTGAATATTTCATCATAGCAGACATGACCGAATATGCACAGCAACCAGATCTGAAAGAGTTCCTTACGGCGAATTACCCTATCCTTGTTCAAAATGATGATTATATAATTTTTTCCCTGAGCAGAAAATAACGATGAAGACCAGCAGTCCATCGCTTGTTTCGGTAATTATCATTTTCTTTAATGCAGGCCGCTTTATTCAGGAGGCGATCGAGAGCGTCTTCGCTCAAACGTATCAGCAATGGGAACTCTTGCTAGTAGATGATGGTTCCATCGATGAGAGCACCATGATCGCGCATCAGTATGCGGATTGCTATCCTGAAAGAGTCCGTTATCTGGAACATTACGCGCATGTAAATCACGGGATGAGCGCATCCCGTAATCTTGGAATCCGCAATTCTTGCGGCAAGTTCATCGCTTTTTTGGACGCAGATGACATATGGTTGCCAAACATTCTAGAGGATCAGGTGGCCATCCTTGAATCACAACCTGAAGCTGCAATGGTCTATGGGACGCTTTTATATTGGTATAGCTGGACCGGACTTCCTGAAGATCGTTCACGTGACTATGTGGAAAAACTGGGAGTAGAGGCAAACTCGCTCATCCAACCACCAAAGTTGCTTCCGTTATTTCTGCAGGATCATGCGGCTGTTCCTTCAGGCATCATGATTCACCGTGAGGCAATCGAGCGATACGGTGCATTCGAGGAGACATTCAAAGGCGAATACGAAGATCAGGCCTTTTGCGCCAAGATTTGCCTGAACGCGCCTGTATTTGCATCGGACAGCTGCTGGTATCTTTATCGCCAGCATGCCGATTCGTGTGTTGCAATTGGACAAAGGACGCGGGGGACTGATTCTGCCCGCTTATTTTTCTTGAATTGGCTTGCAAGGTATTTGTCCCATCAGAAAGTCAAATCTCCAATCATTTGGTGGGCGCTGCACAATGAGTTACTGCGCTCTGCTCATCCGCGGGCTTTTCAGGTTCTAAAGTCTGGATTACAGGTTGCAAACCAATTGAATGAGCGCCTCCGACAGGGTCTGGCAGATATATGGAATCCATCATAGCGTTGTGATGGCGGCGGAATAAGATGGATCGTCAGCCAACAGTCTCAGTCATCATCATCTTCTTGAACGCCGCTCGATTCATCGAGGAGGCGGTCCAGAGCGTTTTTGCTCAAACCTATTTTGATTGGGAACTTCTACTCGTGGATGATGGTTCCAGCGATGAAAGCACGAGGATTGCACATCAGTATGCGGAACAACATCCTGAGTGCGTCTATTATCTGGAACATAATGGTCACCAAAATCGGGGGATGAGTGCATCACGAAACCTGGGCATTCAGCATTCTCAAGGTAGATATGTCGCCTTTTTGGATGCTGATGACGTTTGGTTTCCTCGTAAGCTCGAGCAGCAAGTAGCTATTTTAGAAGCTCATCCTCAAGCAGGGATGGTTTATGGTCTTTCCCAATGGTGGTATAGCTGGATCCCACATTCTGAAAATCAAAAGCAGGACTTTGTGCATCTGCTCGGAGTCATGCCTAATACCTTGATTGAGCCGCCTGCGCTGCTGCCTCTGTTCTTCTTCCAGCAGCAGGCAGCGATTCCGAGTCCTTCCAGTATTTTAGTGCGGCGCGAGGTCATCGAGCAAGTTGGCGGCTTCGAGGAGGCTTTTCGGGGGGAGTACGAAGATCAAGTCTTTTATGCCAAAGTTTGCTTAAAAAAGTTTGTCTTCGCCTCGGATGAGTGTTGGGATCGCTACCGGCAGCATCCAGACTCCACCTATTGGATTGCCCAGCAATCAGGGCAGCAATATTCAGCGCGGCTGGTTTTTTTGAACTGGCTCGCTGGCTATCTGGACGAGCAGGGTGTCAATGATGCCAAGATACTGCGTGCCCTGCAAAGAGAGCAGCAGCGTTATCGGTATCCAAGGCTGGTCCGGTTATGGAGAAACGGACAGCATTTGCTGCTGAGGATCGCTGGAAGAATACTGCCGCTTCCTATGCGCGGCTGGCTTTGGGCCAAATGGAAAGGGCTGGACTATAGTCCCCCGGTTGGATGGGTGCGCTTTGGCAGTCTGCGGCGTCTCGTTCCGTTCAGCCGAGAATTCGGCTTTGATCGCGGACTTCCCATTGATCGTTATTACATCGAGCAATTTCTTGCGAAACATGCTGCCGATATTCGTGGCCATGTTTTGGAGGTTGAGGACGATCTTTACACGCGACAATTTGGCGGCGCCCGCGTAATCAAGAGTGATATCCTGCATGTTAGAGACGGTGCGCCGAAGGCAACGATCGTCGCGGATCTGACCTGTGCAGAGGATCTTCCGCGCGAAACTTTCGACTGCATCATCCTCACTCAAACACTTCAGTTCATCTACGAGGTGCGGGCAGCCCTCACAACTGTTAAGCGCATCTTAAAGCCCGGTGGTGTTGTGCTTGCGACAGTTCCAGGCATCAGTCCTATCATTCGTTATGACATGGAAGCCTGGGGACAATATTGGAGTTTCACGACGTTATCAGCGCAACGATTGTTTGAGGAAGTTTTTCTACCGGCTAACGTGAAAGTTGAGGGGCATGGGAATGTATTGACTGCTGCCGCTTTTCTGTATGGCTTGGCGGCGCAGGAGCTGGAAGCGCAAGAGCTTGACCAGCACGACTACGATTATGAAGTTCTCATCACCGTCCGAGCAGTGAAATGAGTCTGGAATGATGATGAAAAAGTCCTCCGCGCGGGCCGTCAACGCACCCCCTCGCGCTATTGCCCTTGGAGATTTTCCTCAGCGTATATGGGATCAGGCTCATGTCCTATTGACCAATCGTGCGAACCTTGTCTTTGTGGCTTTGATTCTTACTCACCTCCTCCCTATCTGGGCCTTCAAGTACTTCCCCTCACAGGATGGACCTGCTCATTTTGAGAATGCAAATATTATCCGTGAATACTCTCAACCAGACCGCATCGCTTTTCGCGCCTATTATGTTCTCAACCAGAATCTCACACCCAATTGGTTGGGACACCTTGTGCTAGCGGGCTTGATGTCACTTATGCCAATGCTTGTGGCAGAGAAAGTTTTTTTGAGCGGTTATATCATCCTGTTGCCACTCTCGCTTCGCTATGCTGTTTCTGCGGTGCGACCCGAGTCGGCATTCCTCAGTATCCTGGCTTTCCCATTTATCTATAACTATTTGTTTCACATGGGTTTCTATAGCTTCGCGTATAGTTTGCCGATGTTCTTTTTCTTTTCCGGTTATTGGATCAAACACCGAGAACAGTTCGCTCTCTATCAGACAATCGTTCTGGCCATTCTTGCGGCATTGCTTTATTTTGGCCATATCGTCTCAATGGCTGCGGCGTTTCTCGCGATGGCCTGGATGATGATCTGGCTGATCCTTCTTAAGTTCCATGCTCAAGGATTCAAGCAACGGTTCTCCCTTCACCTATCCTGGAGCATGTTGCAACTGCTAAGACCGTTATATTCGTTGGTGCCGGCGATCATTCTATTTGCGATATTCTTCTTTCAGACGAAAAGATACAGTCTCCCTGTATCCTGGGCAGACAAGCCGCCATTCGGAATATTGCTGAATCAATTCTTCTCGCTCTATTCGCTCGTTTCATATGATAGATGGGAAATATGGATTTCAAGAGGAGTTGTGTTCCTTTTTGCGGCTGTAATTGTTTATCTTCTGCTCTCTCAGAGGCTCACTTTGCGACTTAGCTTCTGGGATGGATTTGTCGCTGTTGCAGCGATCTACGCGATCCTCTACTTCATTGGGCCTTCTGAGATCGGCGGCGCTGCATACATTCATGATCGGATGGGCCTCTATCCCTTTCTGGTGCTGATCATCTGGTTTGCGGCACATTCTTACGGACGAATTGCCAGACGATTGATCCAAATCCTGGCGATTGGCCTGGCTACCATTCTATTAGGGCTTCATATTGTCAAATATGCGGAATTGAACAACTACCTTGAAGAATACCTGGCAGGGACGCACCTAATCCAGCCAAATACGACCCTTCTCCCCATATACTTTTCCGAAAGAGGCGACGAATCGAATACTCATCCCTTATCAATGCGTATCAACTTCATCCTAAACGCGGCGGGGTATCTCTCGGTGGAGAGAGGTCTCGTCAATCTAGGCAACTATGAAGCAGGGCAAACCAGATATTTTCCTACTCTGTTCCGTCCTGAGCTTAATCCCGCTGCACAATTACAATACTTGCCATTAGACAGCGCGGCTGGGGAATTGTGGGCCCTTCCAACAGGAATTTTGAGCTATCCACAGCGGACGAGAGGACAGATAGACTATGTGCTTATCTGGGGTGTCCGTGAACAAGATCACAACAAAGAAATCCCAAAATTCATCTTCACACAATTGCAGGAAGGTTATGATCTGATTTACACCTCTCCACAACGTGGACTCATGCAGTTGTATCGTCGAAAGGACATGTCGTTCAGTCCATGAGAAAATTTCAGGGTTTCGTCAATTGTTGGAGTGATTGAAGCTCATGCGTATTCAAGACTCCTCGCTGGGAAAATTGAGGCTCCCCGTGCATATCTGGCGGACCAGATTTGTACGATTCTGGCACAAGGTGTGGCTGATGCGCTCTGTTTGGGCCGTTTCGTCGTTCATGGCCTTATTTTGCTTTTGGGGTTTGCTATATGTACCGTATATCGTATCTGGTGGTTTTGTCCGAGATGATTTTGGATTTTTAACTCAGACTCGCGGTTCTGAAAGATATCTGGGTTGGTTAGATCAGCCACGCGGCTTTGCGAATTATGCTGAATTCCAGTTGTTTGTATCCTCCTTTCGCACAATGACGGGGCGGCCTGTCTCTGCGATATTACATGGATTTTGTTATTGGTTTTTAGGTTCAACAAGTTGGCCCTACCATGCCATCAATTTAACTCTCTTTTTTGTTTCAGTATTGTTCGTTTATAAGGCGATTGCAAATGTTACTTCACATGAGCTTGCCTTCATCACAGCTGTTTTTGCTTTAATATACCCGGCTGCGTCTGGCACTGTTTTTTCTTCAATTATGATGAATTCAAACTTAGCCGGAGTTCTTTGGAGCCTTGCGCTGTTCCTGGATTCGACCGGCAAAGAATCTGAGAGCAGGTGGAGGGATTGGGTCGTCCTGATTTTGCTTCTATTGTCAGCTTTGTCGTATGAAGCATTTATCCCTTTGTTTATGGTGAATATACTGATGAGAGTTGCAACACGAAATGAATGGAAACTTAACCTGGTTCAGCTGCTAAAACATAGCCTCCCCATCCTGATCGCCTTGTTGCTGCTGGGAGTTTATCGTGGCTTTGCTGAAAAAATGATCTTTGAGAATCCAATTGCAGACATCAATGTTCCTCCTCTAACAGATCTAACTTCGAGATTTTTCGAAATGGTATCTTTAGGGATCAGGGAAGTTTGTATTCAATCCATCATAATCTCAGTTCATTCACTTCATAATCTGTATGTGCTGCCTTTGCCTCGCCTGATCATGGTTTTTGCTGGTCTAATAATCTTGAGTCTTTCTCTCTATACTAATGTCAGCTCCAACGAGAACTTCTCCCAAAGCTTACCCATGGCGAACAGGGAAATTGATAAGCCTGAATTGAATCACACTGAAAACCTTCCGTGGTTTTATGCATTTCTCGCAGCCCTTACTATTTATCTTATATCACAGCTGATCTTTGTGTTTTCCGGCTATATTCCCAATTCGTCGGGCTTCGAGAGCCGTACGCAGGGAGCAATTCGATTTGCTGTCGCGTTTCTAATCGCAGCGGGAATAAAATTCTTTTACAAGTCTTTCCCTGATTATCCTCTAAAACAAATCACCATACTTGGCACAATCAGTCTGGCCATGCTCTTTACATTGGCTATTGTGGGACAAGGCGAAGCGTGGATTTCAGCCGCCCGGTACAATGATTTTCTGCTTCGAAAGATGGACTCGGCGATTCGTCAAAGCAAATTGAATGAACAGGCAACCTTTACCTTTATTGCTGAATTACCAGCAAACTTTCCTAATCAAGTCAATAACGAGCCCATATTCGGGGAGACCTGGGATATCGCGCCTGCTTTATCTCTCCTCTATCCTGCGAGTAATATCAGGGCTAATGTTTATGAACCGCTTGGGACTACGATTCAGCCAGACGAGGTCATATTTCATGGATATTGGGAGGCGAAGTATCCCTTCTACTTTTATAGATTTACTGACGACCAAATTTACTTAATCAGGACGGCACAGGATTTTAGCAAATCATTGGCGGGAACGATATTAAGGTAAGAATTCCTTATTGGTTGGATCGATGAATCCTTTTGGATCGATAAAATCAAGAATAAAACTTTTTCTTATTGCATTGGTTGTCAGGCACAGCTCCCGCAATGGCGTATTTCCGATTGAAATCAAAAGCACCGTCGGATTGGGAGCCAAACTGGAGTGGTGCCTGGAAATCTTAGCCTACTGTAATGAGAATGGTCTTATTCCTCAATTCAAGTTTTCCTATCCATATTCGGATAAATCGGAGGATTATTTCAGCACGTTTTTCAGCATCAAGCACGTTGAAGGGAGGCCTCTCAGGTTTATCAAGATCAGTTCCATCATAGAATTGAATTTAGGTAAAGATTACGATAACGTATTGGATATCCGATTGGCAAATTACCTGATCAATAAGTATCTGGTCGTTAAGGAAGATATTGTACGTGAGGTCGAAAGTTTTTGTTGTCAGAATTTTGCGAACAGAAGGGTATTGGGAGTGCATTACAGGGGAACAGATAAGGTTCTAGAATCGCCCGTTGTTCCATATGATCGTGTAAAGAGAAATATAGAGCACTATTTAAGAATATATCCCGAAACGGATTGTATATTTATTGCGACGGACGACATTAACTTTATTGAAAATATGGGCAATGCCTCTATTGGCCGCCCAGTTTTATTTCGGAATGATTCATTCCGTTCCAGAGATGGTGATTCCATTCACGAATCGGCGTATACCAATAAATATGAAATAAATAGGGATGCCATCGTTAATTGCCTTATCTTATCGAGATGCAATGCTTTGCTCAAAACAGCTTCAATCCTAAGCGGCTGGTCAAAACTTTTTAATCCTCAGCTCCCTGTAGTGATGCTTAGCGCACCGTATAATGAACATCTCTGGTTTCCAGAGAGAGATTTGGTAAAGAATAATCTATTTGAGCCCATCAAATAAGCACCCAAGATACCCGATGAATGAGAAACCAATGGTCTCAGTCATTCTCATCTTTTTAGATGAAGAGCAGTTTATCCGGGAAGCTGTCGAGAGTGTTTTCGCGCAGAGTTATGATCATTGGGAGTTGATTCTCGTGGATGATGGCTCAACCGATGACAGTACGACCATTGCGCGCTGTTATGCAGAAGCACATCCGGAAAAGATTCACTATCTTGAGCATCAAGGCCACCAAAATCGAGGAATGAGCGCCTCACGCAATCTGGGAATTGTCAACGCCAAGGGAGGTTATATCGCTTTCCTCGACGGGGATGATGTCTGGCTTCCACACAAACTCGAGCAACAGGTCAGGATCCTTGAAAACCTGCCTGAAGCTGGCATGGTTTTTGGACCCACTCAATGGTGGTACGGCTGGACCGGAAAGCAAGAAGATATCTCACAGGATTTCCTGCAGGAACTTGGCATACCACCGAATACCCTACTTCAGCCGCCAGAATTACTCACTCGTTTCTTGCCCAGGGAAAGCATTTCACCGTGTACCTGCAGTGTGCTTCTACGCCGAGAAATCGTTGATCAGGTAGGCAGATTTGAGGAAATTTTTAAGGGTCTATATGAGGATCAGGCATTCTTTGCAAAGGTCGCATTGACGACTCCAATCTTCATCTCTTCATCACCTGCAGCTAAGTACCGGCAGCATTCGGATTCCAATTGCTCTATCGCTGAAAAGAACGGACAATATAGAGCAGCGCGGACGGTATTTCTGAACTGGCTGACGAATTACTTAAAGTCGCAGGATTATCATAATCAAGAAGTGTGGCCAGTGCTGCGGCGTGAGATGAGATCTATGAGACCATCCATCTTTGATCGGCTTTATGAACTTGCACGTGCGGGATTACCGGGCAGAGTCTATCGTTCACTGCGGAGGCTAAAGTTGCGCTGGTACGCGCTGCCGATCCTTCGGCATCTTCGTTTGCTTCAATTGCGAAGACTCCAACCTATCGGTAATGGACGGCAAAGAGGAACACCCATTGTCCGCTACTACTGGGATCTCTTTCTCCAACAACACAAGACCGATATCCATGGCGCTGTTTTAGAGATTGGAACTACGACAACTGTTCGGCAGTATGGTGGGGCAAACATTATCAGAGCAGATGCGATTGATTTAACGGCGCACAGTTCTGAAGTCACAGTGGTGAGCGATCTCAGCCGCGCCGATGCTGTTCCATCCAACGGCTATCATTGCTTTGTCAATCAATTCACCACTCATCTTATTTATGATATTGAAGCGGCTCTTTATCACTCAATCCGAATTTTGAAACCGGGCGGTGTTTTGCTGATCAATTTTCCATGTCTGGATTACTATTTCCCACGCGGGCTCGACATGGGCACGGGTGAGCCTCTGTATATGTATCGGTGGTTTACACCTATTGAAGTTGAGAACCTTTTGCGCCATCTTGGATTACGTGCAAGCGATTACTCCCTTGAATGCTACGGCAACCTTTTTACGCGCGTTGCTTATCAAATGAACCTTCCGGCCGAAGAGCTAACTCAACGCGAATTGACCTTTGCAGATGCTGGTCATCCGCTATTGATTTGCGCGCGGGTTGTCAAACCGGAAAACTGGCGAGCCGCTAAACCTGACTATCGAACGCCCTGGATGCCTGCGCTTAAGCCTGCTCAATGGAATCCAGAAACTGGACACTACGCGAATCGTTGAGCGAGGCATGACTCTTAAATCGAATTCTGCGGCAACAACGAATACTCGATCCTTCTCAGATCACGTGATTACATTTCAAAGATTCATTGCACGCGTCCATCATTGGGACTTGATCGTGGGACTTGTGTTAGTGATCTTGATCGGCGCGTTGGGCATTTTGCTGACCGTGCAAGGCTGGCGGTCACGCACCCCCGCGCATGATCTGGTACCCCACATCATTAACGCGCGCAATCTGGCGGCATATGGAACGATCCCTGTCCATGGCGATACGGGAAGTTATGGTTCCTATAAACCCGCGGGGACTGCCTGGTTGATGCTGCCAAGCACGCTCCTTTTCGCCGATTCACGGCTTTCGGAATATGTAGGTGCGGCCTTGCTATACCTGGTCGCTCTGGCAGGTATCTTTCTTTTGGCATATCGCTATTTTGGCTTCTGGTGCGCCTGCCTGGCAGTCCTAATCTATGGTCTGTCGAGCACAGGAATGTTCCTGGCTGCCTCTCTCTGGCCGAATGGCCGACCAGACTTTTTTATCTGGATTATTTATTCCGCCAGCCAGTGGGTATGGCATAGGGACGCGAAATATCTCGCCATAGCTTCAGCCATTTGGGGTGTTGGCATGAACGTGGACATGGCTTTGTTGCCCGCCATTTTTATATTGCCAGCTTTATGGTTGGTTTATCGCCCTCCTGTTCATCTTAAGTCATTATTCATCGCAATAGGTTTTGTTCTCATTGTATGGTCCCCCTATCTTCGATTTGAAGTTGGGCGGGGCCTTACAGATATTCGCTCTCAGGTGTTTTTACAAAATATCTTTCCAGCTAATTTCCGGGACACTTGGTGTGATCGGAGCATTCCATTGCGAGAATTGGGAAGCACATCCAATCCAGTCCCATTGGGTTTCGCTGAGCCGCAAACCTACCAGGGCCCCAATCCGGTGCGAGCGGCGCTCGTGCTCACCAAGGAGATCAGCGGCAAATTGATTTACAACTTTCAGGATGCGGCGTCTTATGCAGCAATCAGGATTGCGTTTCTGGTGGCAGTATTGGGCAGTATTATTCTGCTGAATGTGACGGGCTACATACCTGAGACCAATGAAATTCCATGGGTTGAGCCATTTTGGAAAGATTGGACCACACGACTCGCGCTTGGATTGATTCTGATTGGTGTGCTGACGAATGAGTTTATTATTGTTCATATCCTCGGCATACAGGGCGGCCTGGATTTCTCAACTATTGTCAGGCTGCGAACCATTGAGAAATTGCTTAGCCTGGGTGGTGCCTGCATCCTGGCTGGAAAGTGGACAACAACGCTAATAGACCGGCTGCTCAGACGCGCAGGTATCCAGATCCAAAGCAGGGAACATGCAAATCAAATGAGAGTGCTTGTTTTGAGTCTCGCCATCCCGTGGTTTATCCTCTTGCTAGTTGCAGAACCGGGCAAACCTGAACGGTTTTGGTGGTTATGGCCTCTGCAAGCCATATTTCTGGCAGCTTTCATTCTCTGGATCATGCCGCGCTTACGGATACCACGCCCACTCATCTACCTAACATTGATTATGACGTTGATGATCATTTGGTGGAATCCTTTTTTACTCAACCGCCTGAACGCCTGGCGACAAACTGGGTGGGCCGGAACAGACGCGCCCGCGGTCCAAGCTGTGAACTATGTGGCGAGTGACATTGAGGCAGAAGGGAAAACCCAGGCTGCAATTGGTTATCACGTTTTTATTTATCAATTCATGGCAGCCTATAACATAACGAATCCTGAGTATAAGGCAGGCATGGATTTCGACTTGCTCTTTAAATATCCGCATGGGATCACAAATACGGATCAATGCGCTGAGGGTTTCCTGCCGTCGGATAAGTACCTCATTGTTCAGACACAGCCCCAGGACGGCCAAGGGACGCCGCGCTTATATTTTGATGTCCCACTGGATGCAAACTTTAGGCTGATGCGACAATTCGGAACATACCAGGTTTTCAAGCGGCAGTGAACCCGATATAGGCAGGCATAAAATGATAAGATTCGGAAAAGGTCTGATACAGCGAGGGACACAGTACTTCGATTACCACTTCGCGCCTCATGTGGTCGTTCTCATGTATCATCGCGTTGTTGACTTGCCGTTTGATCCGCAGTTATTGAGCGTGAAGCCACAACATTTTGAGGAACATCTTGAAATCCTGCGCAGATATGCCTGGCCCATCAGCCTGGAGGAATTAACGTCAGCGTTACGGAAAGATAGGTTGCCCCGTGGCGGTGTAGCGATCACTTTCGATGATGGGTATGCAGATAATCTGCACGATGCTAAGCCCTTACTTGAACGCCATGATATTCCAGCCACTATTTTCGTCACCGCAGGACAGGTTGGCCGCCGCAAGGAATTCTGGTGGGATGAGTTGGAACGATTGCTTTTACAGCCAGGTATACTGCCTGAGACATTATCCCTTGAGGTCAATGGCAACGAGTATTACTGGGATACCAGTGAAGCAATCCGGTATGCAGAAGAAGATTACGAAATCTACCGGGCTTGGCACGTCGAGAAACCAGATGATCCAACTCCGCGCCACAAGCTCTATCGCTCCATCTATCTACTCCTCCATTCTCTGTATGAAACAGAACAGCAAGAAATTATCGAGCAATTAAAAATTTGGGCTGGTTGGGATGCAGCGTACCGCCCAGCGCATCGTACACTCACTGAAGCTGAAGTTTTTCTTCTTGCAAAAGGAAGCTTGATCAAAGTTGGGGCGCACACTATGACACATCCTGCGCTGGCGAGGCTACCCGTTTCCATGCAGTGCGAGGAGATCATGCAGAGCAAAGCTTGTCTCGAAGAGATATTAGGCCACCGTGTTGACAGTTTTGCCTACCCACACGGCTCATATTCGGATGAAACAATTTCTCTGATCAAGGCGGGGGGATTCACCTGCGCCTGTTCAAGTGATACCGCAGTCGTCTCACCCGGCGCGGATATATTCTGCCTGCCTCGTTATTCTATGAGAGATTGGAATGGAGAAGAGTTTTATCGTTGGCTCAAAGGATTGATCAATATCTGATCAGGTATACGGATGAGTCGCAAACAGCTGAGGCAAACTATCCAGAACCTGAAAGGTGAAGTGGAATTCCGAGAAAAACTCTCGCGCCAACATGTCTTGGGAGAGAGCAGACTGCCAGATTATTATCAGAAAGAGCAACATGATCAAATATTGCTTCAGCGCATGCATGATACTCGTCAAAAAATGGAACAGTTGAAAAATCAAGGTGTTGGACTCTCGCCATTTCTTGAACTTGGAGCGGAGCGCGGTCAACGATCGTTGGTTCTTGCAAATGATTTCAATGCGACTGGTATTGCAATCGACATCTCTTATCATCAACTGAAAACAATGGATCACTTTTCGAAATTGTTTCACAAAGAGAGAATGCCAGTCCGGATTTGTTGTGACGCCAACCACTTGCCGTTTAGAAACAATTCATTTCCATTTGTTTTTTGTTACGAGTTCTTGCATCACTTTCCTGCCTTGAAACCTGTCCTCAGCGAAGTATTTCGTGTACTTTCTGATGGGTATTTTTTCTTTGATGAAGAGCCCTTTAAGAGGTGGTTAAAGGTAGTACTTTATAAGCAGGACGACAAGATATATTCGGAGCGTGCGCGCAGGAAGAATAAGTATTTGACGTTTTTCGAGAGTTTTATTTCAGAGGCACCCTGTGATGAGACTGAATACGGCATCATTGAAAATAACAAGATCTCATTAGCAGAATGGTTGGAAGCACTTTCCTCCTTTTCGGAACGTGATTTGGTCCTGGCTTCGGTCTATCACCTCTCATCAAAAATTGAACAAAAATTGAATTTGCGAAATATCCCTAATCTCCTCCTTGGCGGTCAAATTACAGGGCTCTGCGGCAAGGTTTCTGCTGCCGAAGCTCATGAAGGCACTGATCTTTTTGAGCGCCTGGGATGTCCCGATTGTAAGATACCTGCCTGGGATGGCAGTTTTGACCGCCCGGCGTTGATCAAACTTGCTAGCGGCTTCAAATGCCCGCAATGTGAATTCACGTACCCCTGCCAAGACGATATCATATTTTTATTACCCAGAAATGAACTTCAACAGCTTTACCCTGAAGTTTGGTCAACTTTATTTGAGTACAACTAAATGCAGCAGCCCGAAGTAGTTCTTGATCAAGGCCCTGATATCTACGCTCCACCATTAGCAGGCGACAGACCAGGATCAGCTAACAGACATGTGCCAGCCCTGGATGGTTTACGGGGTATTGCCATCCTGCTCGTAATGCTAAATCATTTCACTCTCTATGGAGGCATGCAACCAACCAATATAATTGATAAGACTTTTTATGATCTAGCAGTTTCAGGTTGGATTGGAGTTGATCTCTTCTTTGTCCTATCCGGGTTTCTTATTACTGGAATTTTGCACGATACAAAAGAGAGCGCCCATTTCTTTCGTAATTTCTATGCCAGACGATTCCTTCGCATCTTTCCTCTCTATTATGGAGTCCTCTTCTGCCTCTTCATCATACTCCCGCGCCTACTGTCATTGGATAAAGAATTTCAGTCGTTGATCGAACAGCAGGGCTGGTATTGGGGCTATCTTATAAATTTGCGGATTGCGCTCAAAGGTTGGTCTCTATCTGGCATCATCGATCATTTCTGGTCCCTTGCCATTGAAGAGCAGTTCTATTTTTTCTGGCCCATTGTGGTTTTTCTCTTTTCCAGGCGAAATCTTATCCTCATTTGTATACTATGTATCCTGATCAGTTTCGGAGTTCGAGTAACATTGATCTTCATCGACCATCCTGCAGCCGCGCATGTGCTTACCCCAGCCCGAATGGATTCGCTCGCGGTTGGTGCTCTGCTTGCGTTAATAGCTCGTGGCCCGAACGGCCTTGCAAACGTGTCTCGCTGGGCTTCGCCTATTGCGGGCTTCGCGGTTGTGTCTTTGGTAGGGGTCTTTGTCTTGCGGCAAGGTTTGAACTCAGAGGATATAGCAGTGGAGACAATCGGTTATGCTTTGCTTGCAGTATTGTTTGGGGCAATCCTCACGTTGGCAGTCACACGGGCACCTGAAACCACTCTCAGCAAAGTCTTTGCGACGCCCGGATTGCAATTCTTTGGGCGTTATAGTTATGCACTCTATGTCTTTCATCATCCGATCGTTTTTTATCTCAAGAAACACATGATCTCAGTTGAAATCCTTCCAAGGTTCATTGGTTTGCAATTACCGGGACAGATATTATTCATCCTTGTAGCTACGAGCATATCGCTCGTATTTGCTCTGCTGAGTTGGCATCTTTATGAACAACACTTCCTAAAACTAAAATATCTGTTTCCGTATGAAGACAGAAGAATATATCTGCCAGGCCATGCTAATTCAGTGTGACAAAATTTTCCAGAATTCTGTTATCTAAAAATAGAATCATTTAAAGTACAAATAATGCGCTTTCTTGAAACAAATATTTTCCAGGAATGGCTTGTCATCACCGTGATCTTTATCGCTTTGATGTTCCTGCGCCGCCATAAAATTAAAGAACAGTTTCAGACTGGTATACCGCCCCAGGTTGACAATTTATTGATCTTGGCAATTCTCCTGGTCATCTTAAATCTACGAGCAAATCCTACCGGGGATGAACCTCATTACTTACTCATTACTCAGAGCTTGCTACGCGATGGCGACTTCGACCTGCGAAATAACTACGAGCAAATGGATTACTTGGAATATTATCCGACAACTATACCTGATCCTCACGTGACAATCGTGGGAGACCGTTGGTTGCCAGTTCATGAAATCGGTTTGCCTATTATTATGGTACCTTTCTTTGCCTTAGGTGGACGAACCGGTGTCGTAATTATGCTTGTGTTAATGACGGTGATCGGAATCCGGTCTCTCTGGTTTTTTGTGCGCAGCGCGGGATTTGGACTCAGAGCGGCAGGCTTCGCTACACTGGTATCTGGTTTTACCTTGCCCTTGATATCGTTGTCTGGTCAAGTCTTTCCAGAGGTACCTGCATTTCTCCTGGTCACCTTAGGATTGCAAACGATTATTGGGACTGTTCTCACGGGGCGGAATTTTGTAATATTCCTAATCAGCCTCGTTTTCCTTCCATGGCTGCACCCAAAGTATATGATAGTAGCATTTGCATTGCTTTTATCTGCGGTACTCATTCATCATAAAAGTGCAACTCGATCCTTGGTAATAGCCAGTGGATTGTTCATCGCCTCGGTGCTGGGGCTGGTATTGCTAACCTATCAGTGGTATGGAGTTCCCCTGCCTGGCGCACCGATCATGATGGCTCAAGCGCCCTTTGGGGAAGATTGGCTGGCACCTCTTCTGGGCAACTTTTTTGTCAAACCCTGGGTAGGCTTGACTGGCGTATTGTTGGATCAGCAGAGCGGTCTTTTCATGGCAACTCCTGTCTTCATACTTGCAATACCTGGATTAGTGTCACTTTGGTACCAAAAAAGGAAACTAGCCATCGTGTGTGCCATCATTTTTGCAAGTGTGTATCTGCCCGTCGGTATTTTTGGTGTTTGGTATGGTGGTTTCAGTAGCCCTGCGCGGCTCTTGACTCCCGCTGTTCCTATTCTGGCCCTCGGCATCGCAAACATGCTGGATGTGCGAGAACAGCGAGTCTGGAAATTCTTTTCCATCTTGGCTCTGCCCAGCCTTCTTCACGCTTATCTGATGATGACATTACCGAGCTTTACGCGTTATGGCGACCCTACCTCTCAGCATAATTACTTCATTAGCCTTTTTGAGCATCTTACTCATCTGGACTTGACAATCCTATTCCCAACTTTTCGAAACATCGATCCGACAACCTGGTTGACAACGGGCATCTATCTGTCGGCGATCCTGGCGATCACTATCTTCCTGGTGCCTCCTAAGGTTGCAGAACACAGGAACAAGACACAACATTCATCCCAAGTGATACTATGAGTGAACAGTCCTTGCGCATCCTGCAAGTCAGCACATACGATACGATTGGTGGGGCTGAAAAAGTTGCCTGGAATCTATTCCAGGCTTATCGAGAGCGCGGTTACGGATCATGGCTGGCCGTGGGGCATAAACTTGGTGGCGACCCAGATGTATTTCCCATTCCCAACGACAAACAACGGGGAAGCTGGTCTCGTTTCTGGATGAATAAATATTCCAATCTAGAGTCAACCACAAGACAGCCAAATGGAGAATCAAGGCTTCGTAGTCTTTTTAAGGTGCTAGCTGAGCCCGGTCGGGCTATTGATCACTATCGTGGTATCGAAGACTTCCGTTTCCCCGGCACGGGGGAGCTTTTGAAATTGACCCCATATTCACCTGACATTCTCCACTGTCACAATCTGCACGGCAGTTATTTTGATTTGAGAGCACTTCCCTGGTTGAGCAGGCAAGTGCCATTGATCTTGACACTTCATGATGCCTGGCTACTGAGTGGGCATTGCGCTCATTCCTTCGGTTGTGAGCGGTGGAAGATAGGGTGTGGACACTGCCCGGATCTGAGGATTGAGCCTCCAGTCGTGCGTGACGCGACTGCCTATAACTGGAAGCGTAAACGGACAATCTATGAGCAGAGTCAGATCTATGTGTCCACTCCATCTCAATGGTTAATGAAGAAAACCGAGCAATCCATACTGGCGCCTGCGATTGTTGAATCACGAGTCATCCCAAATGGTGTTGATCTCACTATTTTCCATCCAAGCGACAAATCACGGATTCGCTCTCTGCTGAATATTCCACAAGAAGCCGCCGTTCTTCTTTTCGCTGCATACAATGTTCGAAACAACATTTGGAAAGATTATCAAACGCTTAGGACCGCAATAGATCTTGTTGGCAAACAACTGGAGGGGAGAGAAACGCTCTTTATTGCATTAGGTGAAGATGCGCCGCCAGAGCGCATTGGTCAAGCAGAGTTGCGTCTCATTCCTTATCAAAAAGATTCGGCAATGGTGGCTTGTTATTATCAAGCTGCTGATTTATATGTTCATGCGGCCAAGGCAGATACCTTTCCCAATACCATATTGGAATCTCTGGCTTGTGGCACCCCTGTTGTGGCGACAGCCGTCGGTGGTATCCCGGAACAGATCATGGATGCGCTAACCGGACGCTTAACACCTGCGGGAGATGCCCAAGCATTAGCCAGCCGGATTCTGGAATTACTCTCCGATGATATGTGCAGAAAAAATATGAGTATAGCGGCTGCTGAAGACGCGCGTCTTAGATTTAATCTCCAATCGCAAGTAGACACGTATCTGGAATGGTATCAAATGCTTGTGCAGAAAGAACAACATGCGTTGCCCCTCTCTGAGAGACTTACCGCCTCCGCCTACAGGTAAAGCTGGGTGGCCGTGGACAGAAGAAAGTCCGCCTCTGACGGATGATCTGCCGTTTCCACGAGTGAGTATCATAACGCCTTCTTACAATCAAGCTGAGTTTATCGAGGAGACTATCCGTTCGGTCCTGCTCCAGGGCTATCCGAACCTAGAGTACATCATCATGGATGGCGGCTCCACAGACGGCTCGGTTGATATTATCTGCAAATATGAACCATGGCTTACACGCTGGGTAAGCGAACCTGATCAGGGACAAACACACGCGATTAATAAAGGTTGGGAATACGCAACAGGCGAAATTCTTGCTTACATCAATTCAGACGATTATTACTTACCTGGCGCAATCTCTAGTGCCGTGAAAGGCTTCAATGCTAATCCTCGGGCGGGCATGATTTACGGGACTGCCTTTATCATAGATAAGACTGGGAAGGACTTGAGAGTTTGGAAGGGTCAAGCATTCGATCTGGAAACGATGCTTACCGTTGGCAGTATTGTGCCCCAGCCAGCAACCTTCTTCGCCAAACATACCCTAGAGATGGTCGGATATCTCGATGAGCGCTGGCACATAATTATGGACTATGAGCTGTGTGTGCGGATTGGACTACAGTTTCCAACAATCTGCTTGCCGATAACATTGGCTAAATTTCGGGATCATTTGCAAAGTAAAACACACGCACATTATGAAGAGATTGCTGGAGAGCTTATTCACTGGTTGAGGATATTCTCCCCTCCCCAGGTGTCTCCCAAGGAATGGCGAAGAATAAAACGGATCACCTTCAGCAGGATGCACTATGAATGGGCATTAAACTACTTAGTAAAGGGACCCGAATATGCATCCAAAGCATTACTGCAGCTGATCGAAAGCCTGCTTCAATACCCACTGTTTGCTCTAAAACGTCCAATGGGCACAACCTACATTATTAAGGAAATATTCCTATCCTACATCATATTCATTTACGGACGATTACGGCTCCCACATAGAAGGCAACAAGTTCTGCGAGAATAATTCATGAAAAAAGATATCCAACAGTTGCAAGTTGAATTGATTTGTCAAAACAATGGGGTGCACCTAAACGGAATCAGTCGCTATACACGTGAATTACATAAGCATCTCGCACCGCTTGTTTCCGTCCGCAGGGTAGAACATATCTATCCATCGCTCGCCAGCCATATTAATCCTCTTCGTTACTTTCCGATCGGAGTACGTCCGCACCGAAACGGGAGCATCGTACATTTCACGGAGGATTTCGGTTGCTCTCAGATGTTGTGGCATCCCATACGCCCTGCGATCGCAACCTCGCATGACTTGGGGTTTTTGGCCTGGGCGCCTGAAGCCAGCATGCATCGAGCGCTTGATCGAATTCTATTGTATCTCTCCTATCTTGGCCTGAAGCGCATGGATGCAGTCATCACTGTCTCAGAATATTCCCGTCAAACAATCATCCAACGATTGGGAATTCCTGCTGAACGGGTTTTCACGATCTATTCGGGGAATGATAGTAATCACTTTAGGCCGATCGCGCATGCTCGCACAAAATTAGCAGAACGATATGGATTCCCAGAGGACTCACAGAAGCAGATTCTGCTATACGTCGGTACAGAATTTCCTCGTAAGAATCTTGCCTCAATTCTTCGGATCTTGAAACTGCTTCCGTCAAATATAGATTTACTCAAAGTGGGCGATCCCGGCGGTGAAAGATTTCGAGTGCAAACGAAGAAGATGATCGCAGAACTTGAACTGGAAGGTAGAGTCCACTTCTTCGATAAAGTACCGGACGAAGATTTGCCAATTTTCTATAACGCGGCAGATGCTTATGTCTGCGCTTCATTCATCGAAGGATTTGGTTTTCCGATTCTTGAAGCGATGGCGTGTGGAACGCCGGTCGTTTGTTCGAATGTCGCTTCCTTACCAGAACTAACAGCGGGAGTTGCCATCTTAGTTTCACCGGATGATATCCAGGCTTTTACTGAAGCCGTACAGAGCGTCTTATGTGATCCGGCGTTGCGCGATGAGATGAGTACGCGCGGACGAAAACAAGCCGCGTCTTTTTCCTGGGAACAAACCGCTAGTAAAGTTGCAGAGGTCTATCAACTAGTCGCCAAAAATACTCTCATCTGAGAGGACATTGGGGGATTGAGAAGGAAAAGATTTTCCAAGATAGCTTACATTTCCTGCCATTCCTAGAAATGATAAGGTCCTGGTTGTGTTCCTGCGAACCAGTTGGACTTGTATAAGTCAAAAACTTTAAAAGTAAATGTCTTATTCGTTGTAAGAGGAGGCACAAATGACAGAATCAACAAAAGTTCTTGTCACCGGAGCAGGGGGGTTCATCGGCCATCACTTGGTTACCTTTTTGAAAAATCAAGGTTATTGGGTGCGAGGCGTGGATATCAAGTATCCTGAATTTACAGCCGTGGATGCCGATGAATTCATGCTCCTGGACCTTCGCCAGTGGGAAAACTGCATCCGGGCCACAGAAGGTATCGAACAAGTTTATGCCCTGGCAGCCGATATGGGCGGTATGGGGTTCATCTCGAACCACCATGCTCAGATCCTTCACAACAATACCCTCATCAATTTTCATACTTTGGAAGCGGCAAAGGTCAACGGCATTCAGCGTTACCTTTACACTTCTTCGGCCTGTATCTATCCGGAGTACCGGCAGATGGAAGCGGATATTGCCCCTTTGAAAGAGGAGGAGGCTTATCCGGCCCAGCCGCAGGATGCCTATGGCTGGGAAAAGCTAATCACCGAGCGGCTTTGCCAGCACTATCGGGAAGACTATGGGATTGAAACATGCATTGTCCGCTTCCACAATATTTTCGGTCCCCAGGGGACCTGGGATGGAGGGCGAGAAAAGGCGCCGGCTGCATTATGCCGAAAGATTGCTCTGGCAAAACTATCGGGAGATTCTGAAATCGAGATTTGGGGAGATGGAGAACAAACCCGCTCTTTCTGTTTTATCGATGACTGTGTAGAGGGTATTTATCGACTGATGAACTCAGACTATCCCTGGCCGCTCAATCTCGGACAGGATCGGATGATAACGATCAATGCATTAGCCGATACCATAGCAGAAATTGCAGGGATACATATCATCAAAAAGCACATCCCCGGACCTCAGGGCGTACGTGGTCGTAACTCCGATAATACGCGCTTGCGAGAGGTACTTCATTGGGAGCCGGAAATTTCGCTCGAAGACGGATTGGCACATACCTACACCTGGATTGAAGCACAAGTCCAAGCCAGGTTGGCATCTCAGAAGGAGACTGTTCCGCTTTCAGCGATATCTTCCTAAACACAAATTTTAGAGGCGAGAGAGGTATACGATGGACAGCTTACCGAGAATTACAGTTATTACTCCCAGCTTTAACCAAGGTGACTTCATTGAACAAACGATAAATTCTGTCTTAAGTCAGAAGTATCCGGACCTTGAATATATTGTGATGGATGGTGGTTCCACAGATAACACGCTGGAAATCCTGAAAAAGTATGATGGAAGGTTGCTCTGGATCTCTGAAAAAGATCGAGGTCAGTCGCATGCGATCAACAAGGGACTGCGCATAGCAACTGGAGAGATCATTGCTTTCCTGAATTCAGATGATCTGTACGAGCCTGATTCCTTGTGGAAAGTGGGAACATTTTTCACGACTTATCCAGACACCAACTGGTTGAGTGGGAAATGTCGTACGATCGATTCAAGGGGGAAAGAGATACGCAAGGGGATCACTTTATATAAAAACGCTTGGTTGAGGCTAAGAAGTTATGGTGTTTTGGCGGTGCTCAATTACATTTCTCAACCAGCTACCTTCTGGAGCCGAAAAGTGATCGGGACGATAGGCGACTTTGATGAATCTCTTCGCTATGCCATGGATTACGATTACTGGCTCCGTATCGGCGGCAAATTCAAATTGTGGGTGCTCGACGATTACCTGGCTTGTTTTCGGATTCATGCGAGCTCCAAAGCGGGCTCATCAGCAAATGCTCAATTCGAAGCTGAATTCCAAATTGCAAAACGGTACATTACATCACCCGTGCTTGTTTGGTTGCATACAACTCATGTTGCCTTGACAGTAAGTATCTATCGCAAGCTAATGTCTTCCCATCAACTCGCCGCCCCGTTTGAGAGTCAGAAATAGAATGAATGATGGGCGCGTGGTAATTACAGGAGGCTCTGGCTTTGTCGGAACCAACCTGGTTGAATATCTTTCGCAGTGTGGTTGGGAAGTTCAAAACTTTGATGTTGCCTCCCCTCGTAACTCAGACCATCTCCAGTACTGGA
>DATGYJ010000288.1:0-36537 GCA_035298105.1 Anaerolineales bacterium | reverse complement strand
CGGTAGCAATCAAAAAGGATGGCGAACTTTTCAATAAAGATTTCGAACCGCCTGTTGAACAGGGAAACTGGCAGGCGGTCACGATCAACGTCCAATCGTATGACCCGCATCGGATTGAATATTACCAGCCGCTGACTCGGGATGGAAATAAGCGCCAATTCAAGTATCAATGGCTTGGCGATTATACGGTAAAGGAATTTACCATAACGATCCAGGTTCCGGTTGACAGCACCGGACTCATTACTTCGCCTCTTCTACAAAGTACCGCAAAAACTACCGATGGGATGGATATATTAGGCAGATTTATCAAAAATGAACTTAAGATGGGGAATTCATTCCAGTTTGCACTTGAATATCAACGGACATCCGATGCACTCACCGGTCCGAGCGAGGCCGATCAGGTTCGCTCCTCAGAGCCGGTAGGAGCCGATACCCCCGGACGCGTTACCATTACAAATTTACCATGGGTCATCGGTGCATTCGGGCTGGCGCTGATCGGGATCGCTCTTTTCTCTTATTGGCGATCCACTCAATCCAGCGAAGCCAAACCGCGGCGACAGCGTCGTCGCCAACCCAAGCAACTCGATGTGGTGGAAGCTTACTGTCATGAATGCGGCGCGCGTGCCCATGCGGGAGATCGTTTCTGCCGCACATGCGGAAGCAGGTTGAGGCTCGAATAAACAATAGGAGTTGTCTGAAAGAAAGCTGAGGCAGATCGTGATCCTGGGCGTACCATACATCGTTCCCGTGTACTTCATATACGGTCTGGCCTTTTTCAGCATGGGTCTGCTGGTCGCTGCCGAAGGAGGGCGTGCTTCTGATGTGCGTTTACGCAGAGCCTTGCCTCCGCTGGCAGGCTTTGGCATTGTGCATGCCGCCCATGAATGGATGGAGATGTACGTACTCATGGGGCATCCTGCCAGCACACTGGAAGTAACGATTATGTGGGGAGTACAACTTGCGACCCTGGCTTTCTCATTTATTTCGCTGGCAGCCTTTGGAAGTTTTCTGCTGGCTGAGAATGAAGTGACCCGGCGTTTGTTTTTGTTGATCCCGATCGGACTGCAGGCTGTCTGGGTCTTTGGGTTGTACCATTTCCGTGGCGAGTATGCTGGTCAGACCCTTTGGGATGTTGCGGACACATGGACCCGCTACACGCTAGCTGTGCCTGCTTCACTTTTGACCGCGATTGGACTGATTATTCAACAACGAGCTTTTCGCCGTTCAGGGCTCATCCGCTTCGGGCAGGACGCCTTATGGGCAGCTATTACTTTCGGCTGGTATGGTCTATTTGGACAGTTCTTCGCAAAAAATACGCCTCTATTTCCCTCAAATATCATTAACCAGCAGGCTTTCTACAATCTATTCGGATTTCCTATCCAGATGTTTCGTGCTGTGACGGCGGTTGCCGCAGCGCTTTTTGTTATCCGTTTTCTGCGTGCCTTTCAGGTGGAAACGGAGCGCAAGATCGCGGATCTGCAGGAAGCACGCCTGGAAGAATCTCAACAGCGTGAGATCTTGCGGGGCGAATTGTTCCGACGCGTGGTTGCGGCGCAAGAGGCGGAACGCCAGCGGATTGCGCGTGATCTGCACGATGAAACAGGTCAATCACTGACTGCCATTGGCATGGGCCTGCGTGGACTCTCGGGTAAATTAAATCCGCGCAATAAGGAAGTATTCGGAACTCTGCATACGCTGGAATCTCTTACCGCCGACTCGCTCCAGGAACTGCAGCGGCTCATTTCCGATCTGCGCCCGTCCCACTTGGATGACCTGGGCCTTTCTGCGGCACTGCGCTGGTATGCCGGGAAGATCCAGGAACATTCGACAATTAGCGTCAGAGTAGATATTGTTGGCGAAGAACGAGATCTGGAAGATGCAGTGAAGATCACCATCTTCCGAATTATCCAGGAATCCTTGAATAACGTCATCAAGCATGCACAGGCCAGTCAGGCAAATATCTACTTGCGGTTCGAGGAGAAAAATGTCCGTATCAACGTACGGGACAATGGCATCGGTTTTGATTTGGACAGTGTGAAGCAAAGGCATACCAGGCGTCCCTCGCTGGGACTGGTAGGCATGGAAGAGCGTGCCGCATTACTGGGAGGCACTGTTTCTGTCCAATCGCGCCCAGGCTACGGGACAGAAGTCGAGGCATTGATTCCATACCATTATGCCAGAGTAGGTTTCCCCACATTGGAGGAGGTGAAAGATGACCATACGCCTGTTATTAGTGGATGATCACGCGGTTGTGCGCTCGGGGCTAAAAATGCTCCTGGAAAATGAACGTGATGTGGAAATCATCGGCGAGGCATCTTCTGCATCCGAAGCGATTGAGGCGGCTGTACTACTCAAGCCAAATGTGATTCTGATGGATATTGGCTTGCCCGATCTTTCCGGTATTGACGCAACGCGCGAAATCAAGAAACGTGTCGCTGATGTTGCCATTGTGGCATTGACCATTCATGAAGATGAGGAATATTTCTTTAAGATGCTGGAGGCCGGCGCCTCAGGTTATGTGCCCAAGCGTGCTGCACCGGAAGAATTGATCACTGCCATCCGTGCCGCCTCCACGGGACAAGTCTATCTTTATCCATCACTCGCAAAATTGCTCGTGCGCGATTTTCTTGATGGCGGACGTGCCCCTAGTGGACCAACTTCATCTGACCTGACAGATCGCGAACAGCAAGTGCTGGCCTACCTGGCAGAAGGCGCCTCCAACGAGGAGATCGCCGCCTCGCTGGTGATCAGTCCAAAGACTGTGGCGCGTCATCGCGAGAACATCATGCGGAAGTTAAATCTACATTCCCGAGCAGAGCTGGTACGCTATGCGATACGTAAGGGGATTATCAAAGCATAATCCATCTTGTTTTCAGCAATTTAACGGCACACATGGCCACTCATTTGCCTAAGGCGGGATTTCACTAGGTTCTAAAGAATCAGCCGACCTATATACCGTGGGTCAGCTCATTTCTTACCGTTCACGCCAGGGTCCTGGCAAATTAATTCCAGACCCGTGGACACGCTGGCTGAATTCTTCGGTTTGAGTCTTATCAGATTGTTTCCCTCAATCCTTGGCAAAAAAACAAGAACTCTGAGGCATCAGGCAGACAATCGTTCGCAAAATCGAGCGGAGACACTCAGAGATTCGTCTGGCTCGCTTTTTACCTCTGGTAACTTGATTTATTCCCAAACAAAATAGACCTCCGGCTCAGCTAGTTTCGCCGGAGGTCTATTTGTTTTCCACTCCTGATTCTTTATCCTTGGGGTGGATAAGATCTCGTCTCTTCCCCAGCTTTCAATTCAAGTTATTGAGCAGCAGTCACCTCAGGACGAGTGAGCTTGCTAACATCGCCGCCCAGGTCCTTTATGGAGTCATACAGGAACTGCATGACATACATCGGATTGTGGGCAAAGGCACCCGGATCCTTGATCGAATACTGATAGTTGTAGGCAGCTTTCAGCAGCCGCGGCGTCCAGGCATTGTATCCAACCAGAGCACCCTTATCATTAGTATCGGGCTTGCCATCCTTGTTCGCGTCCACAAAGAAGTAGGGGTAGGAATTCGCATCATATAGAATCGGCGTACCAGCCTTTGTCTCGGCATAGCTTTGAATGGCGGCATATAGATCCGTGCGGAAAGTATCAATTTCCTTATAGATACCTTCTGTGGTATCGCCATTGCCGTTCCAGTCGGTTGTATCCGTGTTGAAGCGAATGTTAGCCAAATCTTCCACAGAGTTCACATTGGTATGGCATGCCTTACAAGCATCGGTCTTGACATTCAATGCATGTACATCATGACAATCGGTACACTTGTTCAACGGGTGATTTACATTTTGTCCGGCATAAGTTTGCTTATCATACTGATAGGCACCCTTTGCCGCGTCGCCAAACAAGGTCGCGCCTGCAGCAAAATAGTGGACATTCTTGAAGCTGATCTTGGGATCAGACGTATCCAAATCTTTGCCGGCGAGATAGTTGTTGACGGTTACCGTAGACTCGCGTCCCTGATGGCACTCAATGCACAAATTGGCATCCACAGGTTTCAAATTACCGTCAGCGTCTTTTTCAGTACTGAACGTCAATGAAACACCGGAGGGGAACGGTACATTGACGACTGCCAGGCGATTCGGGAAGTTGGCAGTATCATGGCAGGTTGCACACGCGAAACCATTCGCGACGGGTTGGGCAACTACGCCGGTGATTTGGACACCAGATTTGGTAACCACCTCGGTGCCAGCATTATGGATATACTCTGGCAATCCACTGGCACTATGACACTTGGCACAACCAGCCGGAACTTCACCTTCAGCGTCCCAGTGGCGGAATGGTTCGGTATTGCCGGCAAAGTGACCGGCATCATCGCGGGCAAGTTTGGTTACATCCACTGGCTTTGAAATCTTGCCATTCAGATCCTCAATCGAATCGTGAAGCAATTCGATAATATACTTCGCATTGTGAGCAAAAGCGCCGGGATCTTTGGCAGAGACTTGATAGTTGTAGGCCGCCTTCAGTAATCGGGCAGTCCATTTGTTATAAGGGATAGCCGCACCCTTATCATCTTTATCCGCCTGGCCATCGCCATTGGCATCCAGCAGGAAGTAGGGATAAGTAGCACCGTCATAGACAATCGGTGTTCCACTGACTTCCTTGGCATAGGCCTGGATCGAGCCATAAAGGATATCCTGCAAGCCTGTAAGCTCGTAGTAGATACCTTCCTTAACATCGCCATTTCCATTGTAGTCTGCAAGAGAACCGTTCAGACGGTTGTTCTTCAGATCCTCAACGGTCTTGACATTCTCATGACAGGTCGCACATTGCTCAACGCGAACCTTGGTGGCGTGCTGGTCATGACAGGCGATGCAGGTATCGAATTCAGGCACATGGCGGAACTTTGGGTCGTAGACCTTGCCGTCATACTCGTAGCCCATCTGGGCCTGCGAGCCGTACAGTGTCGCGCCCGCGGCGAAGTAGTGCACGTTGCGGAAACCAAAGTTGACGGTATTGCCTTTATCATCTTTGATTGGCTCGACAACAGCATCAACATCTGTGACCTTGAAGGTTTCATTGATCTGCTTATCAACACTGACCTTAGACTCACGGCCCTGATGGCAGGTCATGCAGCGGGCTTCACCTTCTTCAGAAGCCTCAACGACTTTGCCAGACGGAAAGGTCACCGATGTTAGTGCCATCGCTTCAGGGCTGTGGCAGGCAGCGCAGGTGATCCCTTGGGCATCCTTGGCAGGTACTGCATTGTCTACCTTGCCATCTGCGGCGAAATCCACAAAGCCTGCACTAGTATGGCACTTAGCACAGCTTATTGGAACGCCGTCTGGATTCGCGGCAGCATCATCCCAGTGGCGGAATGGCACATCGGTCACATTGCCATGGGCAGATGCCTTCCATGCATCCAGGAACGGCACGACTACTGGGGCTTCAGTAGCAACAGGCGCCTGAGTAGGAGCAGCGGTTGGGGTCGGAGTAGGCTTCCCACCACAGGCGACAAGAATTACAGCTAACAAAATGGTGGTTCCGAGAAGCACTAAACTCTTTTTCATCGACATTTGCAATATTCTCCTTTCGATGGGTTTCGAACTAAGTACTTTGTTGATCTATGATGAGAGTGCACCTCCTCATTTTATTAAAATTTTTTTATTAGTTTTTTAATCTCCGCTTTATCTTAATCTAAAGAAACTTCGACGTTAATAACAGATGTCACCCTATTATGAGATAAATGTAATGGGTTTTACATGAAAGGTCTGAATTAGTAACATTATATAACAACTACTGAAAAATACATTAAAAAATGGGGAGAACCACCCATTAAACAGATAGATATAAGGCATAGGTTCTTGGTTGCCTCTCATTTTTCTTAGAGGAAAATGTGACAATTTATTTTTCAGGCACCCCGCGTCGATCCATTTTTTTATGATTTCCAACTCTTCAGGCGTGATGTTGGCGAAATTTGAACTTGCGCTTCTCTCCCCCCAGCTTCCCCTCCAGTATCTGTTGTGTTACGGCTTGTGCCCGCAGAAATGGGCCAGGAGAGACCCCTGGCCCACCACACATGTCACAAGATTGATGGATCTGACTTCACGCTATGTCAAGGTTTGTAGTTACCGGTGCCACCGGGCGTATTCCACTGCAAATAACCCGCTGGATCAGTTTGTGGCGGCTGGATTTGAACATATCCGTAGCTAGACCAGTTGGTGCCAGTGGATGCCGCGTGGCAGGCGTTACAGCCTGTGATGGCAATGTTAAATGCATCGCCCGCTTTGCCTTTGTCCTGAGCCAGAATGGCAGCATCAAGTGCTTTGAGGTAACTATCTTCGAACGCCTTGAGCGCAGGCGCGCGATTTGGACGCGTAGTCTCGCCCACCTCCTGGATTTCGATCATCTCGTCAAGCTGATACTTGGCCATATCCCAGTTACCACCATCTATAGCATATTTGATTTGTGCCAGACGCCGCCCATACTCGATCATCACCGTACCCAGACCTGGCTGGATGTTCCACAACGCCAACGAGCGATCCACGGCGTTGAACTTGCCGTCGACCAGCGTCTGCACACCAGCCATGCCGAGTGTTCCTGTAACAGCCGTAGCAGTGGCGGCCGGCGCGGCAACTGCTGGGTTGGCAATGTAGCTACCAGTGGGTTTGGCTGCTTTCCAGACAATGTAGTCGTTGTTATCAGTTTTTGGGATTTGGATTTTGACGTAACTGTACGACTTCCAGTTGGCTCCCTTCGAACCCGCATGGCATGCATTGCAGCCGTCAGTAGCAGCCGCTAATGCCTTATCAAAGGCCGCAGCGTCCTGCGCAACAATAGCATCATCCAATGCCTTGAGGTAGCCATCCTCAAACGCCTTCAACATGGGGGCGCGGCTGGGACGTGTAGTCTCGCCAACTTCCTGGATTTCAAGCATCTCATCCAATTGGTATTTGGCCATGTCCCAATTGCCAGCCTTGACCGAGAAGTACATGCGGCTGTAACGATTGCCGTACTCGATCATCACTGTGCCTAAGCCCGGCTGAATATTCCACAGTGCCAGTGAACGATCCACAGTATTGAACTTGCCATTGATCAACGCTTCCACACCTGCAGCATCGAGATTGCCGGTAGGTGCAGCGGCTGGGGCGTTTGTAGCAGCTGGGGCCGGGTTGGCGATGTAGTTATCCTGTCCTGCACCCTTCCAATCAATGTAGCTGGCTGGATCAATCTTGGGAAGCTTGACTTCAACGTATTTGTAGGAAGTCCAGTTCGTGCCAGTAGAGGCCGCATGGCAGCCATTGCAGCCCGTAACAGCGTTATTGACCGCTGTCGTGAAGGCAGCCTTGTCTTTGGCCAGGATGGCAGCATCGATCGGTTTGAGGTAGCTGTCCTCAAATGCCTTCAGCGCAGGCGCGCGATTTGGACGCGTGGTCTCACCCACCTCCTGGATTTCGATCATCTCATCGAGCTGATATTTCGCCATGTCCCAGTTGTCGGCGCTGGCAGCAAACCAGAGGCGCGCCAGGCGATTGCCATACTCGATCATCACGGTACCAAGGCCAGGCTGGATGTTCCATAGTGCGAAGTTGCGATCTACAGTGTTGAACTTGTCATTGACAAGTTTCTCAGCATCGGCAGCCGCCACGCCTGGAAGAGCCGTGGGTGGCGCACTGGTGTCGGTCGGTAAGATAACCTGTGTTGGTACCTCAACAGTTGGCGCCTCAACAGTTGGCGTTGGCGGCGCGGCACAAGCGGCAAAAATGACTGCCACGACAATCAGCGAACCTACAAGCACAAGACTCTTTTTGAGTGACATACTGACATCCTCCTTTGGCTAGATTTGAACCGCGTCCGTAAAGCAATTATTGTTCAGCGGCACCTCCTTGAGAATGCGATCTTACTTTTCCAGTGCGCCAGCGTCAATCCACTGCTTAATGGTTTCCAACTCTTCAGGCGTGAGGTTAGCGAAATGTCCTCCTGCGCTTTGTACCTGGAAGAGTTTACTATTTGCAGAATCTCCTGGCACGATTACAGGACCATTCGAACTACCTTTCATCATACCGGCGTAAGTTAGCATATTAAGCCCGGCGGTTGCCAAGTCACCATGGCAAGCTGCACATTTCACTTTGACAAGCGGACCCACGTAATTCTCATAGGTAGGTGCATCGCTTAAGGCAGGCAGTTCAGCAGTTGGCTCAGGAGGAGGTAACTGGTTTTTCAAAATCTCACGTAATTTAGGCGCATCAAATCCGGCAAACGTGAACACAGTCCCATGACAGGCAGAATTCGAGCAGAAGGAGGTATTACTTGTGCCGCCTGGATCATCCATGGTGTGACATGTCGTACATGAGGCACCAAAAGCCTGATTATGCAGACTAATCCAATTGGGGTTGTGATGCGTTTCAGGTTCGGGACCGCGGCTGATCTCAATTTTAGTAACGAAGTCCTGTGCACTGGCTACCACCGGGATCGAGTGGCACAGATTGCATTCGAGGCGGATGGCTTGCTGATTGGGATCCAGATGTTTACCATCGTGGCAGCGGAAGCAACCGGGGGAATCAATGTGGCCGGTATTTGTGGGGTGAGAATCCCAGTTTACCTTTTGATCAACGAATACGGAGTCCGTATAGATTTGCTGCAAGGCTGCAATCGCAGTGCCAATCTTGTCCTTGTTCGCCTCATAGTAATCAGAGTAATTACCCTCATAGTAAGACTCCAGCTTGGCAATGCCAGCCTCCGCATCAGCTTGAGTAGCGTAATTGCCTCTCAAGACCTCAACACCCATTTTTCGAATTTCAGGAATGCCTTGTGAAATTTGACCAAGAGTGAGGGCATTATCCACTGATTCTTCGGGTGTGTAGATGCGGTGGGTAATACGATTGTGGCAGGTAATGCAATCCATCTCTTTGAGTTTGCTCTGATCAATTTGAGACGCATTAAAATCTGACTCGACATCCACATAATCCATAGTAGAACCATCGTCATTGACGACACGCACGAAGGGAATATTTTGCTCTTCTGTGTCAGTAGGATAATAATAAACTTTATTAACAATGTGCCAGTGAATGCCCCGCCCCAGCCCTTCACGTTTGGCACCACCGCCAGTCTTAAGGACAAGATAGATGCTATAAGGTGTATTGTCCTCATCACTCTTGAAATGAGAAATGGCTCGCAAACTGTCATCCGAGAATTTTTCTGGGGAATGGCATTTCTCGCAGGTCTCGCGTGCCGGTCGCATGTTCTTAACGCGGATGGGATACTCATATGTCTTGAAGGCTGTAGCAATAATGTGTCGGATGTCGCCGGCTTTGCGAAAGATTTGGTTACCGATAAACTCACGTCCTATATGACATTCCACGCAAGCAATACGCGCGTGCGGCGAGACTTGATAAGCTGCGTACTCCGGTGGCATGGTATGGCAACTCGTACCACAAAAAGAAGGGGAATTTGTATAGTCCCAAGCATATGCTCCACCAACCAACAGGCTGAGTGTTAAAATTCCGAGCACTGTATAAGGCAAGACCATCATCCAACGCGGTGAGCCTTGGGGGGGAAAGAAGAATTTGTGAAGGGCGCTCCGGATCCGTTTCAACATAACATTTACCTCTAGTCGTTTTTGGCACCAGCAGCAATCCAATCTAAAATTGCTTGGATTTCTTCCTGGGGCAAGGCTCCCATAGGAGGCATAATTTTCCCATTTATTCCTTGAAGAAGTTGAGCTAACAGGCTTTTCTGCACATCTCCAGCAATCACTACCGGCGCATTCTCTCCGCCCGTCATTACCGACTGATACGAAGACGCGTCCCATCCTCCGAACTTCGTATCAGGGTTATGACATCCCTGACATTTTGCCTGGAGAATCGGCAAAACCTGTCCAGAAAAAGTTGCCTCACCGGTCTGAGTTGCTGTGCCAGGCTTCAGGTTCCTGATGAAACTAACCAATTGCTTAATCTGGTCATCAGAAAATACATCGCCCACACCGATCATTGGCGTAGAAGGAATACCCTTGCTGATCAGTTCGAATAGAGCCTGATCGTCATATTTGGCTTGAAATTCCTCTGTATTAAGCGCGGGTCCACTACCACCTTCCCCATTCAATCCATGACATTGAGCACAAATACCCGTGAATATTTTTTCAGCTGTGAGCACGGCTTGAGCCGGTTGGGTCGGCGTCGGGGTGGGCGCTTCTGTCGGTGTCGGTGCTTCTGGTAGTGAAACTACTGGTGGATTGGCCTCCCAGCTTCTGATGTAAGCCACTATTGAGTCGACCTGATCATCGTCCAACGGACCGCCGTTGGCAGAGCCAAACGGTGACATGCCAGAGTCCGGCTGGCCTTGTGAAATGATATTTCGCAGGGTGGTGTCATCCCGAGTTTTTAGAAAATCAGCCGAACTGATCTGGGAGATCATGTCGCCAGGTCGCGTCGGATTTGGGCCACCCTGGCCAAATTGCCCATGACAAGCAGAACAATTCTTTGCAAATAATTGAGCACCTTCTTCAGTGCCTTTTCCTTTACTTGCCTCCAAAGTATATTGGACAAGTGCATCAAGCTGCTCAGGAGTAAGGATTTTTCCCCAGACCGGCATTGTTACATGTGCACCACCCGTGCTGATGATTTTACGGGCGGTCTCGATATTAGGAGCGGCTGGGACCTTATCTCCATGACAACTGCTGCAATGTTGACCAAAGAGTGTTTTTCCTGCGGGCGTTGAACTGGGATTGGTTACGTAGGCAGCTAAAGTTTCAAGATCGGCTTGGTTCAACGTTCCTTGCCATGCCGGCATGGTTAGATGCTGTCCGCCTTTACTGATCAAATCATGCAATTCGCTTTCTGTACCAATGAATGCGACCCCAACGCCATGGCAACCAGAACAGTTTACTTCGAAAAGCCGCTGGCCATCAGGAGCAGCCAGGAAGTTTAGCAGGGCATTGCGTTCATCATCAGTCAGTTTCTCTTTCCAGTTAGGTATGCTCTGATTCTGATGCGGAGGATAGTTTGGGCCCTCTTCAAAGACCCTCTGAAGTTCTTGAGGATTTCCAACGGCCTGCACTAGATTTTTATGGCACTCTCCGCAATATTGGGTATAGAGAGCGCTACCTTTTGGCGACGTAATGAAACCAGCCAAGGCGTCGATTTCATCTGTGCTAAGGTCGCCACCCCAAGCTGGCATGCCTTCATGCTTGCCCTGCGCAATAAGTTGATGCAGATCGGTCCCCAATGGGACATCAATGCTGGGGCCGTGACAATTCGCACAGTTTTGCGTGTATAGTGCCGCGGCCTGATCAACAGGCACAGTAGCTAATGGAGGCGGCGCCTCACGCAAAGCGAGGATTGTTAACATCCCAATCCCGCCAACAATCAACAGAGCCAAAATACTTGCATAGGGCCGGTTGAGGAAGTGACGCTTGGGACTCCTGTCTATGAATGGCAAGGCGAATAACAGCAGGATCAACAATCCCGGAATCACCATAACACCAATGACTTCCATTTTGCCTGGAAAATACTTGAGCAATTGGAACAGGAAGAGGAAGTACCATTCCGGACGCGGCGTATACGTCGCGTCGTTTGGATCAGCCCGAGCTTCAGTGGGAACGCCTAGGAAATATGCAAGCGCCACCAAGACGATAAATATTAAAAATGATACAACCACATCCTTAAAGATAATATCAGGGAAGAAGGGCACACCTTTTTCCTTGGCGACCTTATAGCGCTCGAGATACTCTTTCTTCTCTTGCTCGTTCATACCTACTCCTCCTTCCGGCCTGGAACAGCCGAGATGCCAAGGCGAATAACTAAGTATAGATGAGTAAGAATTAAGATCGCCAGAGTTGCTGGCAATATCCAGATATGCGTGCCAAAAAAGCGCGCCAGAGTAACTGCTGATAGATCATTACCGCCGCGCGCGATTCGCAGCATCCAATCGCCTATCACAGGGGCTACACCAGCAATTCGAGTGCCCACTGTTGTTGCCCAATAGGCTTTTTGATCCCAGGGAAGCAAATAGCCGGTAAAACCAAAGCCAATTACAACCAGCAAAAGAAACACACCGGTGATCCACGTAGCCTCACGGGGATATTTATATGCGCCGTAGAAAAATACGCGCAATAGATGCAGAATCACCAGCACGATCATGGCGCTGGCACCCCAATGATGTAGGCCCCGGATAAACCAGCCGGCCGGTAATTGTGTTGTGATGTAAACAACACTATCATAGGCATGGTCGGGAGTAGGGACATAATAAAGCGTTAGCAATATGCCGGTCACCGCCTGGAGGGTAGCTACAAACAGAGTCGCACTGCCGAGGGTATACAGCCAGTTAACATGCGGTATTTTGCGCAGGAAGATGGCCTCCCATACCTTACGCCATTCAAAGCGCTCATCCAACCAATCGGAAAATTTCACTAACATATTAACCTCGCTTTATATACAGGATTCCATCTTCGATTTTGTTTTCAAACCGGTCAAGAGGGCGAGGTGGGGGTCCGGATATGACAGTCCCATCTTTCGCAAAGACGCCGTTGTGGCACGGGCAGTAGAATCCCTGTTTATCAGCAATCCAGCGCACCCGGCAACCCAAGTGCGTACATATGTTGGACATCACAACAAAATCCTGCCCATTCTCTGTCAAGACATAAGCCGAGATTTCTTCTTCGGTATTGATCCATCCGGTCTGAGTCTCAATGGTGGTTTTGAAAAGGGTTGGATTACTTGATTCAACTTTGTTGACCGTACCCAAACGAATCCACGTATCAGCGGTTTGCTTTAGGGCCGGACCAACGATGTAGGCAATCGCAGGAAGGCCAATCGCAGCGCCGATCACCCCGCTGATACCGGCAATGGCTGCCTTCATGAAATCTCGCCTACCCATCTTACCTTCTTGAGATGTGCCCATAGCTTTTCTCCTTTGCGGCAACTTTTCAAAAAAAATTCTTCAATTCCTACGAGCCTTAGAGTGATTCCACTTACTTTCCGAAGGCACCGCCTTTGACCCCTCAATTGTTTGAATAATATATTCAGACTTCTCAAAATTGCATGCTTTTTGATTAGGCTAATCTTTATTATATGCTAATTCAGACTTAATTTTTCGTGAATAAACAGATGTCACCCACATAATAGATGAATGTAATCGTCTTTATGCTATATATCTAAGAAAAAAGTCTTGAATTTGAGCTGGGGTAAACGCCCCACGCGCGGGATTTGGGGATGGTGAATGCGCAGGAGGAAGATCTGCTTGCGCCCCACGACTCGGGCCAAGGTGTAGGTTGATTCGCCGATACAAAGATTGGTCGTGTGCCGAATTTCCTTTCTCATCATTTTCTCATAAACTAAGTATGGATATAAGAAAGGAAATTCCTATGAGCACAATCGCATTTGCAGTCCTTTTATTGATCCGGGCTATCCTTCCAATCAGCATACTGATTGGACTTGGCGAATGGGCACGCCGGCGAGAGGCGGATTATTGGTCTCGTGGGTGAGGATTTATGGAAACACTCACATCTTTTCTCGCCATCCTGGTCGGCATCCTGCTGCGGCTGGCAATTCCCATTGCCGGTACCGGCATACTCATTTACTTCCTTCGAAAATTGGATGCTCATTGGCAGGCGGAAGCACAACTTCCGCCAGCACCCATAAAAGTTGAATGCTGGAAAATCAAAGGCTGCTCGCCCGAACAGCAAAAAAACTGTATTGCAGCCTCTTCGCCTTTACCATGCTGGCAGGTTTTTCGTCAACCTAACGGCTATTTGGAAGAAGCCTGCATCTCTTGCAAGGTATTTAAAGAGGCGCCAGTTCCAGTGCTGAGAACTGAACCAAGGAGAATGTAGAATATGAAGACCCGAATAGAACGTTTGCTGATCGCAGTAATGTTCGCTATGTTGGCTGCAGGCGTGACCTTGGTGATTGCCAGCGCACAAGGAGAAGTTCCGCCTGCTGTGCAAACACCCTCAAATTGCGGTGCCTGCCATGCTGAATTCCAGACGGCTTGGCAAAACGGTGCACATGGAAAAGCAGGCAGCGATCCAGTCTTTTTGAAGGATTGGAATGCACAGGGTAAGCCCGGTGCTTGTTTGGTCTGCCACACAACGGGTTATGATCCGGCAACTGCAACTTACAAGACCGATGGGGTAAGCTGTGAAGCCTGCCATAGCCCCGTACCAACGGATCACCCAAAAAGCCCCATGCCTGTAGACCGTACCACTGATCTGTGCGGGCGCTGCCATAGCGATACGCGTTTTGGCTGGCAGGATTGGAAAGTAAGCACCCATTATCAACGCGGCATGGATTGTGCTACCTGCCATGATCCTCATAGTGCTTCGCTGAAAAAAGTTTCGGGACCCTGGAGTGGTGTCAAGTCAGATGATGTCTCTCAACTCTGCATCACTTGCCACAAAGAATCCAACATGGATTTCTCTTACACCGCGCATGCTCAAAAAGGCATTTCATGTGTAGATTGCCATGTAAACCATGTGGAAAATACAGACCAAACAGCACACAGTGTGCCTGATCACTCCTTCAATGCCAGTCTGGATTCCTGCAACACTTGTCATGCCCAGCAAATGCACAGCCCGACCGAAGCCAAAACCCCAGAGGGGACAACCGAGCCGGTCGCTGCCGAACCAACCGCGGAAGTAAAGCTCGCCTCCATCACGCCTGAGCCTGATCCTGTTAGTCCAATGGGATTCTCTGCTATGGCTGCTTTGATCGGTCTCGCTGGCGGCATGGTAATAGCTCCCTGGCTCGAACGTTGGTATCACCGCACGGTAAAACATCACCACGAGGAAGATCATGAGTGAGAAAAACATCCACCGACGCGAATTCCTGAAACTCACCGCGGTTGGTGTTGCGGTCGCTGCAGGAGCACGCGCTGTCACTTCCACCAAAGCCTCAAGTGACGCGCCGAAAGGCAAGCACCAATGGGCAATGGTCATCGACCAGTCCAAGTGTGTTGGATGCGGCTATTGCACGCTGGCTTGCCAGGCACATAATGATGTCAACCCGGATATTAAGTGGAATCAAGTGAGTGAAGTTAGCATGGTCGCCGGCAAGCATGTGTTCCTGCCTCGCCCTTGCATGCACTGCGAAAAAGCGCCATGCGTAGAAGTCTGCCCGGTGAAAGCCTCCTATTATCGCGATGATGGCATTGTCATGATGGATTACGAACGCTGTATCGGCTGTCGATATTGCCAGGTGGCTTGCCCGTATCAGGCACGTTCCTTCAACTGGACGGCGTTCACAGGTGAAAACCCGGCCGTGCCTGAATGGGGCACGCCTGAAGTGGAACGACGTCCGCGTGGGGTGCCGGAAAAATGTTCCTTCTGCTATCAGCGCATTGACCGTGGTCTTGAGCTCGGTCTCACACCCGGCATCGATGCTGACGCATCCCCAGCCTGTGTTGTCGTCTGCCCTACAGGGGCCCGTATCTTCGGTGATCTGAATGATCCTGAGTCAAAGGTAAGCCAGGCATTGCGCGACAACCCATCCTACCGCCTGCGTGAAAATCTAGGCACAGGGCCACGCGTCTATTACCTGCCAGCCACCCCCGAGGCTGGGCGCGAGGTGTAACCATGTCGAAAAAATTACATTTTAGGCCTGTCATTACTCCCTGGATCATCTGGCTCGCTTTCCTGGGTGTCATCCTGCTGGGTGGTTTGATCGCCGGGATCCTCGTCTTTTGGAAAGGTCTGAGTATTACCCATCTCACTGACCTTGTTCCCTGGGGTCTATGGATCACAATCGACCTGTCTTCCATTGCATTGGCAGCGGGCGCCTTTAGCCTGTGCGCCGGAGTTTATTTATTCGGCTTAAAGCGTTACCAGCCAATCGCACGGACGGCGACATTCGTTGGATTGATCGGCTATACCATGGCAATGCTTGCGCTCGTCCTGGACATCGGTCGCCCCGATCGCTTTTGGCATGCACTGGTGTACTGGAACGAGCACTCACTGCTCTGGGAAGTGACGATGTGTGTGATGCTCTATCTCACTGTGCTTGTATTTGAATCTATGCCGATCTTTGCAAACTTTGAGTGGTTGCGCAAGCGCTTGCCAAAGGTTGCCGCAATGATGGAACGCGTTCATCATTACGCGCCGATCCTGGCGATCATTGGGCTGGGGCTTTCCAGCTTGCACCAGTCGTCGCTTGGCGCAACATACGGTGTGATCAAAGCGCGACCCTTCTGGTTCAAGCCTGAGATGTCTGTGCTGTTCATGCTCTCAGCCATCGTCGGCGGCATTTCACTGACCCTGTTTGCTTCCATGTTTGCATCAGGTTTGACCGGCAAAGCAAAACTCAATGATGCCTTGATCGAGCGAGTGGCGCATTTTGTCGGTTATCTTCTGATCGGATACTTTTACTTCAGAGCCTGGGACGCCCTCTCGGTGACATACACATACGATCCGGGTCGCAGTGAGGGACTGCACTTCCTGACCAAAGGTCCCCTGGTATTCAATTTCTGGGTTGTTGAACTATTGTTGGGAATGATCGTGCCAATGATCTTATTACTCTATAGACCTACCCGCATAAATCGTTTCTGGAGGATGGTTGCCCTGCTACTGGTTGCAGCTGGCGTCGTTGCCTTCCGCTGGGATACGAATATAACAGGATTGCTTGTTGTTATGCCGTATGTACCGGGTCAGGCAATTGCTTACACCAGCTATCGACCTTCCCTGATCGAGATCATGACAGGTGCCGCGATCATCGCCTATGGTCTCGCAGCCTTTTCACTGGGTGTGAAATATTTGAGAGTGGTTGATCATTCTCTCATAGAAGAAGAGCATGCAAAAGTAAAAGTGGAAGCTGCAGAGCCTGTAACGATATAAGAAACTTCATAAGTTTGTTAGAAAACAAAAAGGATGCCATGAGCATCCTTTTTGTTTAGAAACTTCATCAGCCGGAGACGGCGGATGGGGCAAAGAAGTACGACAAAAAACTAGCAAATTCTCGGCAGCATTTCGCCAGGCAGCATATCCACCAGACGCGTCCCCCCGATTGCTGTTTTCAATCTTACTTGCGATCTACCTGTTCCAATTACTCTGCCAAGAATAGCAGCATCCTCCCCATATTTGGTTTTCTTCATTACAGCCAGAACTTTTTCAGCATCACTTTCTTTCACGAACGCGACCAGTTTCCCTTCATTCGCAATATATAAAGGATCGAAACCAAGCATTTCACATGCAGCTCTTACTGCAGGCTTAACTGGTAAAGCCTGTTCATTTAGCTCAATCGTCACATTCGATTGCTCTGAAATTTCAACCAAAGAGGTCGCTAGACCGCCGCGGGTAGGATCGCGCAATACATGGATCTCCCCTGCCTGGACCATCACCTGTACAAGATGATTTAGTGGGGCTACATCGCTTTCAAGCGTTGTTTCAAATCCCAGTCCTTCGCGGGCAGACAGCACGGCAATCCCATGATCACCAATCGTCCCTGAAACGATAATAGCGTCAGCTTCTTTCGCTTTTGCACCAGAAATGTCCACTCCATCCGGGATCTTCCCAATTCCGGATGTGTTGATAAACAATTTATCCGCGCTGCCTTTTTGAACGACCTTTGTATCGCCCGCGGCGATATAGACTCCCGCCTCTTGTGCAGCTTCTTTCATCGAAGCAACGACACTTTGTAGTATTTCGAATGACAGACCTTCCTCCAGAACGAATCCGCAGGTTAAGGTAATCGGCTGCGCGCCAGCCATTGCCAGGTCATTCACGGTTCCACACACTGCCAGTCTTCCAATATCACCGCCAGGGAAAAACAATGGAGAGACAACATGCGAGTCTGTTGTAATTGCGAATCGCTGGCCATCAATAGTCACCACAGCCGAATCGTCTAGGAGGCGTGGGGCTGCTCTTCCTAATTCAGGGAGAAAGAGCCGGTTGAGCAGGTCGCGGCTCAGGGTCCCGCCTGAACCGTGACCAAGTACCACGGTGTCCGTGGGACGGATCGGCACCGGACAGGTATATCCCTCAAAATCCAGGTTATTCATAGATCACATCCCGATGATATTTGTAATAAGCCGCGCAGGCGCCTTCAGCAGAAACCATCGGTGCGCCGAGCGGCGATTGCGGTGTACATCCTTTTCCGAATGCCGCGCATTGTACAGGCTTTTTTAATCCCTGTAAAATTTCGCCTGCTACGCAAAGCGCCGACTCTTGCGTAAAAATATTTTCCACATGGAATCTTTTTTCCGCATCGAATTCCTGAAATTCGGCTGCTAAACCCCATCCACTCTGCGGGATAACTCCAATGCCACGCCATTTTCTATCAACCGGTCCAAAGACTCTGCGGATGGTCCTTTGCGCTGATTCATTTCCCTCAAACTTAACAGCACGCTGATATTGATTCTCTGCCACCGCGCAGCCCCTTTCGAGTTGTTTGACTACGGCGAGCAGACCGTTCAACAAGTCAACCGGCTCGAAGCCCGTAACCACGATGGGTACATGATATTTCTCGGCGATGGGCGGATACTCGTGAAATCCCATCACGGCACAAACGTGGCCCGCTGCGAGAAATCCCTGCACCCGGTTTGTCGTCGAACCGAGAATCGCCTCCATGGCGGGCGGCACACGGACATGGGAGACCAATACAGAAAAGTTTTTGAGGTTTTTATTTTTGGCTTGCAAGATAGCCATGGCATTGGCAGGCGCCGTCGTCTCAAAGCCAATGGCAAAGAAGACAACCTGCTGATCAGGATTTGCTTCGGCAATTTGTACTGCTTCCAACGGCGAGTAGACGACCCGTACATTTCCGCCCTGCGCACGGACGGCAAATAGATCTTTCGTTGAACCCGGCACCCGCAGCATATCGCCGTAAGATGTGAAAATCACATCAGGCTGGGAGGCAATAGCAAGCGCGCGGTCTATCTGTTCGAGGGGAGTGACACAGACCGGGCAGCCTGGTCCGTGCACCAGCTCGATCTGGGGCGCAAGCATGGCATCGAGTCCATTATGGAGGAAAGCATGCGTCTGCCCACCACAGATTTCCATAATGACCCAGTTTTGCGTTACGACCGCTTCAATTTCGCGCAGGAGTGACTTTACTTTTGCAGGATCGCGGTATTCATCAAGATATTTCATTTTCGAAATCTGCTACTTCTCTAATTAACTTTAAAGTTTCTTGTGCTTCTTCCTCATCCATTAAACTGATCGCAAAGCCAACATGGATCAACGCATAATTTCCCACTTCTGCTTCAGGGGTATAAGCTAAACAAACTTCTTTAACGATCCCACCAAAGTCAATTTTTGCCATTTTGAGGGAGTCTTTTTCGTAAATCTCCGTTATTTTTCCAGGAATGCCAAGACACATATAAATCTACCTTTCATCATTTATCAAAAGCCGCTTCGACTGCCCTCGCCGATCGGCTCGCTCTGTTCAGCAGAGACATAATTTGCGATCACAGCCTGCCCCAATGCCAGGCCCCCATCATTGGTTGGAACTTGCTTATGGAAATACACAATAAATTCTGCCTGATGCAAGCCATCACGAACAAGGTTAAGCAGGATTTGGTTTTGCCATACACCACCAGATAAGGCAACTTCATTCAGGTCGGTTTGTGAGCGAGCACGTTTGCAAATCTCAATCGCCATTTCTGCAATTGTCTTATGGAAGCGGGCGGCAATGATCCCAATGGATTCGTTTGCCCGGGCATCTTGAACAATTGACGAGAGCAATTCTTTCAAACCGATCGTTGTTCCATTTGCAGTTTCATGAGTCACATACGGATAGGACTTTGCAACGGAAACAAATGGCTTCGCTAGCACTTCCATCTCAATCGCGGCTTGGGCTTCGTAAGAGACATCGTTGCGAACGCCAATGAAACTGGCAACCGCGTCGAAGAGACGTCCCATGGAGGAGGTGAGCGGCGAATTGAGCTGCTTTTCTATCTGGTGTCTGACGATCCGCAGCGCTTGCTTGTCTATATTCTGTAAGAATGGCAGATCGTCAATATCAATGCCGAGGGCATGTGCATATCCGGCGGCAATGCGCCAGGGATTACGGATGGCAGAGTCGCCACCTGGGAGAGGCAAATACTCAAGGTGTGCGAACCGTTCAAAGTCTGCATAAGAGGCGAGTAAACCTTCTCCACCCCAGATCGCGCCATCAGTTCCGTATCCGGTCCCGTCAAAGGAGAGCCCGATCAATCGCCTGTCATCCAAGCCATTGTCTGCCATACAAGAGGCGATGTGCGCATGATGATGTTGTACTCCCACATGTCGAATACCCAGCGCCGAATGGCTGGCATATTGGGTGGTAAAGTAATTGGGATGTAAGTCATGCGCGACGATCTCGGGTTCTACGCGGAAGACATGCGAGAGATGTTCAACACCTTGTTCGAACGATTCGTAAGTCTCAACATTTTCCATATCGCCAATGTGATGGCTGAGAAAAGCGTGATGATCGCGCGTCAGACAGAAGGTGTTCTTTAATTCTCCGCCGACAGCCAGTGTGGGCCTGATCTCAAATGGCAGCTCAACAGGATACGGAGCGTAACCACGCGAGCGGCGTAAATATATAGTATTACGCTTATCCACCTTCACAACCGAATCATCGGAACGGATATAGATTTCACGATTATGCAACAGGAATGCATCGGCAAGTGGCGAAAGCCTCGCGAGAGCATCTGTGTTATCTATAGCAATTGGCTCTTCACTAAAGTTGCTGCTGGTCATCACTAGAATGGGCGGGACCGGTTCGCGCGCCAGGACAGGGTCCGTTTGATTTAGGAGCAAATGATGCAGCGGTGTATAGGGCAGCATCACGCCCAGAGTATCCAGATTAGGAGCGACCAATTCAGAGACTTCATAAGTGTGCGAATCAGTTTGTTTCCTTCTGGTAAGAAGGACAATGGGTCTCTCCCGACTAGCCAATAAAAGATATTCCTCTTTTTGAATGTTACAGACAGAGGCAATTGCCGTGATATTTGCAGCCATGACTGCAAAAGGCTTATCGATACGCCCTTTGCGATCTCGCAATTCGGCAACCGTATATGGATTGGATGCATCACACGCCAGATGAAAACCTCCCAATCCCTTGATCGCAACGATATAACCTTCGCGCAACAAACGCCGTGCCTTAAGAATGGCAGATACGCGGATCTCTATACTCGATATGCGCGGATTGGAGGTGGGAAATTGAGAATGAGTCTCCCGCAATTCAACAAACGGACCGCAATCAGGGCAGGCAATGGGTTGAGCATGGAAGCGTCTATTGAATGGATCTGTATATTCTGCCCGGCAATGATCGCACATGGGAAAATCCCCCATGGTCGTGCTTGGGCGATCATATGGGATATCTTTAATAATGGTAAAACGCGGCCCGCAGTGCGTGCAGTTAATAAATGGATATAGATAACGTCTGTCTTTCGGATTAAAGAGCTCACGTTCACAATCGGGACAGATGGCTACGTCAGCCGAAATGGGTTGATAGGCACCTTCAACCTCCTGAGATTCCCGGATCTCAAAACTGGCGGGGATCTCGCCAGGAACTTCTTCCAACTGGATCGAATCGATCTTGGCCAGGGGAGGTTTTTCCAGAGTTAGAGATTGGATAAATTTTTCAAGATTGCCATTCTGTCCATCGACTACGATTTCCACCCCACCAGATGTGTTATACACCCAGCCGTGTAAATTGAGCCGGGTCGCAAGTCCATAGACAAATGGACGAAACCCAACTCCCTGTACCACACCTTTGACAGAAATATGCTTTGCCATTGATTCTCGTCCCAGGCAGAATGCGATCCTCGCCGCGGGACAAGGTCGAAGAATAATTTCTAAGGAGCCTGCATTTCGACCGCGTTTACCGCTCGGTTCACTCTGCTCACACACCTGTCCTGGCGCTGCGCGCCAGGATCATTCCGGTGTTCTTGGGGAACATACCTGATCTATTCCACATCGATACTTTCGAGTCTGACCTCATCTCCACTTAACAATTGCAAGTGGTCGCTTTGACAATAGACACATATCGATCCGTCTTCCTCGAGAAGAAAAGTGCCGCCGCATTCCAGACATTTCATTTCTGCTTTGACATGCTGGAAATTCAACTTGGCGCCTTCACCAAGTGTGCCTTTTGCCAGGTCTCTCCAATAAAACTGGATGGATTCTTCACGCTCATCTGAAAACGGGCCAATCAACAAATTAACATTCACAATTCGCTGCGAATTGGCATTCTTCAAGGCAATATCAAGTAGGTTCTGAGTAAGGGATAGTTCATGCATAGTTATCTTAGATTAATCCCTTAACAGGTTATGTCCAAGATGGAGAAAGTCACCCGTCTGGATGACTTTCTTCTTCATTGAAGTATGATTATTTACGCTGAAGTATGATTATTTACGCTAATAAACTAATGACAATTTTGGTTGCTTTTGGGATCGCTTGTTCAACGGGCGGAGAAAGCTCCTCACTGAAGTCATAGATGTGATTGGTTGCGATCCCCACAACGGTCACATCTTCCGGCAGGTTTGCCCCCATGGCTTTGCCCAACTTGAGCGCGTTTTGCAGTGAGGTGTCATGCGCACTCGTGGTGTGGAAGGCAGAATAATCCGGTATTTCACTCAACTTCGACACGATCACCGAGCCAGTTTCCTGGTCCGAGCTCACCGCGTCGATCAGGATGGCGCGTTCGTAACCAATAAGATGCTCCATCAGGCTGATGCCGCCCAGCGAAAGGAACTCTACCTCCACTTCACCCCCCTCTTCTACTCGCGCTGAGCGGAACTGCTGGTCAAGACGCTTTGCGTCTTGACCCAGTGTAGACGAAGCGGGGGGCAAGGGCAAAAGCTTCTTCACCTCTTCAGCAACCTTCCACCCGGCGCCATCGTCGCCCAAAATAGGATTACCAAGACCGATAACAATCGTTTTCATAAGAAAAGAAAGACGCGCCGGAACATTGTACCAACGTTCCGGCGCGCCCACCATGGGAAGAAGAATGCGGTCAACAGTACTGTTTGATCACATCGACCAATTCACCCGCGGAATTGCGAATGGTGATCTCCAACGGCATCTGACCCGGCAGGGAGTGCGTGGCACACCCAAAGCAGGGATCATAGGCACGGAACGCCATCTCAACCATATTGAGCAATCCCTCGGTTACTTTTCCGTCTTTGATGAGATGCGCAGCTGCCTTCTGCGTTGACATCTGGATCGGCGCGTAATTGTTGGTGGTGCCGACAATGAGGTTCGCTTTGGTTACTACGCCTCGTTCGTCTGTCCAGTAGTGGTGCGTGAGAGTCCCACGCGGCGCTTCGACGATACCGATCCCTTCGGTTGGGGTCTCCGTCGGCTTGGCATGAACATTCGGAGAGGTGATCTCCGGGTCCGTGACCAATTCCACCCAGCGCTCTGCGGCATAGAGCAGCTCGATCAGGCGCGCCCAATGCGTGGCGAGGCGTTGATGGACAGGTTTGCCGCCAAGCGTGGCATAGAACCTGTCATACTCTTCCTGGGCGCGCGGAGTCGCCATGCCATCCGAGGCATTCAGGCGTGAAAGCGGGGTGGTCATATACACACCCGAGTCTGTCCCATCAACGAAGCCTTTCCAACCGACTTTCTTGAGATAGGGGAATTTGAGATATGTCCACGGCTCGACGTGTTCGGCAATATGTTCGGCGTAATCCTTCGGCTCATACTTCACAAACTCTTTGCCGTTCGGATCCACTACACGGACTTTGCCATTATAGAAATTGATTTTGTTGTTCTCATCTACCAGACCCATGTAATAGGTGTGATGAGTGTAAATATCGCCAAGGATCAAATCCACATACCCCTGGTTGCCCAGGACAATGTCGTTGAAGATCTTGAGGCTGAACTGGGCGAAATCAATTGCCCAGCGCCCCATCTCTTCGATCTCTTTGCGTTGTTCTTCGGTGATGCCTTTTGTCATGCCACCCGGGATCGAGGCGCACGGATGGATTTTGCGCCCGCCGATCATCTCGACGACATTGTGTCCATATTTACGCATCTGGATGACTTTTCCGCCAATCTCTAAGCCCACTTTATGGATCACGCCCAGAATATTTCTCTCGGCAACAGGTGCATCGGGTCCCATGATAAAATCGGGACCACCCAACGCGTAGAAGTGGGTCGTATGGTCGGTGCAATAGAAGGCAGAATACAGCAGCTCGCGCAGCAGCTTTGCCGTACGTGGGGGATCCACTTTATAGACCGCGTCGGCGGCTTTAGACGCCGCCATATTGTGCGCTTCCGGGCAAACCCCGCAGATACGATTCGTGATCAACGGCATTTCCTCAATCGGGCGCCCAACTACGAATCGTTCGAAACCGCGCAATTCAGGGATCTGAAAATATGTATTTGCTACATTGCCGTTGTCATCCAGGAAGATCTCGATCTTGCCATGACCTTCGAGATTGGTAATGGGGTCAATGCTAATTCTTTGTGTCATGGTTAGATCTTCTCCTTTGTCCATGCCGACTTGGCAGCTTTCATCAACGAGCCTGGCAGGCTAAAGCGATACATCTGTCCTGTGGGATCAGGAATGCCATCGAGAATCTTGTCAATCTCCTCGGGGGTATTCGCGTCGATCACAGAGGCGAAAGCGGTCATCAAACGCGCGCCGTAATCCATTACACCTTCAGCAGGACCGTAACATCCAATGCACTGCGCACCCACTTGCGGGCAGCGTGCATTACAACCACTCCGTGTGGCAGGACCATTGCAGGGGATACCCTGCTCGAGAATGCAAAGAGTTGGGTCAACGGGCGCGATGTCTTGAATACGTTTGAAGGCCTTGATCATCTTAATGTTGCGCGCCCGCGGACATTCATCACAGACCGTCGAATTGCCGGCGCCGATGACCGTGCCCTTTGGCGGGAGTTCCGCTTCGCCGTGAATCACTTTGATCACAAGATCCACTACCGCCGCAACCTGATGCGATTCAGGGGGACAGCCCGGCATGTAGTAATCCACATCCACTACTTGATCGAGCGGACGCAGTGTCTGTGAAAGGGTCGGAATATGCAATTCACCTTCAGGAACATCATATGTTGCGCGCGGATAGATCTCATGTGGATTGTCAGTGGTGATCGTGTTGAACGCCGTATGGACGATCTCGCCGACCGGGCTTAGATTCGCCAGCCCAGGGATACATCCCTCACAGGCACAGGAACCGAACGAGACCAGGATCTTTGATTTCCGGCGTAGAAGCTTTGCAATGTGCTCGTTCTCATCGTTGCGAATTCCACCGTTGAAGAGGGTCAGCAGGATCGAGCCATCTTCCATCGCCTCCACATCTTTGTATTTAGCACCCATCACGATGGGCCAGAAAACAACCTCGAAGTTTGCATCAATCTCGAGGATCTTTTCATGCGTGTTGAGTACTGCGATCTCACATCCACCGCAGGAGGCCGCCCAATACATGGCAAACTTTGGTTTATTACCATTCACAGTCATGCCGGCACCTCTTCAATCTTGGAGATTTCTTCCTGCAAGTTTTCCAGCGTCTCCACCGGTTTTCCCCAATGCAGTGGTCCTAACTTGCGGATCTCTTCCACGAATAATGTAGTTTCGCTGGCAAACCTTGCACCCTCTGCAGCACTTGCCCAAAAGAGCTTCACGCGTCCGGGTTCAATGCCTAAACCTGTGAGCACACGCTGGAGCAGGAGATAACGGCGCAGCGCCTTGTAGTTCTGTTCCATGTAATGACAATCACCAGGATGGCAGCCCGTAATCAAGACACCGTCGGCTCCCTCAGAAAGCGCCCGCAGGACAAAGGTCGGGTCGAGCCGTCCTGAACACATCATGCGGATGAGGCGCACATTCGGGGCATATTTCATGCGTGCAGTGCCTGCCAGATCGGCGGCGCGATAGCTGCACCAGTTGCAGGTAAAGCCGATAATTGTTGGTTCGAATTGTTCAGTCATACAGTCCACTCCTTAGGCTTCAACCGGCTTGAGATTGCGAAGCAGTAAGCCATCGATCTGGGCGATGATCTGCTCGTCGCTGAAACCTGTTGCAGTGATCGCACCTGAAGGACAAGCCGCCACGCATGTGCCGCATCCCTGGCATAGGGCAGGATTGATCGCGGTCACCATACGATCTTCCAGGAAGCTGATCGCATTGAACGGACACATTCCGTTGCAAATACGGCAGCCCGAACATATTTCCTGGATTACGCTGGCTTTGATCGGCTCCAGCGTGACTTCCTTCTGCAGGATCTTATCGAGTACACGAGCCGAAGCGGCCGCACCTTGAGCGACGCTGGAAGGGATATCCTTCGGTCCCTGTGCGCAACCGACGATAAAAACACCTTCAGTCATCGTGGCAACGGGATCAAGTTTGGGATGTTTTTCCGTGAACCAGCCATCGGTTGAACACGAAATGCCGAACATCTTGCCCACTGCCTTCGCGTCATAACGAGGCTGCAGGCCACTGGAGAGGATTACCATATCCACCGGGATGCGCCTCTGCTTGCTCGCCAGCGTATCTTCCACCTGGATGATGAGTTTGCCTTTCTCACTTTCATAACGAGCCGCGTTCGTCACCTCTGCCACTTTGCCGCGTACAAAAAGCGTCCCTTCTTCAAGCACACGTTGATAAAACTCATCGTATGCCTTGTAAGCGGTACGCATGTCGATGTAGAAGTTGTAGACTGTCGCGCCTGTGTGCTCGTGAACAAGATGGGCAAATTTCAAGCCCTGCATACAACAGATCACCGAACAGTAGTTGTTGAAATTCTTATCACGTGAACCCACACAATGGATGATGCCAACACTCTTCGGCGTGGTCTTTCCATCACGCAAAACGATGTGGCCACCCGTCGGTCCAGCCGCATTGCTAAGTCTTTCAAATTCCAGACTGGTGAACACATTCGGCAGGCGTCCATATCCGTAATTGCTCACGCGCCGTGCGTCGAACAGGTCATAACCCGTTGCAAGGATGATATTGCCTACGTCAATATTTAGCATCTCATCCTGTTGATTGAAGTCAATCGCCCCAGTCGGGCAGAATTTCTCACAGGCCTTGCATGTCCCCTTGATGAAGTAGGTGCAATTCTCCTTATCCATCACCGGGAAGTTCGGCACGGCTTGCGCGAACGGTGTGTACACTGCCTTGCGATATCCAAGACCCGCTTCAAAAACCTCATCGATCACTTTCTTCGGGCATTTCTCCTGGCAGATCCCACAGCCGGTACACAGCTCTTCCTTGATGAAACGCGCCTTCTTCTTGATCGTCACATGGAAATTGCCGACATAACCTGAGACATTCACAACATCACTCCACGTCAGTAGCGTGATGTTGGGGTGTGTGCCTGCTTCGACCATGCGCGGCGTCAGAATGCATGCAGAACAATCCAGGGTCGGGAAGGTCTTATCGAACTGCGCCATGTGTCCGCCGATGGACGGCTCGCGCTCCACCAGATAGACATGGAAACCTGCGTTTGCGATCTCAAGCGCTGCCTGGATCCCGGCAATACCGCCGCCCACCACCAACGTATTGGGGTTGATGGGAACCTTTATCTCTTCAAGGGGAACATTTTCGATCACACGGGACACCGCGCCTGATACGACCGCCTTCGATTTTTCCGTGGCGACGGCCTTATCCGTGTGAACCCATGAGACCTGCTCGCGGATCGAAGCCAACTCGACTAAATACGGATTCAAACCCGCGTTCTGGGCCGCAGTTCGAAATGTCTTCTCATGTAAATGAGGCGAACACGCCGCAACGACAATACGAGTTAATCCAAGTTCCTTGATGTCCTTCTCAATCAGTTCCTGTCCCGGACTCGAGCACATAAACTTATACTCGCGCGCAATGACCACGCCCTGATGCTTGAGTTTTTCTTCCGCCCATTTCGCAACGTCGACCACATCTACGGTGCCTGCGATATTCGAGCCGCAATGACAAACGTAGACACCCACACGTTCCTGTTTCTTTTCCATAGGACTGCTCCGCTTGTCGCTCATTTCACAGTCTCCTTCCCCGCTTCACGTTTAGACCAGCGGCGCGGCATCGGCAAGCCTTCATCCTTCTTGCGTTTTGTCGTTGGTTCCTGCGTAATCGGCACTTCCACGCCGACGTTTACCAGCGCGTTACGTGGATTGACTAGTTCTGTACCGATACCGAGTTCATCAGGTTTTTTGCCGAAAGCGAGGCCCATCAACTGTGTGAAGAACAAGATGGGCATATGGTAATGTGTGCCAAAATAATGATTCATCTCGTTTTGATAGGCATCGATGTTCATCTGGCACATGGGACAAACGGTCGCCATAAGATGCGCACCGCGCTCATCTGCATCGGCAACGAGGCGACGAATTAATTCGAAAGCCGTTTCGGGTCCGATCTGAGTCATATGTCCGCCGCAGCAGCTTGTCGTTAACGGATAATCAATCACATCGGCGCCCAGCGCTCGCAGCAGGTCATCCAGCTCAGTCGGATGCTCGTGATCAGACCATCGATTTTGATAATCGGGACGCGGCAACATGCAGCCCATATAAGGCACAACCTTGAGTCCGTTCAAGGGATGAGTCACTTTGCTTCGAATGGTATCCAGCCCGATGTCGTAGACAAGAATGTCAATCAGGTGACGCACGTCCAACGTCCCGGCTTTATACTGCAGTCCGCCCGCTTCGAGCGCCTCATTTACCTTTTCGCCCAGAGAGGGGCGTTCCTGCATGTAGTAATCTGCCTTGGCGAGATTGAGGTAGCATGCTGAGCAAGGGGCGACAACTGTGCGCGTGCCATTCTCCTGCGCCGCACTTTGGCGTGCTGCCAGCGCAAGATTGCGAGCAATCAACGAATACGCAGGGATCAAGTTGATTCCCAGGTATTCCGTCGCACCACAGCAGTTCCAATCATCGATCTCTTCGAAGTGCAGATCAAGTGGCTCCATAATGGCATTCAGCGATTCCATGTATGCTTTCGCGCTGGATTCCATCGAGCAGCCGGGATACAAAAGATATTTGTTCATGAGGTCAACTCCAATTGCTTGGCACGGTTCAAAATCTTTTTCAGTTGATCCATGTGCTTGATCTTTTTTGGCGGGATCGCCATGCGTCCCTTTGTGACCATGCCAAACCCCATGGGCAGCATGCCAGGCAGGCGCAATGGGAAGTGCTTGAGATAATGGAGAGCAACCAGTCCCAATTCATAACTGCGCCCAAAGGTTTCCACCATATATACAAAGGTCCGTGAGAAATCGGGAGCGGTAGAGTTACTGTAAAGTTTGGCTTTGCTTGCCATGCTCTTGAGGGTATACATCACGTCTGCAATATGCACCTCCTGCGGGCAGCGCACCACGCAGTGATAACAGGAGACACAGATCCAGGGTGTGTTACTGCGCAATACTTCGTCTCGCATACCCGCACGGAGCATAGCAAACAACATGCGCGGCGTATGGTCCATGTCCATTGCCGCGGGGCAAGATCCTCCGCACGTTCCGCACTGGATACACATCTCCAGATGCGAAACGCCAGCCGTTTTCATGCTGACTTCATGCAGGAGCGAAAGATCCTCTTCATGTGCTAACCCCGCTCGGACTCGCTCGTCAGTCATATGGGGCATAATCCCTCCGGTCATGTCGCCTTACGTACTGGCAAACAGATCTAAAATAGTTTAGTTTTTAGCGTTCTTCTTCCGAACGCAACAGCCAAATCTACCCCACCTGGCGTTTGTATTGTGACTTTATTCACATATATGGTCGAGTATTGAAAGTCATTAATCGCAGCGTACATTGTCATAACTAATTAAGATAATCTTATGCCGAATACGTTTTGTCGCTGGACAAACATCCCCCGAAGTTGATCCTCAACCATTTGGGCCTGGGCAACGAATACAAATGCCTCAGGCTAAATTCATCATCGTGGGATTCATCGGGTGAATTTCCCATTTACTGCCGCGAAGAATAGGGAGCCAGCCGTCCCGTCATCAAAAGAATAACCGGCTTAAAGTGAAACGAGGATAAAAGGAGGATATAGGCAGGATATAGACACCATATAGGCACGATTTAGGCATACTGGAGGTAGAGCGACGCCACAGCGAGAAAAGCCCGCAGGAGAAAGAATGGGCAAAGCTTCACAATAGGCACGAAAGAGGCTTTTTGTTACTGATCGCACATAATGGACCCCCTGAGAAAACAGTTTTCTCAGGGGGTCTATTATGTTCCACTCCCGATTCGTTCAGGGTGGGGTAAATTTTTGTTGAGTCTTTATTTTTCTAACGCACCCGCATCGATCCATGCAATCACCTGGGCAATCTCCTCAGGGGTCAATTGACCCGGATGATTCCCGGCCTGTTGTTTCATAACGAGCAAACTGTGGGCACTATCTCCGGGAATGATAACCTGGCCGGAATTGCCGCCCTTCATTGCGTCTGCATACGTCGAGAGATTCAATCCACCCGTGGCAGCCGCGCCATGACAAGCAATGCACTTCGTCTGGAACAACGCGCCGATGGAGTTATCCCAGGTCAGCGCTGAGGCTACCGCCGGCGTCGAGGGTGTAGCACCAACTGCCGTCTGAGTAGGCAAGGCAGTCTCTGTCGCAGGCAGAGTGGGTGTCAGGGTTGGTGCGGGGGTTGGCGTCTGCGGCACAAACACCACCACGGTTGGTACCCGCCGTTCGGTGGTGGTAAGAGCCGTCTGCTCTGCGTTAACAAAGCCATATACGCCGAGCAGCATAAAGAGCGCCAATACCGCTGCGACCGGCAAATAAACTCGCTGGCGTTTACGAAGCATACCAGGATCCACCGGACGATCGGCAACCCCGGCTTTAATGTCTGCCAGTTCCAATGGATGCTCATGAAGCATCTCCGCTTCGCTGATCTTTCCGGTGAACATGGCTTTGTTGAAGCGTTTGATATGCACGCCATACATATGCCAGATAATGATCGCCAGGACAGCCAGGATGGCTTCTGCGCCATGGGCGGCTTTCGCAGCCGGGATCACCTCTCCAGGCAGGAATTTCGTGATGGTGATTGGGTTCCACATCATGAAACCCGTGAACCCCATGATGATCGCTCCCCACACAAACGCCCAATATTCCATTTTTTCTTCAAAGGTATAACGTCCCATTTGTGGGGGCGTCTTTGTACGACCGATGTTATACATTAAAGCTTGCCAGCCATCCTTCGCATCCTGCAAGCTGGGCAGCATCGTCAGGCGTGTGCGCCGGACATAACCCATATAGCCAAAGACAAGGATATGCCAGGCCGTACCGAGCATCATGATAATGGCGGCAGTATGATGGATCGTCCGCAGGATCTCGATTCCGCCGAGGGCACGCACAAAGGAGATCGCAAGAGGCGCGGAGGAAAACTTTTGCGGCAAGCCTGTCAGAGCCAGGGTCGTGAAGGAGAGTAACATGACCAGATGCTCGACCCGGCGAGCCAATGGGAAGCGCTCATAGGTACGTGTGACTGTTTCGCTCATTCGTGCGGTACTCCTTTCGCATGCGCCCGGCGCACAATCAATCTACGATAAACATCGGTGAGCACGAACAAGATCATGCCTCCCAGAACAGCGGGGATGAAGAGTTTGTAGAACAAGTTGACAAAATAAACAAGCGGGAAGACCCGCGGGCTTGGTTCATAGTGGCTCAACCAGGCATCGGTGAAAGTCTCCGTTGTGGCATTGGGATGACATTGCTGGCATTTCACCAGCAGGTTTTTCTTGAAAGCAATCCCTGCCTTGGGGTCATCTACCTTGACAATATCATGAACGCCATGACAATCAGTGCAGACGGGCTTGTTCGTCGGCTGGTCAGGGTAATTCTCTTCAAACATCTTCACCGTTGCGCCGTGGAAATCTGACACGTACGTATTCAGCACATTGGTCGAAAGCCCGTATTGCTTCATGAGAGTCTCATTTGTGTGGCATTTTGCGCACAGGAATGGAACGCTGTTTCGAAAGGTATTCGTGGTTGGGTTTTGAATGTTGTGGACGCCGTGACAATCAATGCAGGTGGGGACGTTCGGATCATTGTTCTCCAGCAGCGCCGCGCCGTGGACACTTCCCGTGTAGGCATCAAATATGGTGCTGTGACATTTGGCGCACTTCTGCGGGATCGTAACGCGCGCTTCTTGCAAGAGTTGACCCGTACTTTTGTCCGTGATCCGTTTCTGCGTATGCGGGTTATGGCAATCTGTGCATACAGCTGCATTCGGGTTTCCTGCTGCCAGAGCCCGCTGATGGACGCTATCCAGGGTCTTGGCATACTGGTCAAGGTGGCACTTCTGGCAGGTCGGATACATCTGCAAAGAAAAATCGCGCGGGCTACTGGCAATCACCTGCGGATGTGGAAAACCGGTGATATTCGTATGGCAATCCACGCAGGCAATTTTTTCTATTCCATGCACTGCGGTCGAGAATTGTTCACCATTGATGGTGATTGGAATAGGTTGTCCCCCGATCTGAGCGGTCATGCCTTCCTGTTGATGACAAGCTAGACAAGTTGCATCGGGGGGCTTCTCGCCTTGAGATTGAGGCGCCGCGGCTGCAGGTGTTGCAGACAGGGTCAAAACGGCAAAAAGAAGGAAAACTCCTAGTATAAGCCCAGCCACTCCCAGTTGCGACCTGCTAGCTTTGAACCGGTTGTTCATTGCACACTCCTCATTCAGAGTTGGCTCACAAATAATTGCAAAATTATACAGCCAAACTACCCATTTGTTAGCGTGGGTTGAATGACCCAATTCTATGTGGGGCTGTCATATTTCAGAAGTGCAGAAAATCACAGAAACTATATGATTGTAAGAAGATTTATCCGGAAAGAAGGGGACAGCTAAGAAGTTTGCTGTCTGGTCACCCAATACTTGATTTCCCGGTGCAGCGGCAATAGCGGAAGCAAATCGACGCGATAACCCTTACCGGCATAAGCTTGCATCAGGTGAGCGGCGTTCTTCAGTACAGAGCGGTCATACTTCAGCGGCAAGGTCATCAACTCTGCAATTGAGGAATGCGGATACTGTCCTTTCATGCGATAGTAGATACCGAATTCCAATTGCCAGGCATCCAATTCACCATAAACAGATAAAGCGGTGATCAGTCCCTGCTGCAAATGACGGGCTTCATGGATGATCAGGGTTTTGATGCGCAGATCGTCAAGGGGTGTTAGATAAGTGTAATATTGTGAATTCAAATGGATATTGCCGAACACGGTCCAGTAGGCGCCAATGCTGGGACGTGCTTGTTTGAAACCGATCTTTGTGCGGTGGGTTCGCACAAATTCAACTGCGGTGCGTCCTTCTTCCCCCAGTTGTGTAACAGCTTCCAAAAGTTTTTCTTTCCAAACCTCGTGTTCCATACCGATAATCCCTCGCAAATGATTTTCGCAAGTATAAATCATTCGGGGAAATCAAGATATAAGCGGTCATAATGAGATTTGAAAATGAAAACCGCTTTTCTCGGACCCGACATGCCCAGATGACCTTCCCAGAATACCCCCAAATTTGAATCTGAAATCTCAGCAGGGATACAGCTCAAAAATAGGAGTTGAGTACTACTCTAGTAGATTGGTACCGCTTGCATCCTTGAAAGTTTAATTGCTGCTAAAGTGAGTAGAATGTGATCAGATATTTTGAAAGGAGATCAAAATGTTAAACACAAAACTCTTGGCAAGCATTGTATTGGTTATCACAGTTATGTTTGCACAGGTGGGCAATGTGGCTGCCGCTCCGCAAACGCAGGACGGTACAACCACGATTAGTGGTAATATAACGAATATTGAAGTTCAGACCGATGCGAATGGGGAAACGATTGTTGTTGTTACGGTGGAGGGCTATCAACCCATTACCCTCACCGCCCAGGAAGCCGCTGATAACAATCTATACGACCTGAACACCCAGCAGCTTCTCGCCCAACCGGGAGATGCAGTGGAGGGTCTGGTAGTTGATACAACCGCTGTGGTCCCGGCTGAGCCACCTCAGGTCCATCCCATTTCCTGGCTGTTAGCCGACTTCTTCTCCAATGGGGATCCAGCTGTGGCTAACCAACTGGCCATTGCCATCGATGGTTTCCACAATGGCGATTTTCAGGTTGGTGAAAGCGAAAGCGACACTCAGGTCTTTGGCTTCGGTGTCATTGCCCAGGCATTGTGGATGTCCAGCAATCTTGGCGGCGGAACGGCAAACACAGATTTGGCGGGAGAGATATTGATCGCCAAGAAGACCGGTGATTACAGCCAAATCCAATTGCCAGATGGCTTTACATGGCCAAATGACACAGCTCCCACCAACTGGGGCCAGTTCAAAAAAGCCCTCAAAGCGCTCAACACGGAAAATGACAAGCAAAATCTGGGTGTCATCGTTTCCGGCCATGGCAATAGCGACTCGCAGGATCCATTAGCCCAGCAAGACCAGGAGCACGGCAAGGGCAAAGTGAAACACAAAGGAAATGGTAAAGGTCATAACGGCCATCCCTAAATCACCTTGAAGCATTTCAGTAGCTGAAGGAGTGACAATTGTCACTCCTTTTTTAATTGATAGAAACTGATAGCTAAATCAGCTAAAATATATCCGCAGGATACGGAGAAAACAATGCGACAAGTTGCTATTTTAGGTATCGGTCAAACAAAAATTGACGAACATTGGGAGCTATCTCTACGTGAGATCGGTGGGAATGCCGCGCTCGCGGCAATGCATGAGGCGGGCATGGAAAAGGTGGATGCTCTGTTTGTTGGAAACATGCTGTCACCCCTGATCAGCGGCCAAAACCAGTTAGGGACGTTCTTTTCCGATTGGATCGGACTCTGGCACCAGGAAGCAGTCAAGGTGGAAGCCGCCTGTGCATCAGGCGCTGCGGCGCTCAGGGCGGGACTGATGGCTGTTGCTTCTGGCGATATCGACTCGGCGCTGGTAGTGGGCGTCGAAAAGATGTCCGATAAAGCCGGGCATGATGTGACTGCCGCGCTGGCTACCGCGGCTGATGCAGATTATGAGGTGGAGCAGGGAATTTCCTTTGTCGGATTGAACGCCCTGATCATGCGCCGTTATATGCATGAGCATGGCTGGAAGCACGCCGACTTTGCGCCTTTCTCGATCAATGCTCACGCTAATGCAATCCACAATCCGTTCGCGCGCTTACACCAAAAGATCAATGTAGATCAATTCGAAAAATCTGCCATGGTTGCCACACCCATTAATCTCCTGGATGCTTCCCCCACCGGAGATGGTGCAGCCGCCGTGGTACTGGTCCCTGCAGAGAAAGTCGCCTCTTTACCTGGAAAGCCGCGCATTACAGTCGCCGGTTCGGCGTCGTCGACCGATTCGATCGCGGTCCACTCGAGAAAAGATCCTTTATTCTTGTCCGCTGCCTACGAATCTGCCAAACGCGCTTATGAAATGGCCAATGTCACGCCAGAAGATATTGACCTGTTTGAATTACACGATGCCTTTTCGATCATGTCTGCCTTATCGCTGGAAGCCTGCGGCTTTGCCGAACGCGGCCAGGGCATTCGGCTCGGGCTTGATAACGAGATCGGCCTGGATGGACGCATTCCTATTTGTACGCGTGGTGGATTAAAAGCGCGCGGGCATCCGGTCGGCGCAACAGGGATGTATCAGGTGGTGGAGGTCGCCCAGCAATTGCGAGGCGACTGTGACGGGACGCAAGTAGCGGGTGCCAGGGTCGGGATGGCACAGAACATCGGCGGCTCGGGCGCAACCATCCTGACTCATATCTTGAAGGTGGAATAGAAAAAACGTCCCGAAGGTTTCCTGAAAAAACGCTGTTGAGCCGTTCAAACCTTCGGGACGTTCGTTATCTAGACAGTTTTTTATAACCGGACGAAATAGAAGAGATTGGCGGCTCAGCCCGTCTCCCTACCACAGGTGGGAAAAACGCCCATTGCAATTACATTTTTGTTTGTTCTATATATTGAATCTTGACCGCACTTGTCATATACTTGTCAGCAGAAAGGAGCAAACATCATGGCCGAGAAGAGAAAGATCAACCGCCGCGACTTTACTTACTATATGCAAGTCACGGATGAGAACACGAAAAAGCTGATTGGATACCTTACAGATATTAGTACAGGTGGGTTCAGGTTGGATAGTGCAAAACAAATCCCGGCCGGACAGGATTTTCGGATGCACATCGAACTGACCCCTGATATCGCTGATAAGAATTCCATGGTGTTTATTGCCCGCAGTAAATGGTGCCATCCCGATCACGTAGACCCAAATACCTACAACGTTGGCTTTGAGATTATCAATATGGCGCCCAGCGATATGTCGATTTTTCAGCGTATGTTCGACAAATATGGTTCGCAGAACACATTCAAGAGCAGATCCTCCGACGATTATTTATGGAGATAACTCCCACAGTTTTACTTGAACGTGGCGCCCGAGCGCCACGTTTTTTATTCACAGCACCGCTTCGCTTGTCCCTCGGACCGCTCCGCTTGTTGTACAATTGCGTACATGAAATACAAGACATTGCGCTCCATCGTTCGTTTTTTCATGAAGATCATCGCAGATATTGAAATCCATGGGATTGAAAAAATTCCCGCAGGAAATGTGATCATTGCCGCAAATCATCTGGGGAGACTCGACACAGCCACTTTGTTATGTATCCTCGACCGTGAAGACATCATCATGCCGGTGGC
>DATGYJ010000287.1:0-16242 GCA_035298105.1 Anaerolineales bacterium | reverse complement strand
ATACAAAGTTGCCCGGGCGCTGCACTCCTTGCAATTACAGGACAAGTGTTTTGTTTCCCGCCAAATACGGAAGAGCCTTTTTCGTGAGTTTATTCTACCATCTGGGAGTAGTGGGCAGTAAACTTGAAGGGTAGGACAATCGCATTAGAAAATGTGGATAAAAATGCAAATGCGATAGCTCTGCTTGAAAAGCCTGCTATACTTTTTTATAGGAGATCTTCATATGACCGTTCACTCTCAATTACAGATCTGGGATCTATGGTATCCGCAAGCGGCTGCAACAGGAGTATCCTTCGCACGAGGCCGCCTGGACGCAACGCAGGTCTTATTGGTTCACGCGGCGCCACCCATGCTGACTGTAGAAGTACGCAGCGACGATGGCAAGCGCCTTGCCTTTGCCCAAGACCTGCCTCAGACTGCCGACCGCCCGATGGCGCGTTTGACCCTGCAGGGAGAGCACATCACCCGTGAAGACCTATGGCCGACGCAGGAGGATATTGGCCAATTGGTGATCTTACCGGGTGGCGAAGTGGGGCGGCTCTTAAGCTGGTGGAATGCCGAAGATGGAAGTGAATGGCGCTGGCAAATCGAATTTTATAACCATCGGTAATATGTGGTTCCCCGGCAGTTGCACTGCCGGAGCAATAACATGTGATTCCCCCGCAGTCCAACTACGGGGGTAACAAGAGGGGCTACTCGACTAGCGCTCCTAGGAATATGATTCTTTCGCACTAAAGGATGAATGCAGCTTGGATGAAGAAGGACACGTTGTGGCCATCTAGTATTCTTCGCAGGCACGGCTGTGATGACACATTCCCTTAGTTAATGAGGAGATTGCTTCGGGTTGTGGTTGAGACGCCATGGCGTCTCAACCACAACCCTCGCAACGACATGAATGAAATTGTTCACAAAAATGGATGATCTTCGGCGCTCCTGCTAATGACGCAATACACTAGCCTCCATTTTGACATGGGGACATAATCAAACTGGAAGCATATTGACCTAATCTTGTCAAACTTCTCGAATAAGGAGTGCGAATGCCCGCAAAAGGTTGGATCGAAGTCAGTGATGCCTATTGCAAAGGCTGCGAACTTTGCATTAGTGCCTGTCCCCAGGAGGTAATGGAACTGGACATGACCAGGCTTACCCCCAAAGGCTACCACCCCGCGCACACATTCAAAGATGGATGCACGGGGTGTGCTATTTGTGCACTGGTTTGTCCGGATGCAGCGATCACGGTCTATCGCGAAATCACAAAGGCTGCCGCGCCTGCCGCGGCATAAAATCGAACCGCCAAGAGCGCGAAGCCTCTTTTTCTGCCTCTTTCAAAGACCTTGGCGACCTTCGCGTGCTTAGCGGTAAAAAACACGGAGATTTAAATGACACGTGAATTATGGAAAGGTAACGAAGCCATTGCCGAAGCAGCCGTTCGGGCAGGGCTCGAAGCCTATTTCGGTTACCCCATTACCCCGCAAACAGAAATCCTGGAATATTTGTCGAGGCGTATGCCCCAACTCGGACGCACGTTTGTACAGGCCGAGTCCGAACTCGGCGCGATCAATATGGTCTATGGCGCGGCGTGTGCGGGAGTACGCGTGATGTCCACTTCATCCAGCCCGGGCGTGAGCCTGATGATGGAAGGACTCTCCTATATTGCCGGAACAGAAGTCCCGGCGGTATTGGTCAATGTCATGCGCGGTGGACCGGGTCTCGGCAATATTGCTCCCTCCCAGGCGGATTACAACCAGGCGGTTCATGGAGGTGGGCATGGCGACTACCAACCAATTGTGCTGGCGCCTGCCTCTGTCCAGGAGGCGATCGACCTGACCGTCATGTCCTTCGACCTGGCAGAACGCTATCGCTCGATCTGCATGGTCATCCTGGATGGCTCCATCGGCCAAATGATGGAACCGGCACAGATGCCTGAAATGAGGACCATCAAACGCGCCAATTGGGATTGGGCAACCGATGGCAGAATGGGCAAGCGCGAACGCCGCATCCTGACATCCATCTACCTGGACCCTCCTGAAGAAGAGAAAATGAATCTCAGGCAGGTCGGGCGCTGGAGAGACATTCAAGCGAACGAAGTCCGCTATAAGGAATATTTTCTTGAGGATGCCGAATTTGTCATCGTCGGCTTTGGGACTGCGGGACGAGTAGCGCTATCGGCTGTCCGAACCGCGCGCCAGCAGGGGATCAAGGTCGGCTTATTGAGACCGATCACCGTCAGCCCGTTCCCGCATCAGATCATCGACCAGTTGGCGGATCGGGTGAGCGGCTTCCTGGTCACGGAGATGAATTCCGGTCAAATGCTGGAAGATGTCCGTTTGGCAGTGAAAGGACGCGCGCCCATCGAATTCTATGGACGCATGGGCGGTGTGGTGCCATTCCCTGACGAACTCCTGAGCGAGATCCAACGCCTGGCCGCGGGACCTTTATCGGTGACTTCCAACCCGCGTGACGACTGGTACGAACGCATGCTGGCAATGAGGTAAATCATGACAATCACTGCTCCCAATAATCTGGTTTACGAACGACCGGAAGGTTTCACCGATACGCCGACCCATTACTGCCCCGGCTGCACCCATGGTGTGGCTCACCGGCTCGTGGCCGAAGTGCTCGAAGAGATGGGCGTGATCGATAAAACCATTGGCGTTGCGCCGGTGGGCTGCGCCGTCTTCGCGTATAACTATTTCGATACCGACTTTGTCGAAGCCCCGCATGGACGCGCTCCAGCCATGGCAACGGGCATCAAACGTGTCTTGCCTGACCGGATCGTTTTTACGTATCAAGGCGATGGCGACCTGGCGTCGATCGGCATGGGCGAGATCGTCCATGCTGCGGCGCGTGGCGAGAACCTGACCGTGATCTTCATCAATAACGCCAACTATGGCATGACCGGCGGACAAATGGCTCCGACCACTCTGCCCGGCATGAAGACGACTTCGTCACCCAACGGGCGCGATGTAGAGACACAAGGCTACCCCATCCGCATGGCTGAGATGCTGGCAACACTGGACGGCGTAGGCTATGTCGTGCGGCGTTCCCTGCACGACCCAAAGAACATCCGGCTCGCCAAGAAAGCCATCCGCCTGGCTTTTGAAACCCAGGTGCGCGGCCTCGGCTTTTCGATGGTTGAGCTACTATCGACCTGTCCCACCAACTGGGGTATGACACCCGTTGAGTCATTGAAATTTGTGGAACAGCACATGGTACCCGCCTTTCCCATTGGCGATTACAAAGTGGTGGCAGGTGTGGCACAGGTAAAGATTTGATGTCGTTGCGAGCCTTCGGGAAGCACCCCCCGTATAACCAGGAGGTGGCTTCGACCCCTTCGGAAGTGCACCCTCTCGCAACGACATGGAGATAATTATGCAAAAAGAAATCACTATCGCTGGTTTTGGTGGACAAGGCGTTCTGTTCGGTGGACAAGTGGTGACCTATGCCGCGATGGATGCGGGCAAGGAAGTCACCTGGATCCCTTCCTATGGCCCCGAAATGCGCGGCGGCACAGCCAACTGCACGGTGGTCATTGCAGATGACGAGATCGGCTCGCCGTTGGTCAAGAATCCCCCGTTGGCAATTGCCTTGAACCTGCCCTCCTTTGACAGGTATGAAGAATTACTCGCCCCGGGCGGGACCCTGATCGTCAATCAATCCATGGTGGATCGCAAAGCGAAGCGTGAAGATATCAATGTCATCTTCGTCCCATGCAATGACATCGCCGAAGAGCTTGGCGATAAGAAATTGCTCAACATGGTTGCGGTCGGTGCATTGCTGACAGTGCTGCCCGAGATCACCGTGAAAGATGTCGAGAAGGCACTCGAGGGTCATTTACCTGCCAGGCACAAGCATCTCTTGCCGAAGAATTATGAGGCGTTGAGGAGAGGTTTCGAGGCAGCCCAGAAAGTGCCAGCCTGAGGCGGTCATCAGAACTACGAATTCAGTGTTCAGTAATCAGTAAGCCCGTTTCCGAGAGGAGCGGGCTTTTTAGATTTGCACAGGTGTATAATTTCAATAAGGAGCAGATCTATGGAGATGTTTGTATTTACAGGATTGACCTGGAAAGAAGGCGAAGAATTTTCCGCGCTTTGTCCCGAGCTCGATGTTGCTTCACAAGGAAGCACGCAAGAGGAAGTCAGACAAAACTTACTGGAAGCTGCCGCCTTGCATCTGGAAGGCTCATTTGAAGACGGACTCCCCTATCTACGCCCAGTTCCTCCAACGGATGATCCGCGCAATTCACTTCCTGCAGGAGAAGTAGAAGTTTTTAAATTCAAAGTTGATGTAGCCATCAAGGCTTATGCCTAAACTTCCCATTCTTAGCCCGAGACAGGTCATTACTGCTCTTGAAAAAGCAGGTTTTCGGCAAGTCCGGCAAAAAGGAAGTCATGTGCAACTCTAACGAGGGAATTTACTGGTAACTATTCCGAATCACCCTGGCGATTTATTTTGCGTCAAAGTCAGATGACACAGGATGAGTTCCTTGCTTTGTTGAAATCATAAAGCCGTTTCGCAGAAGAGCGGTTTTTTATAATACAGTGATGTGCATGGATGCTTCATCGCTCACAAAAATAGCAAAAGAATATCTTGATAAGCTTTGTTATCAAATCCCAAATCGCAGGGTGGGCAGTGCAGGAAATCGACTGGCAACCACCTACTTTGCCGAGACGATGAAGTCCTGCGGGTTTGAGGTGGAATGTACCGAATTCGAGTGCATGGACTGGGAAAATGAGGGCGCACTCATTTCAGCAGAAAACAAAACCTACCCGGCACAGGTCAGCCCATATTCGTTAGGGATACAGGCAACCGCCCCACTGATCGTGGCTTGTTCGGCGGCAGAACTGGAAACCCTGGAGATCTCAAACAAAATCGTATTGATGCGCGGTGAGTTGACGAAAGAACAGTTCCTGCCAAAGAATTTCCCCTTTTTTCAAGTCGAAGAACAGCAGAGAATCTTTCAATTATTAGAAGCGAAAAAACCGCAAGCCATTCTCACCGCCACCACCCGCAATCCCGAAATGGCCGGGGGAGTGTATCCATTCCCCGTTTTTGCAGACGGCGATTTTGATATTCCATCCGCGTTTCTAACGGAGGGACAGGGCAATCAACTGGCGAAACAGGCCGGCAAAGACGTATCACTGTCGCTGAAGTCAAAACGGCTGCCATCCCATGCCTGCAACCTCACTGCTCGAAAAGGACAAAACGCTCACTCCGCCGGACGAGTTGTGCTCTGCGCGCACATAGACGCAAAATACAGTACTCCCGGCGCGCTGGATAATGGCACCGGAATTGTTACCTTGCTGCTCCTGGCGGAATTACTAAAAGGCTATGCGGGAGACCGAACTATTGAAATTGTTGCCTTGAATGGCGAGGATTATTACAGTAACCCCGGTGAACAGCTCTTTTTGCTGCAGAACGAAGGCAAATTCCATGAAATCACCCTGGGTATCAATATCGATGGATTAGGTTATGTCAAGGGTCAAACCGCTTACTCGCTTTATGAATGCCCGCCGGAAATGACAAAGCTCGTCGAGAAGGTATTTGCACAAAACGCGGCTTTTGTGGCAGGCGAACCCTGGTTCCAGGGAGACCATGCGCTCTTCCTGATGAATCAACGCCCGGCGCTGGCCCTGACGTCTGAACTGGCCCCTGAATTAATGGCGGAATTCATCCACACCGACCGGGATACGCCTGAGATCGTTGACCCTCAAAAAGTGGTTATGGCAGCCCTGGCGCTCCATGAGTTGGTAACAAACCTGTGAGATCGATCGATTTACTCGGTACTTGAAGCCGCGCTGGTTGGTATTGGAAGATCGGAAATCTGCACGGGTATAATAAGCTTTAGAGAAAGGGAAGCACGACCTGACAAGAAATCGCCCTCGGGACCGGCTTCTCGAGCAGCGTTTATTTCAGCCGTGTCTTCCGCCAGGAAATGGGCATAAGCCCCAGAGACGACATGCAGCCTTTGAATCATGGGTGCTGAGCGAATGCTGATAACAGCTTTCATTTCTGTTAATTCGACCAATTGGCTGAAGGAGGGTATCCCACACTATCTGATATAAAGCTCGTAAACCATCTGGCTCTTGTGAACTCAGCTCTCCATGCGATACACATGGTTCGACGGTTGTCAAGGAAAACCACGCAATCCACATCCACCCGCAAAAGACAAAAGGAGATTACGATGACAAATCAAAGAAAGTTGATCTACATCCTGATTGCCAGTACCCTTTTGATGGTGCTCATGGCGCCTGCCTCTGCTTTGGCCCAGCCGCAGAGCACCCTTGATCCGAATACTCAATTCTACGTCGCCAAGCCGATCGATGGGGCCAGACAGCAGGTCGCTGCTCTGACCTCCAGCGGCAATCAGGCGGATGCTAATCTCATCCGGGAGATGATCGAGACACCTCAGTCAGTCTGGTTTAACGGCGGCACGCCTCAGAAGGTCCAGCAGGACGTGAAGAACACAGTCCAGCGTGCCGCGGGCAAGGGACAGGTCCCCGTTCTGGTCGCATACAATATCCCGTTCCGGGACTGTTCCCAGTTCAGTGCAGGTGGCGCCACGAGCGTGGCCGAGTATGAGGCGTGGATTGACAGCTTTGCAGCCGGTATTGGGAGCGGGAAGGCAGTCGTCATCCTTGAGCCTGACGGGCTCGGAATCATCCCATGGTACCAGCCGTTCGGCACCAAACCACTCGAGTGGTGCCAGCCTGCAGAGGCCGACGCGGCAACTGCAGCAACGGATCGCTTCGCAATGCTGAACTATGCAGTCGATGCGCTGAAGGCTCACCCCAACACCAGTGTCTATCTTGACGGCACACATAGCGCGTGGCTGGCTGTTGGAGATGCGGCCGATCGCCTGGTCCTGGCGGGTGTCAGCCGTGCTGATGGCTTCTTCCTGAACGTCTCCAACTACCAATACTCAACCAATTTGGTTTACTATGGGACCTGGATCTCGAAATGCATCGCCATGATCAACCCGGCGAACCGCCCCAGTTTCGATACTGATTGCCCGAACCAGTACTGGAACGGTGGACCTCATCCTGCCAGGATTGCGGACCTCCTGGGCGAGTGGACCGGCGTAGCGTTGAGCAATTATGGCGTTTGGAGCGACACTACCGACACCCCGAATCTCAACACATCTGGCATCAATTTACGCTACTCCAGCGTCACAGGCATAACACGCTTTGTGATCGACACCAGTCGTAATGGTCAAGGACCATGGCAACCGCCCTCTTATCCGGATCCCCAGGATTGGTGCAACCCGCCCGAGCGCGGCCTTGGCTTGCAGCCAACTGCAAATACCAACGTCCTTCTGCTGGATGCCTACTTGTGGGTGAAGATCCCCGGTGCCTCCGACGGTGAGTGCACGCGCGGCCTTGGACCTGCCGGCGAGACAATTGATCCCGAATGGGGTTTGATCGACCCGGCTGCCGGGGCATGGTTCCCTGAAATGGCGCTTGATCTGGTGCATAACGCCAATCCACCACTGCCATAACCAGCCGTAGTGCTTCATAAATTTAGCGAAGACATGATTAACCCCAAACTTAAGGATTCAGCCACAGATAGCACGGATAACCACGGATTTGTAAATTAATGGCACCAAAATGAGCGAAACAATTAGCCGACCCAATTAGGGGGTCGGCTAATTTCGTGAAAATCAGTGAAATCCGTGGCTAAAAGCGGGAAAGCTTAAATTCGGGGTGAGTCATGTCTTTTTTGCTTAGCGGTGTAGATCACGTTTGCCGCGCAGCAGGCGTGACCTACAGGGTTATTTCTTCAAGGTAACAATTACCTGTAAGCCGCCCTCCGGCAGGCTTCTGGCTTCAATGGTCCCCCCCTGCGCTTCAATGAGTTGCTTTGCAATCGCCAGACCCAATCCCGTGCCGCCCGTTGTGCGAGAGCGGGATTTGTCTTTACGCCAGAAGCGGTCAAAGATATAAGGCAGGTCTTCAGGCGGGACCCCGGGCCCATTATCGTTGATTGTGATCTGTAGACCACCAGCAATCTCATGAGCGGTAATCCAAACCTTCCCGCCTTCCGGGACATAACGAAGCGCATTTTCGACCAGGTTGCTAAGGACCTGCTCGATACGCTGAGGGTCGATCAATGCATTCAGGTTTCCGTCTTTTTCGTCGAAGGAAAGAGAAATATTCTTCTCCTGTGCTTCGGCAGAGAAAATGTTCAAGACTCTCTCGATCAATGCGCTCAGGTCAACGTTACTCTTATCAAACGGAAGCTGGCGGGTTTCGGCAAGCGTGAGCAGGCGCAGGTCATCCACCAGCCGCCCAAGGATGTAACTCTGCTCGAGCGCCATCGAGACCTGGGGTCCGTTTTCGGAGTAAATCCCATCCACTATGCCTTCGAGCCGCCCGCGAATGACCGAGAGCGGTGTGCGTAATTCATGAGCAATGTCGGCGAGCATATCGCGGCGTTCACGGTCATTGCGTTCCAGCGAGGCAGCCATTTCATTGAAACTGTTCGAGAGGCTTCTCAAATCCTGAGGACCCCTGGTTGGGATCCGGGTCTTTAGATCACCGCTGGCAACGGCCCGGGCAGCATAGATTACCTCCGCCAGTGGGTTGACGAAGCGGCGCACCAACAGAATAGATACAACCGCCATAAACATGGCCAGAATGAACGAGATGAGGCCAATGGGAAAAAGAATCGCGCGTGCAAACCCAAGCCGGGTGCCTAGAGAATAAGCTGTAATCACCAAATAGCCGATCTGTTTCCCATTTGTTTTCAGGTCTATGATCAAATCGCGCCGATCAAACTCATAGTGCGAGCCGACGGGTAGAGCAGCATTTGGCCGCCGGTCTACAACGACGCGCTGAGCGCTATCCAACAGGATCGTATTCAAGGAATTCAAAGCACGGGTGTTTTCAAAAACCACCTCCACACCCTTCCAGGTGCCATGCCCAAGATAATATCCTTCCAGCGAATTGGCGACCTGCGCGTGGAATGGGTTTGGCGAGGAGGTCAGGAAATAGCCTGCGACCGTGATAAAAAACAAAAAGGACAGGAACAAAACGATCACAAATGCCCGCAGCAGCAAGAGAAATAAACGTGTCCGAATTTCGCCAATGGAACTTTGCATATCAACTCTCGATGTTTCGACTTGGTTCACACCGTCCCGAAGCGGTGTCCTTCGGGAGCCTGAAATTTATAGCCCACGCCGTGCACGGTGAAGATCAGCTCATCCGGTTCCAGTTTGTGGCGCAGATTGCGGATGTGTGAGTCGATCGCGCGCTCGTAACTTTCAAACGCGACGCCATGGGCGGATCGCAGTAATTGATTGCGGGAAAATATGCGCCCGGGCTGGCTCATCAAGGTCGCCATGATCTCGAACTCGGTGGGGGTCAAGGTAACTGCCCGCGGCCCGATCTGGACCTCATAGTGAGCTCTGTCCAGGGAAACGCTCCCAACCCGAATCATTTCTGCTGCGGCATCGCCGCTGGCACGCCGCAGTACCACACGGACCCGCGCCACCAGCTCACGCGGGCTAAATGGTTTGGTCATGTAATCATCCGCGCCAATCTCAAGACCCACGAGTTTATCGGTTTCTTCCACACGCGCCGTCAACATAATGATCGGGACGCTGCTCTCTCGCCGGATGGCGCGACAGACGTCCAGGCCATCCATTTCGGGGAGCATGAGATCGAGTACAACCAGGTCTGGCTTTTCACGTCGTGTGGATGCCAATCCCTGCAGACCGTCTTTGGCCGTGACAACCTCGTAGCCGGAGGCTTTGAGATAGTCACGGCAGATCTCAAGGATCTCAGGTTCATCGTCTACGAGCAGGATCTTCTTGGGCATGGGAAATATTATAAATTATAGAAAAACCCGGTGGTTGAGTAGCCGCGCAGCGGCATATCGAAACCACAAATAACATGTTTATATGCCATTCTGTGGTCTCGATATGGCGGCGATGATCAGGTACAACGATTGTCCTTATCAAGACCCGCCGCCTACTCGACCACCCCGATTATTCATACCTCAATGCCACCATCGGGTGCAGGTTGGCCGCCCGGTAGGCAGGATATAACCCGAAGAACACGCCAATCGCGAGGGCAAAGAGGAATGCCATCAGGATCGAACTGGCAGTGATGACGGAGGGAATCAAGCCGGTCAGGCTGAAGAAGGTCGCAATCAGGATCCCGAGTGAGATCCCAATGATCCCGCCCAGCAGGCTGAGCGTGACAGTCTCGATCAGGAACTGAGTCAGGATTTGATTCCGGGTCGCACCCACCGCTTTGCGCAGACCAATCTCCTTGGTGCGCTCCGTGACGGAGACCAGCATAATATTCATGATCCCAATCCCGCCCACGAGCAGGGAGATCCCGGCGATCGCACCCAGGAAGATGGTCAGGGTCTGGGTCACCGAATTCAGTGTGTTCAATATATCGGTCTGGTTCATAATATTGAAGTCGACATCTTCTGAAGGCTTTAGTTTGTGCGAACGCCGCAACATGTAGGAGGCTTCGGCTGAGACAGTATCCATAGCGCCGGTAGTCTTCACGGAAATGAGGATATTATTAACGGTCTGCTTGCCATTAAAAGTTGCGGTCTCGCCAAACAATTTATCATAGCCGGTTTGGATGGGGATGAAGACACTATCATCAGGTGAACCAAAGGAAGCCCCCTTGCTTTCCAGGACACCTGCCACCTCAAATTTCACGCCGTTGATGGAGATCGTCTTTCCCACCGGCGGGACGGACGAAAACAGATCGGTTGCGACCTGGCTGCCCAGCACGGCCACTAAAGCGTCGGATTTGTTATCTCCATCTGTAATAAAGCGACCGCCCGCCATTTCCAGGGCCCGCACTTCTTTTTGAGCTTCCATGGTGCCTGAAACAGTGGCATTTATACTTTGGTCACCGAACTTGATGGTATAGGACGATTGATAAGTGGGTACGATGGCAGAAATATTTTCAGTGATCCCGCGCGTGAGCAGGTCATAATCCGCATAGTATAAGTGACTTACCTGCCGCGATTCTCCTGCTCCCCGAAATCCAGCCTCTTGCCGGCCCGCTGAGATCGTCAGCAGGTTGGAACCGCCGCTCTTGATTTGATCCGTAATACTGGCAGTCGCACCTTTCCCAATCGAGAGCAGTGCCACCACCGTTGCCACGCCGATCACAATTCCCAGGATCGTAAGAATAGATCGCATCTTATTCGCGCGCAGGGCACGCAAGGCAATTTTGAAATTCTCTGAAAACAACATGCTGAGCTCCTCTAAATCACTTCTTCAGGGCGCGGGGTGCCCGCCAGAATCGCATGATGATTAACTTCATCTGACAGGATCTTCCCATCCGAAAGCTTGATAATCCTGTCTGTATGTCGCGCAATGTATGGATCATGGGTAACCAGAATCACAGTCTGTCCATTGTCTTTATGCAGGCGCTGGAACAAATCCATGATCTCAACCCCGGTTTTACTATCCAGTGCGCCGGTGGGTTCATCTGCCAGCAGGATGGCCGGCTCATTGACCAGCGCCCGGGCAATCGCCACACGCTGTTGTTGGCCGCCCGAGAGTTCGTTCGGCGCATGATGCGTCCGGTCTGATAAGCCAACCCGTTCCAGCGCTTTCAAGGCCCGTTCCTGTCTTTCTTTTCCACGCACACCCGCATAAGTCAGCGGCAGCATCACATTTTCCAGGGCATTGGTGCGGCTCAATAAATTGAACTGCTGAAAGACAAACCCAATCTTGCGACCACGGATCTCGGCCAGCTGGGTATCATCCATGTTTTCGATTGCCACGCCATCCAGCGAATAGGTACCACTGCTGGGTACATCCAGACAGCCAATGATGGACATCAGGGTACTTTTCCCTGAACCGGAGGGGCCCATGATCGCAACCATCTCGCCCTGCTCGATGGTGAAGCTGGTGCCATTCAAGGCCTGCACCTCGCTATCGCCCATTGGAAACGTCTTGGTCAGGTTCTCTATTTGGATCATGTTAACTGCCTCTTCCTAGGCCATTTTGCGCGGTCGTCAGGTTGTCACCTTCCTTCAAGTCGCCGGTCACAACTGTGAGGTCTCCCTCAATCGTGCCGGTCACGACATCCACGCGTTTCGTCGAGCCACTGCCCTGCACCACCAGAACATACTGGCCCTGAGTGTCATTTTGAACTAACGGAGTGGGCACGGCCAGCGCAGTTGTGGGAGGCTTCACTTGAATGGTCACATTGGCCGTGGCGCCCAAAGGCAGGAACACACCGTCCTTCAGCTGATCGATGCCAACCCGCACGGTATATTTCACCAGACCGGAATTCGTCTCTCCAACCGGGTTGATGGCTGCAACTTTGCCTGAGAGCGTGACTCCGGGCACCGCGTCCAGTGTAGCCGTGATGGGGTCACCTACCTTGATATCGGCAATGTCCGATTCATCCACTTGAGCCTCGATATACAGATGATCGAGGTCCGCAACATCAGCCGCAGAGTCTCCTGTCTTAACTACTTCGCCCGGCTGGTTCTCGACATACAGCACCTCGCCATCGAAGGGTGCGAGAATACTCATCGAGTCAACTGTTGCCTGTGCAGCATCCACTTTGGCCTGAGCTGCGGTCACATCCTGGGTGTTCGGTCCGTCCTTGAGACGATCATAGGTATGCTGGGCCTCTTCCAGTTTCGCTTTTTTCAGAGCAAGGTCATTCTGTGCTTCGACAATCCAATCCTGAGGGGCAGGACCCTTGTGAAGTTTTGTCTTGTAGATATAGAGCCAGCTATTCTGTTTTGTTTCTACAAATCCACGCACGTCTGTAATCGGAACCTTCTTGGAAGTTTGTAGATAAGTCAAATACTTAACGGCGTCGTTATAAGCATCCTGGGCATCCTTCAGGTCGATCACGGCCTGCGCCAGGTCGGTGTTGGAAGTGCTTAGCAGGTCCTCCAGATCTTTCTGGGCTGTGGCCAGATCGGACTGGGCCGAGATGATGCTGGAATCTACACTGGTCGTCTTCAGTTTCATCAACACATCGCCGGCTTTGACCTGGTCACCCGCCTTCACATTGATCTGATCCACCACCCCATTCGCATTCCAGGTCAGGTTAGCGGAAGGCTGGGCCTCCAGCGAACCCGAGGCTTCCACAGTTTGTGCTATTTTCAGCGAAACCACCGTGCCAGTCTTTTCAGCGGTCGTGTTCGTTGCGCGGGCAGAGTTGAATCTTAGCAATGCAAAAAGTGCCACAAGAACAATGGCCAGGCCGACGACCCAGTAGCGCGTTTTCTTCCCTTTGAGAATATTTTTATCGTTCATATCGGAATCTCCTTCTTATCCATATTGCCGCTTTGCGGCGTGCTTCGCCTGTGTTTTCCCGCACAGGACAGCGGGCAAATTTGCAGAATTGATTCAGAGAAGAATTGGATCCTGTCAATTTCCTCTGCCAAAAGGCCCACGGGGTAGTCCGGTGCTCTTTTGCGCTGTTGTCAGGTGGTCGCCTTCCTTCAGGTCGCCGGTAACGATGACCCGGTCACCCACGATCGTGCCAGTCATGACATCCACGCGTTTCGTCGAGCCGCTGCCCTGCACCACCAGAACATACTCGCCCTTGCTGTCATTTTGAATGACAGTGATTGGCACCGCCAGCGCAGTTGTGGGAGGCTTCACCTGGATGGTCGCATTGGCCGTGGCGCCTAAAGGCAGGGATAGACCGTCTTTCACTCTATCAAGGTCAATGCGAACTGTATACTGCACCGAATTCGAATTCACCTCTCCCAGAGGGTCGATGGCTGAAACTTTGCCTGAGAGCGTGAGCCCGGGTACCGCGTCGAGTGTAGCGGTGACCGGATTGCCCACCTTGATATTAGCAATGTCCGATTCGTCGATTTGCGTCTCGATATACAAGTGATCCAGGTCCGCCATATTGAGCGCGCTGGAATCTGTGTTCACCAGGTCCCTGGGCTGGCTCTCGACATACAGCACCTCGCCATTGAACGGTGCGATAATACTCATCGAGTCAATCTTTGCCTGCGCGGCATCTATTTTGGCCTGGGTTGCGGTCACATCCTGGGCGTTCGGTCCATCCTTGAGACTCGCATAGGTGCGTTGTAAATCTTCCAGTTTCGCCTTTTTCAGCGCGAGGTCATTCTCCGCATCGGTAATCCAATCCTGAGGAGCCGGACCTTTGAACACTTTGCTCTTGGAAACATATTGCCAACCACCCCGGGTTTCTTCTATAAACCATTTTGTCTGGCTTTGCGACACCTTTTGAGACCGCTGCAGATATTTCAAATAGTAGGCTGCCTTGTCATACGCTTCCTGGGCATCCTTCAGATCGATCACGGACTGTGCCAGATCGGTGTTGGAGGAGACCAGCAGGCTATCCATATCTTTCTGCGCGGTGACCAGATCGGACTGGGCAGAGATGACGCTGGCATCTACACTGGTAGTCCTCAGCTTCATCAATACATCGCCCGCCTTGACCTTATCACCGGCCTTCACATAGACCTGATCCACTACCCCGCCGGTATTCCAGGTGAGGTCGGCAAACGGTTGGGCCTCCAGCGAGCCGGAAGCATCCACAGTTTGCGCCACATTCACAGAAACCACCGTTGCTGTCGAGCCTGCAGATGCATTGCCGGCCCCGGCAGAGTTAATCCTCAGCAATGCAAAAAGTGCAATGAGAACAATGGCGAAGCCAACGAGCCAGTAGCGCGTTTTCTTCCCTTTGAGAACACTTTTAGTATCCATATTCAACCGAAATCTCCTTTTTATACTTCCCCTATAGGATAGCGGGCAAATATGCAGAATTTGTGCAGAACACATGGATGATTATGGATGTTTATTTCCCCTTCATTTTTAGTTTTGGCGTCCGCCTGCAGGAGGTCGGATTGGCAACACCGCACTCCCCGGCACTTGCGCCCGGGGCACACCTGCCCTCCCACTCCGCTGCGCTTCGGGGACGCTCCGCAGTGGCGGGCGGTGCCAGGGAGTGTCCGACTTACTTCCCTGCTCGAGCCGCCGTCCTTTGCGAAGCATCCCCTTGGGGCAGCTTGCGCTCCAATTGCGCTAATCACCCGTGAATTACTTAAAGGTTAACGAAAACGGGCAAAGATTAGCCGACTCATTGTTACAACGTAAACATGGTTTTCTCATTCACTTGACAAGACCCGCTTTTTGTACACGGATCACACAGACTCCACGGTTTTTTCCGTAAAAAAACGGAAACGATCCGCCCGCTCCGCGCGCAGCGTCCGTGTACAAAGAATCATAGTGCTCGATTTCAAGAAAGCCATGACAGCGTAAAAGGACCCTCTTGACTTTCGTACCCGAAATATGCTATAGAATCATACCCAGGTACGCGCGCGGGAAATGGTGTGTAGGGCGGATTGTCAATCCGCCTTACAATCACTCCAGGCCCACGCGGGGGAAATCCATTTAAGGAGAGCTTATGCTAATCAAGATACCAGAGCAGCACAAGAAAGCGGGCATTTCTTATGCCGTGACCGATGACGGAATGGAACTGCCGGTCATTGACGTGACCCACCCGGCCTTTGCCCTTCAACTCACTGAATCCGATCTGGAAGAACTGCTCCAAAAACACCTTCGCGACCAGAAAGAGCAGGCCAGGATGCCAGCCTTCCTGCAGCGCTTCTTTCTCGGCTTGATGCAGAGACGTTCTCTGCTCATGCGCGGCATTGCAGCTTCAGCAGGCACCTTTATGAGCGGTATCCATACCTATATTTTGAAACTCGGACCCGAAAACCTCAATAGTGGTTATGCCAGCGACATCGACCGGAAAATAGCCGCCTCTTTACCGGGCTTGTCAGTACGCTTGCGCCTGCAGGATATTGCCTTCCTTCTCGCCGAAGGTCTCACTCCCGCCTTAGGTACGGATGCAAAGGCAGCGCTCCATCTGCTGAACATTGGCGGCGGTCCTGCCATTGACAGCCTGAACGCGTTGATCGTGCTCCAAAAGGAACACCCGGGTTCACTCTCCGGACGGCAGATCGTCATCCACAGCCTGGACCTGGATAGTGCGGGCCCGAGCTTTGGCGTCCAGGCACTGGCAGCGCTTCTGGCAGAAGGCGCCGCGCTGCACGGGCTGGACATTCGTTTCAGCCATGTCAACTACAACTGGTCTGAACCGGCGGCACTGCGTGAGCTGGTTAATTCCTTCAATGATCGCAACGGGGTGATTGTGGCTGCCTCGTCGGAAGGCGCCCTGTTCGAATATGGCTCCGACGAAGAAATTACTGCGAACCTGCAAGCACTTTATGAGACTACGCCCGCCGAGG
>DATGYJ010000286.1:0-29054 GCA_035298105.1 Anaerolineales bacterium | reverse complement strand
CTTGCTTCTGGCAGGTATGGCGCAAATTGCGCCCATTCGGTATCATTCAGATCGGTCGGGTATCCTTGTTGTGATTTGGTCATCCAGCAAGTTTGCCCGACCCTCTCCTTTTTGTCTAGTTTTCAGACAAACTCTTAGGGTTTTGTCCCCGGCATTTCGCTTCGGGGATGCTTTCAAAAACCCTTAGGGGCTTTTTTTATATACTCACAGATCGCATGGCGATGCTTGAACTCCAGACTCACCCACAAGCTATCTCGTCAGGCATCCGTAATGCATCTTCTTCGGGGAATACCTGGTCAATATCCTCTTGATACTCGTGAACCTCATTGTTCTGACTCGCACAACCCACTATGAATCAACCACAAAGCCTTGGAATTCATAGAGTGGGGGCATCCGGGTTGAGGAACGGGCCAGGCTCCGCCCGGAAAACATTCTGTTATACTCACGAGGCTATGGAAGTTAACCTTATTCCTGAGACTCGCCAACTCATCACCTCACCCGCTTTTTATATCCGCGACATCCCAGTCTACGGGAATGCAGTTCTCGCGCCCATGGACGGTTACTCTGACTGGCCCTTCCGTTCCCTTTGCCGCTCGCTGGGCTCCGCCATGAGCTACACCGAATTTGTGAAAGTGGAGAAGATCTTAAGCCGCTCGAAAGAGCCCGCCAAAAGACTCTATTACGAAGAAGCAGAGAGGCCGGTTACATTTCAAATCTATGGGGATGACCCGGATTTAATCCTGAAAGCCGCGTTGCGGGTGCAGGAGTTGCATCCAGACATTATCGACATCAACATGGGCTGCCCCGCCAAGACCATCGCAGACCGAGGCGCAGGCGTCGGTATGATGCTGACCCCGTTGAAAATCGCGCATACCTTCAAGAAATTGAGTGCGGCTCTAAAAGTCCCTGTGACCGGGAAGATCCGTTTGGGCTGGGAGGGAAACAAAAACTATAAGCTCATCGCCCGCATTGTGGAAGAAAATGGCGGCTCTCTCATTGCTATTCATGGACGGACCAAAGAGCAGCGCTACAGCGGCGAAGCCAATTGGGACGCGATCGCCGAAGTCAAATCACTGGTCAGAATTCCGGTGATCGGCAGCGGCGACGTGAAAACCATTGCTGATGTGCAACGCATGCAGCAGCATACCAACTGTGAGGCGGTGATGATCGGGCGGGCTGCCATCGCCAACCCATGGATATTCTCGGGCCTGGATCGCGAACAAGTCACGCCGGAACAAATGCAAAAGACCGTGCGCGACCACCTGCAAAAAAGCATCCGTTTCTATGGTGAGGAAGATGGGCAAAGACTCTTCCGTAAATATGCGGTACAGTATTTATTACTAAGAACGTTGGATCGTGAATCACGCAAGGAGATCTTGAAACAAAGACCGTCGGGGGAATTCCTGCATATGCTGAATCAAATCTACGCAGTCACTGGCTAGAAAAGTAGAACATAAATTCTGTTATACTTGGCTTCACCCCTAACCTTCGCTTCGTCTTCGCTCAGCGCGAATAGGAGAGGGGAGAGAGATTTATGGCAAAAACACATACTCGTTACGTTTGTCAGGAATGTGGACGTGTCACTGCATCCTACATGGGTAAATGCCCGCAATGCGGATCGTTCAACAGCATGGTCGAGGAAGTTGTCCACGATGAGCCTGTGAGCAAGAATACGGCGGTGCGAGGACTAACCGGTCGCTCCGCGCCGCGTTCCATTGGCGATATCTCCTCCGATGCCGAAGACCGTATCAACCTCCCGATCGAAGAGTTTGCGCGTGTACTTGGCGGCGGGATCGTCCCTGGCTCTATTGTGCTGATTGGAGGCGATCCAGGAATCGGCAAAAGTACACTAACGCTTCAGATGGCCATGGTGATGGCAGCCAAGCAGCGCGTACTCTATGTATCGGGCGAAGAGTCCGAGCGACAGATCAAGATGCGCGCAGTTCGTTTAAACGGGCAAAAAGACTTGCCAAAGAATTTATTGCTCGTGACAGAGACCAATCTTGAAATCATTCTGAATCACATCAACGAAGTAAAACCCGACCTGTTGATCGTCGATTCTATTCAAACCGTTTATCTGTCTAACATGGATTCATCGGCCGGGTCGGTTTCACAGGTACGCGAATGTTCTTCGCAGCTACGCGAGCTTGCAAAGACCAGCGGTATTTCCGTTTTCGTGATCGGACACGTCACCAAAGAAGGTACCATCGCGGGTCCGCGCGTGCTGGAACATATTGTGGATACAGTTCTGTATCTTGAGGGCGATCGCTTCCAGGCTTATCGCTTGTTGCGTTCGGTAAAGAACCGCTTCGGCGCAACTTCGGAGGTCGGTGTGTTCGAAATGCGCGAAGGCGGTCTCACGGAAGTAACGAATCCGTCAGAGGCATTTCTCGCAGAGCGGATGATCAATGCCGCCGGTTCCGCGATCGCCGTCACAATGGAAGGCACACGCCCCATCCTGGTTGAAATTCAGGGGCTTACCTCCCCCACTCAATTCGGCAACGCCCGCCGCACCGCCAACGGCGTAGACTTCAACCGTTTGCTGCTGACCACAGCGGTGCTTACCCGCCGCGTGGGATTAAAACTTGCAGAGCAGGATGTTTTCGTGAATGTTGTCGGTGGCTTGCAAATCGATGAGCCGGCCGCAGACCTGGCAGTTGCCGCAGCCATTACTTCCTCCTGGAGAGATATCTCTGTCAAAGCAGACGCGGTCTTGATCGCAGAGATCGGTCTGGCCGGTGAATTGCGTATGCCTGGACAAATGCAGGCGCGCTTACGAGAAGCCCAGAAACTTGGTTTCCGAATAGCAATCGTGCCAAAAGCCTTGCGGAAAGGCGAGCCTTATCCCACAGGGATCGAGATCATTGAGGTGCGCTCCGTGCAACAGGCTCTCGATGCAGCGCTCAATACTCAAAAGGAATTACCACAGGGACGCAAAGTGGTGTAGATCATCACCCTCTCTCAGAATGGGAGAGGGTTTTTGTTTGCAACTCGTTTTGATCTCCTTCGTATAAAGCACAGAAGGAGATTTCTCATGAACGCAAAAATCATTTTAGTTATCCTGGTGCTCGCACTTGCCTCTCTGGCATGCGGGTTCAGCATTGACTTGCCTAAACGACAACAGGCCGGGCCGGAAGTCAAAGAGTCCATAACGGTGCCAACCTCTCAGTCCGACGAGACGCGCTTGACGATTTCATTCGGCGCGGGCAAGTTGACATTATCCCCGGGCGCTGCCGAGAAGAATCTTGTGGATGGCACTGCGATCTATAACGTCCAGGATCTAAAGCCGGAAATCAAGAAAAATGGCAACAGCATCGAGATCAAACAGGGCGATTTTCATAGTCTCCCATCCTTTAACGATATAAAGAATGAATGGGATTTGAAACTGAGCGATGCCCCCTTGGATCTGACTGTTCAAGCGGGTGCCTACGAGGGAAACCTTGAACTGGGCGGTCTCACCCTGAAGAGTCTGACCGTAAAGGATGGCGCCTCGAATGTGGATCTTTCCTTCCTGAAGCCGAATCAGACCGAGATGTCGATCCTGCGTTACGAGACCGGCGCTTCGAACGTGAAATTAACGGGCCTGGCGAATGCAAACTTTTCCACGCTGGCGTTTTCCGGTGGTGCAGGCAACTATACGCTCGACTTTAGCGGCAAACTTCAGCGCGATGCGGTTGTCACCGTTGAATCGGGCCTGGGTGACATGAGCCTTGTCATTCCTAAAGATCTAAAGGCAGTTGTTACGGTGGAAAGCGCGGCTGTGAATATCAATCACAGTTCAGGCTGGACCCAAAATGGAAGGAAATACACCCAGAATGGTTCAGGACCGGCACTGACTATCATCGTCAAGATGGCGGCTGGCAATCTGGTCATCTCTGACTAATGGGATATTTATGGGGTAAACGACCCACAGATTTGGCTCTGTGGGTCGTTTTTGTTATAAAAATCGGAGCAAAAGGTCATAATTCATCTATGACCTCTATCACTTGCTGTCATTTTCATGTGACACTAAAATAGTCATTAGAGACAGGTATTGTCTGTTTTTCAACAAGGAAGGTACATATGCAAATTACCCGTCAAGCTGACTATGCCGTTCGCGCCGTTCTACATCTGGCACAGATGAAAAATAGCGAAAGAGCCGCAACCAGTATTGTAGCAAAGGAACAGCACATTCCACCGTCGTTCCTCGCAAAGATCATTTCACAGCTTTCCATCGCAGGGCTGCTTCATACTTCACGAGGCGCACGTGGCGGCGTTACGCTTGCCCGGGAGCCCAAAGACATCACGCTTCTGGAAGTGATTGAAGCAATTGATGGCCCCATTCAGCTCAATGAATGCGTTGGCTCAGATGGAGTCTGCACATTTGACGAGAATTGTCCAATCAAGTCAGTCTGGTGCGAGGCCCAGGAAGAATTGGTGACCCGCCTAAAGAGAACGGACTTTGGACAATTGCTGGCAAAAGCCGCATAACAATAAGTTCAATATCTTTCCATTTCTCATATTCCTCCCGACATATCCTTGCCGGGAGTTTTTTAATTCCCTGGAGATGCCAGAACCAACCCGCCTTATTCAAATTCTCAGTGAGCAATTGCATTGTCACGTTCTCAACTCTTCCTGCTCTTCAGGGCGAATGACCAGCGTTGGAGCACTACAGGATGAGTACAGGATCAGTACAGGATTAGCGCAGGATTGTTGAGGGAATATGGAGAAGATCTGAAAGAGAAGATAGATGTTGCCAGGCAGAGTCGGGCAAGAGGACCTGGCACGAACAGATTACTTGTTAAGCCCTCCCCCTCAGTAATCTGATTATACCCCCCTCCCGGCGTATAATTGCCCCGAGGGTTTATCATTCCAACAAGGAGACTACATCATGTCTGGACCCAGAACTGTCCGCGCCCCGAGGGGAACTGATCTCACCTGCAAAAACTGGCTCAGTGAAGCTGCCTATCGTATGATCCAAAACAATCTCGACCCGGAAGTGGCTGAAAAGCCGGAAGAGCTGGTCGTCTATGGCGGACGCGGGAAAGCTGCTCGCTCCTGGGAAGCGTTTGACGCGATCCTCGAATCGCTCAAGAACCTGGAAGAGGACGAAACGCTGCTCGTGCAATCGGGCAAGCCGGTCGTCGTGTTCAAGACCCACAGGGATGCTCCCAAAGTGCTGATCGCCAACTCCAATCTCGTGCCGCACTGGGCAACCTGGGAACACTTCGATGAGTTAGCGAAAAAGGGACTCATCATGTACGGACAGATGACTGCCGGCTCCTGGATCTACATTGGCACCCAGGGGATTTTGCAGGGCACCTATGAAACCTTTGGGGCGCTGGCGAAACTCAAAGGCTGGAATTCGCTCAAAGGGAAGTTTGTTCTGACTGCCGGTCTGGGCGGAATGGGTGGTGCGCAACCTTTAGCAATCACTATGAACGAAGGCGTCGGACTGATTGTTGAGGTGGATCGTGAACGGGCCGAGCGCCGCCGTGCCATTGGTTATGTCGATACCGTCGTTGATACCCTCGAAGAAGGAATGACGCTCGTCGAAGAGGCGCAGGAACAGCAGATCCCAAGGTCGATTGGGCTGATCGGCAACGCCTCCGACATCTACAGCGAGCTGGTCGCCCGCGGAGTTGTTCCCGATGTAGTGACCGACCAGACTTCGGCCCATGAAGCCTTGATGTACGTTCCGTCCGGTGTATCGGTAAGTGCGGCAAATGAATTAAGAAAGTCTGACCCGGAAAAGTATAAGAAGATGGCGATGGCATCCATGGCAAAGCACGTCCAGGCGATGCTTGCCTTTCAGCGTGCGGGCGCAGAGGTTTTCGATTATGGCAATAACATCCGGCAACAGGCTTACAACTATGGCGTGACGGATGCCTTTGAATTCCCGGGGTTTGTGCCCGCCTATATTCGGCCGTTGTTCTGTGAAGGCAAAGGACCCTTCCGCTGGGTAGCCCTCTCCGGTGACAAGGAAGATATTTATGCGACCGATCAAGCCATCATGGAATTGTTCCCGGGCGATGAACATCTCAAGCGCTGGCTGGCGCTGGCACGCGAGAAAGTTCCATTTCAGGGTCTGCCTGCCCGTATCTGCTGGCTCGGTTATGGGGAGCGCCTAAAGGCCGGGCTCAAATTCAATGACATGGTCGCAAGTGGAAAGGTAAAAGCGCCCATTGTGATCGGTCGTGACCACCTGGATTCAGGTTCTGTCGCCTCGCCGAATCGTGAAACCGAATCGATGCGAGATGGTTCGGATGCAATCTCAGATTGGGCCATCCTCAACGCCCTGATCAACGCCGTCGGCGGAGCCACGTGGGTCTCCTTCCATCATGGCGGCGGAGTTGGCATGGGATACAGCCAGCACGCTGGCCAGGTCATCGTGGCAGATGGGAGTCCTGAAGCGGCTCGCAGACTGGAACGAGTCCTGACAACCGATCCGGGCATGGGCGTTGTCAGGCACGCCGATGCGGGTTATGAAATCGCCATCGCAACTGCCAAACAGCATGGGATCAAAATGCCAATGCTGAAGTAGCGCATGAATAAAAGATTTCTGCTCGGTTTATTGGTGCTCCTGATGGGCACGCTGGCTTGCGAGCCGGTGCTCGCAATTGGGCCGAATGAACTGTTGTGTTTACTCATATTGATCATCGTCCTATTGGGTCCACCTTTATATAAGTTCATCAGAAGGGTGGATGAATTTCTAAAACACGAGAAAAAGGACAAGTGATTGCAGGGAAGTTTAGAGCAGACGGGCAAAGCCCGTCTGTTTTAGTTTATCATCCAATACTTTCACCCTTGACATACTGTGTGATATACAGTATAGTATGACTTATAGGTGAACAATGGAAAATGATGAAATTGTCCAAAATATGGTATTGGAGCTGCGGCGCGGGGTACTGTCGATTGCAGTGCTGAGCCAGCTAAGTAAGGAGCAGTATGGGTACTCCCTGCTCAAGGCGCTCGCGGATAAAGGTATGGAGATCGATCAAAGTACGTTGTATCCCCTGCTCCGCCGCCTCGAATCACAGGGATTGCTCCAGTCCGATTGGCGCATCGTGGATGAGGCTCGCCCACGGCGTTATTACGTCATCAGCCCGCAGGGACGCGCGGTGCTGAACAAACTAAAACGGGAATGGTCCACAATGGCCGAGACCATGCAACAAATGCTGTAATACTGAAGGAGATCGAAATGAACCTGATTGATAAATATATCGTAGAGGTAGGAAAGCACCTCCCTCGCAAAAACCGTGCGGACATTCAATCTGAAATCCGCTCCACACTGGAAGATATGCTGGACGAACGAAAGCAGACTGGTCCGGCAGATGAAACCATGGTCCTCGCCTTGCTCAAGGAATATGGCTCACCCCGTGAGGTCGCAGCCACCTATAAGACCCATCAATATCTGATTGGACCGCGCTTATTTCCACTCTTTGAAATGGTGGTTCGCATCGTATTGACCGTGGTCACGGCCGTATCCCTGCTTGGACTGGGAGTTGGTCTGGCGAAAACCGGCTTCACAGGTACCGCTTTCATATCCCCAATAAAAGATTGGTTTCTAAACATCATCGGCAGTTTGATCGCGGCTTTTGGGAATATCGCTTTGGTATTTGCCATCCTCGAACGGACGTCCGTTGCGGATAAGTACGAAAAGGATTTCAATGAATGGGATCCCACCGAGTTGAAGAGTGAACCAGACCCTGATCAGATCGATCTACCCGATCATATCTTTACTATTATCTTTACGCTCCTGGCCTTGGTGATCCTTAACCTCTACCCGAACCTGCTTTCAATCCGTATGCAAAACAACGCGACCTGGACAGCGATCCCTGTTCTCACCGAGACCTTTTTCCGGTTCCTGCCATGGATCAATATCATGGGTCTATTACAGATCCTCCTCAATGGCTTCCTACTCAGCCGTAGAGAATGGACCACACCAACGCGCATTCTAAGCATTGTGATGGATATCGCCCAGGCAAGCCTGCTTGTCCTCATTCTGAGAACGCCCGGGATTTTCGGAATTACTCCCGAATCGTTGACTGCACTCGGCCTCAAAGAATCCGCTGAGCCGCTTTCACGGCTGGTCAATACTATTCCCACCATCATCATGGCAATCGTCGTTGTGATCACCATCATCAAAGTCGTGCAAAGTTCTCTTAGGCTCTTCCGAGACAGATCTAAATCGCCGTACCCGGTACTAAAGTAAAAGGAGCGAAATCGAGCGGAATGCTTGGCGTTCCGCTCGATGGGTTTTAATTGGATAGATTCCAAATGGTCTATTGCCAGGGACATTCCGGTTAGGTAAGATAGAACAAAATTAAAGGAGCGATGCAATGAAAACCCGAGTTTTATCATCCATACTTGTCTTTGTTCTAGGGTTGTCTGCCTGTAACCTGCCGTCAAACGTGCCGGTGACAGAAACACCAACTTTATCATTAATCACTCCCTCATCCACTCCGCCCTTGCCCACCGATACACCGACCCAAACGCCCTTGCCTTCAGCGACACTGCCACCCACTTCAACTTCTACGCCGACGGTCCCGGTCGCGTTTCCCAAGGAGGTCGGAGTCAACTGTCGTTTGGGTCCGGGCACCGCCTGGATTGTTCTGAGTGGGCTGAGCGTTGGTACGAGTTCTCAAATTGTCGGCAAGACTGGCGATGGCGGCTGGTGGTATATCGTCGATCCTTTTAATTCCGGCAGGAATTGCTGGGTCTCGGCGGGCGTGACCAGTACAGCCGGGAACCTGACGGGGATCCCGGTGGTCGGAGCGCCGCAAGCAAGTGTGACCAACGTATCCGTGGATGTGGATCCAAAGACCATCAGCGTGGCCGGATGCATCGGCCCAATTCTGCCGGTCAAGATCACAGGGACCATCGAGACAAACGGTCCGGGGACAGTTCAGTGGCACTTCGAGACTCAGCAAGGCGGCGCAATGTCTGCCCAAACGACTGAATTTGACGCCTTCGGCTCAAAATCATCTTCTGTTGATTACACTCCGGCACTGACGGAAGGGACATACTGGGTCAGATTGATCGTGACCAGCCCCAACAATAAGCAAGCTGAAGTGAAATATACGATCAAGTGCCCATGAGTTCGGTTTGTTAAGTTGAGCAAATCCCGGGCTTAACTGTTGAGAGAGTCAGCCTGGTGGCAACCCCGCTTTGACCGACCGAAATCCCGATTCATTGAAAACAGGAGGGCGAGCCATGACTGGCTCGCCCATTTTATTTCGAAACTTCTACGAAAACTCTAATTCTGCTATGCCAGATCAAATGTCTTGCGGATCCCCAAACGAAATGCCCAGCCTGCGTAGGCTCCCACAAGAGGAAAGAGCAACACCAGGAGCATGCGGAGATCATGTGAAAGATAAATATCATGGAGTGGGATCCAAATGCCAACCGCCAGGGCGATCAACCAGGGCTTACGATGCCCAAGCAGGGTCAGCAAACCGCTGATGAGCAGAAGACCACCGGCCAGGATTCCGGTATCGTCCCACGTTGGGCGAGAATCTACATAAGCAGAAAATAAGCCTGCCAAGACTGCTACCGCTAAAAGTACGTTTTGCATACCATGCTTCCTTTCCTTCTCAAACGTTCCTGCTACGAGCTTGACCGTGCCAAAACGCTCCAGCGCCTGCTGCTCTGCTTTTTCTATACTCAATCCCTGATGCAAGCCTGCTTCAACCCCTTCGAGCAGATGACTCTCGATCTCTGCCAAAATATCCGCATCCGCGAGATCGTGCAACCAGAGCTGGCGCTGTAGCTTGCGAAGGTAGTCCTGAATCCGATTCTCTTTCATCTCAAGTCCCAACTGTGGCGTTGACCGCTTTCGAAAATCTCTTCCAGTCTTCCTGATGTTGGGCTAACGCCTGCTGACCTTTGAGAGTCAGCTGATAAATCCGCTTCCGGCGGGCCGAATCTTCCGACCAGCGACTACACAACAAGCCCTGGCTTTCCAGGCGATGGAGAGCGGGATAAATTGTGCCTTCAGGCAGATCAAAGGTGCCGCCGCTCCGACTACGAAGCGACTCAATTACGGCATAGCCATGCGCTGGGCCATCTGCTAACACGGCCAGCAAAAGCAAATCCAAATGTCCTTTGAGTGCTTCGCCAATCATAGGAGCATGATATACCTAGCATTACTAGGTGTCAAGGGTTTTATGAAAAGGAGACTTTTGCTATACTGAAAGAGATAAAGGAGTTTCCATGACCCTGATGTATGCCTGTATCGCCCCCCACGCCGGAGACTTGATCCCTGAGACGGCTGAAGATCAGAATAGAGTGATACTAACCCGCCGGGCCATGCAAGAGCTGGGCAGGAATCTTGAAACGCTTGCGCCTGAAGTGATTGTCATGATCAATCCCCATGGATTCCGTGTGCAGAACGCTATGAACATTTCCATTGCAGAACGCGCTCTGGCGGAATGGTCGCCCGATGTGAAGCTCGATTTCGATGTGGATGTGGAACTTGCCAATCGCATCGCAGACACGGCGACGGAAGCGAGTGTGCCAGTCGTCCGTTATATTTACGGCGCAAGCGGCGGACCTGATTGTTTTATCCCTCTCGATTGGGGCGCAGTCGTGCCGTTATATTTCATGGGATACCGTTATTCCCCAAAGCCAAAGATCGTGCATATCAGCCCCATGAGGCTTTTACCTTATCAAATGCATTATGATTTCGGGCGTGCCATTGGACGCGTGCTCAAAGAATCGGACCGGCGGGTCGCCTTGATCGCCAGCGCCGACCAGGGTCACGCCCATGCGGCAAACGGACCTTATGGATTCGATCCTGCGTCCGCACAATACGACGCCTGGATGCAGGAGGTGATCCGGTCCAATCGCCTGGATGATTTATTGGCAGCGGATCCAGCTCTTGTGGAGGCGGGCAAGCCTGATAGTTTGTGGCCCACCCTGATATTGGCAGGCGCACTCAAAGAAAGCCCCTTGCAAGCCAGATTTCTCTCGTATGAAGTGAATGTCTACTTTGGAATCTTGTGCGCGGAGTTTCGCAAATAATCCTTTGTTCCAAAAGTTTCAGGTGGGCGGAAGCCAACCACTTCCATTAAAAATTGGGCAAACCGTAGTAATTTGTGAGACAAGCAGTAGTAGAATCCTCTGACAATGACGCAGTGGACCCGCCTCAACGGCATCCTTGTGCAAGGGTATCGGGTTGCATCCGGACCTTCGGCTGATTATCCATATGGAGCCCTGGATCGGCAGAGACCGATCTTCAAGCTGCGTGGACTCGATCTCGACAGCTATTTCAACGGAACGCTGAATATTGACATCCAGCCATATGTCTTCGCTGTGAAAAAACCGGAATACACGTTTCGGTCTGTCGAATGGACCGACTTGCACCCACCGGAACATTTCTCTTTTTCCCACTGCAAAATCATCTATAAAGAGGTTGAATATGATGGCTGGGTCTATTATCCACACCCTGAAACCAAAGAGCGGAATTTCCAAAATCCATCCCTGATCGAAGTGATCGCCACCTCAATTCCGGGAATCAAATATGGGGACGGGCTCCAGGTATTGCTGAATCCAGCCGAGATTGTCGTCGCTCGATCCGCATAGGGATTGGAAGAATGTCCCTACACATTGGTGACATGGCTGGATTTGCGCTCGTCCACAGGACTGCTTCGCTCGTAGTACAATTTACATTACACAATCAGCCACAGAGTACACAGAGTTCTCTGAGTTTCTCTCTCATTTCCTCTGTGATCTCTGTGGCGGATTTCTGAAACAAATAAATCTCTCATCAAGATTTGGAGTCTAACAAGCAGGTATGGCTACGAAACAAATAGCAGTTCTTACGAGCGGTGGGGATGCCCAGGGAATGAACGCCGCCGTTCGAGCGGTGGTCCGCACCGCATTAGATAAAGGGGTGGAAGTGTACGCGATCTATGAAGGCTATCAGGGATTGGTGGAAGGTGGGGCACGCATCCGCAAAATGGATTGGGATTCAGTCGGCGGGATTTTACAACAGGGCGGAACGATTATTGGTACTGCCCGCAGTGAGGAATTTCGCACACGCCCGGGGCGCCGAAAGGCTGCTTTGAATTTAGTGCGACTTGGTATTGATGGGCTGATTGTGATCGGCGGCGATGGTTCACTGACAGGCGCAGACTTGTTCCGCCGTGAATGGCCCTCTCTGCTTGCCGAACTCACCCAGGGTGGCGAGATCAGTGCAGAAATGGCGGCAGAGCATCCGAATCTCGGGATCGTAGGCATGGTGGGCTCGATTGATAACGACTTCTCGGGAACCGAGATCACCATCGGTACTGACAGCGCACTGCATCGCATTACCGATGCGGTGGATGCCATTACCAGTACAGCCGCCAGCCACCAACGTACGTTTATCGTCAAAGTGATGGGGCGCAACTGCGGCTATCTCGCCCTGTACGGGGCGCTGGCGACCGGGGCAGATTGGGTCTTGATCCCGGAAGCGCCTCCGGATGTGGATAACTGGCAGGATGTGATGGTCGAGCGTCTCAAAGCCGGGACCAAAGCCGGACGGCGTGACCACATCGTCATCATGGCTGAAGGCGCGCAGGATCGCTATGGCAACTACATCGGCTCCACCGATGTGCAGCGTGTACTGGAGGAGGGCCTGGGCGAAGAGGTCCGCACCACGGTGCTCGGACATGTTCAACGTGGAGGACGTCCCAGCGCATATGACCGCAACCTCGCAACCCTGCTGGGGTATGAAGCCGTCGTCGCCCTCCTGCAAGCCAAACCCAGGGATGAACCGATATTGGTTGGAACCAAAGGAAACCGGATCATCCGACTACCGCTAATGGAATGCGTGGAGAGAACGCGACAAGTGGCAGAAGCCATCCAGGCCAAGGATTATGAAAAGGCCATGGCGCTGCGTAGTTCGGGCTTCAAGGATGCCTTCAGCACATTGAAAACCATGATACGCGCCTTACCTCATCCACCAGAGCCGGGACAAAGGAGATTCCGAATCGCAGTATTCAATGCCGGAGCACCAGCACCGGGAATGAATACGGCTGGGCGCGCCGCAGTTCGCCTGGGGCTGGACCAGGGCCATATTATGTTAGGGGTCAGCAACGGCTTTGAAGGGCTTGCAGAGGGACAGATCAAAGAGATGGAGTGGACCAGCGTCAATGGATGGGCTTCGATGGGTGGTTCTGCGCTGGGGACAAGCCGCCTGGTACCGAAGGGCAAGGATATGTATGCCATTGCGCGCGCGATCGAAGATCATCGTATTGAGGCACTGTTGGTGATCGGCGGTTGGAATGCCTATGAAGGCATCTACGCCATGATCAATGAACGCGGCAACTTCCCGGCGTTCAACATTCCAATTGTCTGCCTGCCGGCCTCCATCAACAACAACCTGCCAGGCTCCGAATTCAGCATCGGCGCAGATACAGCGCTGAACAATATTGTGGACGCGGTGGATAAGATCAAACAATCTGCGGTTGCAACACGGCGCTGCTTCGTGGTTGAAGTCATGGGACACTGGTGTGGTTATCTCGCTGTGATGAGCGCGCTTGCCACGGGAGCAGAGCGTTTCTACCTGCCCGAAGAAGGGATCACCCTCAGGCAATTGCAGGAAGATGTGAATATGCTCAAGCATGGTTTCAACCTGGGCAAACGCCTTGGGCTTGTGATTCGCAATGAGTATGCCAACACAATCTATACGACAAGTTTTATTTGCTCACTCTTTGAAGAGGAGGGCCAGGATGTATTTGATGTGCGCCCTGCCATTCTGGGTCATTTACAACAGGGCGGCGATCCATCCCCCTTTGATCGCATCCAGGCGACCCGGCTTGCCAAGCTATGTGTTGAGCATTTGATCGAGCAATGCAGCCAGGGAGATACAACCGGTTGCTTCATTGGCTTGCAGAACGGAAAATTTATCTTCCACGATATGCGTGACTTCGACCGCATGGCTGATTTGAAATGTCAACGACCTCGTGAGCAATGGTGGCTGCAACTCAAGCCGATCGCCAACCTGATGGCAAAACTTGCGCCGAATTCGTAAAATACGACTCGTTCCATCTGCAGTTGTACTGCAGGTGGAACGGCTTTAGACAAAGAAAAAGAGCGACCGAAATCGGTCGCTCTTTTGAGTATGGAGAACGTTGAGTCACGGTCTATCTGCGATAGACAACATTGAGGTTGTGTGCTTTGGCTTTGAAATACTCTACTGCGAACTTTACCACCTCTTCAGGTTCATAAGGTGCGCAGCTAAATACATCCAGGTATATGGCACAGCTTGCATCTGCAAAATGCGCTGAGATCAGAGAGGTTTCGATGAGCTGTGTCATACTGAATCCTGTCACACGCGGATCGTCACCAAAGTATACGACCTGTGTCTCGCCATACCGGCGCATCTTGATACGCTCACAGAGCGTCTTTACAAACTCGCGAATCGCATCTGCGTTTTGCATCAAAGCCAGGTCGCATTCATACAGGTCAATGCTGGATGAGATACCCCAGTATTCGTTTGAATCACTCATTCACTTTTTCCTTTCTCGTTTCCATTCATGCTTTATTGATTCATTGCATGAATGATACGACAAACGACGCGAGAGTATATCAGGTTTTCAAACCATTTCTTCCATAGATTTCACATTCATGCAAAATAACTTCTAAGAATAAGACATCTCTCTCGAGACCTGTATAAGGAGATTGAGGCAGTCACACATGATCAATCTGATTCTACAGGGCAACCGAGGATCAACTCGGCAAGCAGCTGGAGCGCGAAGTACGTCCACTACAAACCGCGCTGTGAAAATCAAGAACGACCTAAGTTGAAATCAGGGATGGAACGCAAGCGATCCAGACCTGTCAAGATCAAACCGCTGTAGGTGTTGAATTTGGTAAAATCATCTCATTGTGCCCTACAATATCGAAGCCACCTCATCCCAAAAGTGGAGCGTAGCGAATAACGTTCTCCCAAGAAATATCTGGCACCTGAGGGGGAACCTATGAATCGAAACCGATTGATCGTAGGATTAGTCATCCTTGCTGTCTTCATGATTCTCCTCCTGGCCGGATCACTGATCCTGCTCATGGAATGGAACAGCCGACCGGTACACATCAGCGGTCGAAAGCCATTATCACATTTGGGCTACTGCAGTTCGATGCAGGTCATGCCCTGCATCCTGTCCTTCAGCCTCGGCTCCGATGGAAAGATGGTAATTAACGTTCTTACGAAGAGTTCAGCCCCTGATTTCTATCTAAAGATCAGGAACGCTACGCTTGAAAACATTTATGAATGTCAAAAAGTGAAGGGATTTTCGACCCAGGTTTCCTGTACAGGTGAAGCATCGCCTCCCGGGGACGTATTGCAGTTCCTGCTGGTCTCAACCGATGGAAATACGCCGTTTGCAGAAGGGCGCTTCCCCGTAATTGGTTTGGCGCTCGCCACGCCAGAAATCTACTTCACTCCCACCTTCCCGCCGCCGCCCACACGCCCTCCTCGATAAGGAACCAATCACAATGTCTCTAAATAGAACTCGCAAGTTTACTCTTTCTATCTTTCTGGTACTCCTTCTTTTCGCTTGTCAGGCGCCAAATAACAATGGATCCTTCAGTCCGCCGACCGCTGCGCAGATTCCGACCTCAACATTGCCTCCGGTGTTGATCCCACCGGCAATCCCTACCCAAACGGCCACCGCCGCGCCGACCGAGACATTCACACCGACGGTTACAGCGACGATCATGCCGCGCGCCCACCGCGTGCTGATCCTGTCCATTGATGGTCTGCGCCCCGACGCGATTGCAATGGCGCCCATGCCGCACCTGCTTGAACTGATGCAGAGCGGAGCATTCTCCCTCAACGCACAGACTGTCTATCCCAGTATCACATTGGTGGCTCACGCCTCGATGCTAACCGGAATGTGCCCGTCAAAACACGGCGTGGATTGGAATGATTACCTCCCCGAAAGAGGCTACGCCCAGGGCACGGACCTGTTCGACATCGCTCATGCCGCAGGCCTGCAAACAGATATGTACGTTGGTAAGAAGAAATTGATCCAGATCACCGAACCCTCCAGCCTGGATAACTTTGTTTTTGTGAACGACCGCGAGACCATCCTGATGAAAAGATTGGTCAAAGAATTCCCTCAAAATTTCGGCGTTCTCTTCATACACTTTGCTACAGCCGATGGGATGGGACATTCCTATGGCTGGCTTTCCCAGCAGCAACTCAACTTCCTCGCCCGTGATGACCAGGTGCTGGGGCAACTTCTGGATGAGCTGGATGCGAGGAACTTGCGCAATGACACCTTGATCATCGTCACCTCCGATCACGGAGGTCATGACTCAACGCATGGATCGAACTCGGCTGAAGACATGACCATCCCGTGGATCGCGGTCGGGCCGGGCATCCAGCCCAAGCAGCTGACCGGCCCTGTCCATATTACAGATACTGCCGCGACAGCCGCCTTTGCCCTCGGACTGGCCATCCCTCCTGAATGGGATGGTGTGCCCGTCTATGAAGCCTTTGGCTTGCCTGTAGAGAAACAATCAATAGCTTGCGAGCAATGACACGCCACCCCGGGCGGCAGGAGCATTTGCAGCAATTAATGACTTGTTAATTGGCTCGTAATACTTTCATAAGACTTTCCAAAGAGTCTATTCATTTTTCTTCTTTACACTGGATAGGCATCGCAGATGGCGATGGGTCTGGCTGATAGGTTGTAAGAAAAAACCAGACAAGATTTTCAACCCTAGATAGAGAAAAGGAGTAAATGAATGAAAAGAAAAATAGCTGTGCTGTTCATCGTACTGGTCGTTGCACTGTTGACGGTCATTCCTGTTTCGGCGGGGCGTGGTAATGGTGCACTGGGTACGATTTATGTTACCAGCCAGGGCCTTTACTACGATACGTTTGTCACGAACGATCCACTGCCCATGCAGGGCCCTTTCCAAAAGCTTGAAAACCATACCACCGAGTTCGGTCCCGGCGATCCCGGTTACCTGGGTGGGCGCTGGTGGGAAGATACGAATGGCAACAATGTCATGGACCCAACCGATCATTATTTCCATTGCCCGCTGCTCGGGCCCGGACGCACTTCCCCGTAACGAATAAATCACAACAGGCATCGAAGCGATGCTACTAAGCTATAGAGAACTCCGAGACGATGCAATGTCTCGGAGTTTTTTTGAACACAGGCGGCAACATTCCGGCGCTGTCCGCATGCAGTAAGACAGCCTGGCGACAACGTCTCAGGCTTTTTCAACCGGGAATTGAATCTCAAGTATGAGATCAGAAAGGTCAGTCTTTGTTCGCTTTTTCAGATGGCCACACTTACAGTATTTTTCTTTAACTTTGCTTCGTACAGAGCATCATCGGCTTTTTTTAGAATTCCATCCACTGTGCTCTTTTGGTTGGCACAGGCGACTCCAATAGAAACTGTGATATGAAAAGATGAAGCCTCTGGGCCGTATTCCGAATTGGCAACCTGGCAGCGCACTCGCTCTGCGAGTAAGGCTGCATCGCAAGAGCCTGGCAGGATGATCAAAAACTCCTCGCCGCCCCAGCGACCGACCCAATCCTGTTTACGGAGCATGGATTGGAATATGCTGGCTGTATTAACTAAAACCTGGTCGCCCATGGCATGGCCCCAGCGATCGTTCACTTGCTTGAAATTGTCAAGGTCAATCAACAACACCCCAAATTCACCATCACTCCTCTGGATTCGGGAAAGTTCTTTTTCAAGGAAGCCTTGGGTCGCACGCCGGTTTGGAATTCGCGTCAGGACATCAATGGTGGCGACCTCCATCAGATCATTGTGTAGACGCTCACTTACCATCAGAATGAAGCCTGTCGACCAAAAGAAACTCATTGCGAAGAGCAGAAGATAAGTTGCGGACTGAATAGGAGTATTACTAAAGAGATCCTGCGGGGGAGCCAATGCGATGCTTATGCTTCTACCAATCAGAAATAGTCCATAGGTGAGGAAAGAGATCAGCATCAGATCTGCGCTAAACCGTAGGGAGGTCCTTCGCGTTCGCCAGAGCTGATAAATAAGCATCAAGACCATGACGGCGGCCCCCAGCGAAAGAGTGATCATCCGTGCCCCGATAAGGTTATTCCAATAAGTGAAATACAACAAAAAACTCAAGATCGCTGTAATTACATTGATTACAATCGTTTTGCTGTATGTTAGTCCTGTGAATTGACCAAGGGCTATATAAAAAAGGCCGGGACCTGTCAGGATCAAAGTGCTGGCAAGGATGGTGGTAATGAAATCGGACAATCTGCCAACGAACAGTCGCAACACTAACCCAACTGCGACACATAAATTTGCCAGCACCGCTGCACTGACCCCTCGGTATTGTCTTAATTCCCTGATGAGGAACGCTTGAGCTCCAATCGCGGTTGCCTGGACAAAGAATGTCATCGCCACAAATAAAGCAACAGTCCGCACATCCAAAAGGAAAAGGATTTGCATCAGAACCTATGTCTATACATCATATCTTATGCGCAGGTGCAGGCATAGTGGTGAAATCCCTAAAATGTTTGTCCCATAGATTGTATAAGGTTTGCTAGAATGAAATCAGATCTCCGGTTCGGAGACTCACAAACGCCCCCATTCACACAGGCAGGAATGACGGCGCTCCCGGCTCTGGACGATCACAGGATTATTCAGTGGCAGAAGGGCGTAAGGCCAGTTGGATATTCTCACGCAGATTTGGGAAAAAGCGCAGCGGTAGCTTGATCGGAGTCAATGTCCCCTCAGCGCCGATTTGATCGATGGGGATGTAATATAACTGTGTCTCACTCTCCGCGCCGCGGCGGACATCCTGAAAAGCCATTAGGATGTAGGTCCCATCCGGGCTGAAAGCCGCAGTACCGTAACAGCAAATACCATCTACCGGATCGATCTTGCGGGCTACGGTCGTTGACATATCATATAAATACAGTTCACCATAACCCCCGTTGCGCTGAAAACTATTGAACAGGAAGCGCTGGTCACCATCCCAGTCGTAAGAAGGCAGAATGGGATACCTTTCATATCCTTCAGGGGTAAACCGTTTGGCGGGGAATTCATCCCTGATCAACGGATCAACTTCCTGGCAGCGCTCCATGTCCACATCCAGCACACGGATGGTATCTCCCAGGCGCTGGTTGACCACGCTCTGATACAGAACTGCCAGTTCCCGTCCATCCGCAGACCAGCGGACGCCTTTCACCGCCACGTCGGTGTAATCGAGACACAGTCCTTCCAGGCTCTGGAGTTCAAAGGCCGAGGTGACCCTGGAGAGTCTCGGGAGGTCGAATGGAAGCACGAGCAGACGGCGCTCGATGCTGATCGCAATCTGCTTCCCATCCGGCGAGACGCGGAAACCATCAAACTTAGGGTCCTTGAAACAGACAATTTCTTCCGGTTTGGCTTTGGCCGTTTCCACATCGATTTGGTAGATGCAATTGGCTTCACCATACAGGAGTTCACTGCCCCCCAGAAGCCATTGCAGATCGAACTTGGGGCGATTGGTATTGGTCAACTGCCGGATGTGACTCCCATCCATATCCATTAAATAAATATCGTCATTTGCCGTCAGGGCAATTTTGTTGGCGCCGCCAATGCCGGGATTAACAGGGCTCGCTGGAGGAACCACTTCAGCTGGCACTTGGGTATTCGTTTCGGTGGGAAGACTCGTAGGAGTGAAGAGCGCCGGAGTGCGAGTAGCAAGCTGCGGCGGCGTTGGAGGGGCCGGCGCGCCGACTTTGGAGTATCCCCAAAGGGCAGCAGATACAGCCAGGACAAGTGCCAACCCGCCAAGCATCCAGAATCGGGAGATGGTTTGGCGTTTGTGCGCGGTATTGGGTCGAGGCAGCACAACCACCTCATCGTCCTGATGAACATGTGAAGCAGGCAATGTCAAAAGATTCGCATCAGAGGTTAATGGCTGGGCAAGCGTCCCAATAAAAGCATTCGCAAACTCGGCTCCAGAACGATAGCGCAGCTCACGTTCCTTCTCCAGGACTTTCTTGATCACCATCTCTACGCCGGCAGGTAGATTCGGGTTGACATCCAGAATGCGCGGGGGCGGTTCGATGGCATGTTTGAACGCCATCCCCAGGGGCGTGGTAGCTTCAAACGGCGTATGCCCGCTCAGCATTTCAAACAGGATGACTCCCAGGGAATAAATATCGCTGCGTCCATCCACTTCTTCACCCCGTGCCTGCTCAGGACTCATATGAGTAGGTGTGCCGATGATCCCGGAATTGGTGATCTTGGGGGAAGCCTGCATAAGTTTGGCAATCCCAAAATCGGAGATATACGCATTGTCGTATTCATCGAAAAGGATGTTGCCCGGTTTCAGATCGCGGTGGATGATACCTTTTGCATGGGCATAATCAAGCGCGGCGCCAAGCCGCTGAAGGATGCTGGCCGCATCCAGGAGTGACAATGACCCATTCTGAATGCGATCCGCAAGCGAACCGCCCGCCATATAACGCATCACAAAGAACAACTGGTCATTATCACTTCGGCCGACATCATAGACGGGGACAATCGCCGCATGTTCGAGCTTCGCAATGATCTTCGTCTCACGCTCAAAGCGTTCACGCACCTGGGGATCGTTGAGTCCTTCCTGTTTGAGGATCTTGAGTGCGACTTCCCGTTCGAAAAGCGGATCGTAGGCGCGATAAACTGTGGCCATTCCACCCTGGCCCAGCTCCTCTCTGATCTCGTATCGGCTGAATTTCTCCGCCTGCATCATGCTCAGTACTCCAACAACTGTTTGTAAGGTGACGTAAGCGCTACATCATGGGAACCTTACTTGTGGGTTGTCTGAGTGCAAGTATAACGAGTGATATAAATAACAAGCGATACATTTGAATTACAGAAATTCGACATTGCGAACGACAAGGCGCCCAGCGTGTACTCGAGTCCCCCCTCCTGCGCGCTGTTTTCACAAGGAACCTTATGGATTTGCCAGGCTGATGGGAACAAATTCAAGCCGGCAGCGTCCTTTCCAAATAGAAATGGAGAAAAGAATGAAAACCCTTAAAGGTAGCTTGTTGTTTGCAATGTTTGCCATAATGCTCGCAGCGTGCGGAGCGAAGGCCACTCCCGTCACCTTACACTTTGACAACCCCTATGCACCCCAATCTGGCGATAGCGACTTGATGGCTGGCGACATCACCATCGATTCAAGCTCGGTGTTCCTGGCAGAGTCACAGCCCCCTCAATTGATGGTGAACTTCGCTTATTTTCAGCCGACGCCTTGTTACCAGTTACGCGTGGAAGTGAGTGGACCCGCTGATAAAAACCAGATCAACCTGAAGGCCTATGCAGTCGCCGAAAAGAACAAACCCTGCACCTTGATGGCTCTATCTACTCCTTTGCAAGCCAGCCTCAACCTGGGAAGCGTTCCCAAGGGACATTACACCGTATTGTTAAATGGGGACCAGATTGGTGAGTTCGACTCATAGCGAGATAATATCAAATATATAAGATCAAAAGAGCGGCTCGAACGAACCGCTCTTTTGATTTCACTTACGCCTTCCGGATGGGATACGGAATAATTCATGCTCTTCTAACACAGACTTAATCCCAAGTTCACGTGGGCTCTATATACTTACAGCATTATTACCGGTACGAAAATGGGAAGAGAAAATGAAAGTTCTAAAATCGTTTCTTGTTCTGGTTTTTTTGGTTAATCTCTCTGCTTGCAGCACAGTCTCCATCTCTGCGATTCAAAAGAACAGTCCTATACAGCCCACTACCACCAAAGCCCAATCTTCCCTGGCGCTGGCACGTCAAAAGATCAAACATGTTGTCATCATCATGCAGGAGAACCGTTCCTTCGATTCCTATTTTGGTACGTATCCGGGGGCAAATGGCCTGCCGGTGCAGAATGGCAAGTTCACGGTCTGTGTAAACGACCCCCAAAGAGGGACCTGCATTTATCCATTTCATGATCCCGCCGATAGAAATTTTGGCGGTCCACACGGCACGATCAATGCACAGGCGGATATTGACGGTGGTCGCATGGATGGGTTTATTGCCCAGGCTGAAAAATCGAAAACTGGCTGTCAGCAAACGGAGGCTCCCGATTGCGGTGGTGAGGGCGCCCAGGAGATTATGGGTTACCATGACGCACGTGAGATTCCAAACTATTGGAAACTGGCTCAGAACTTTGTGCTGCAAGATCATCTCTTTGCGCCAAACGCCTCCTGGAGTTTGCCGGCCCATTTGTTCCTGGTCTCTGAATGGTCGGCAAAGTGCCAAACTGCCGGCGACCCGCTGAGTTGTATCAATGCATTAGATACACCAGATTCTCCACCAGATTTCAATAAGCATCAGGATCGCCCAGACCCCGACTATGCCTGGACTGATCTGACTTACCTGCTCTTCAAAAATCAAGTCAGCTGGAAATATTACGTTCAAGCCGGCACCCAGCCTGATTGCGCAGATGACAGGGCGCTGTGCCCGCCTGTGCATCAGGATGCGAAGACGCCCGGTATTTGGAATCCATTGCCCTACTTTGATACCGTCAAACAAGATGGCCAGCTCCAAAATGTTATGGATGTTACCAATTTCTATAAGGACGCCATGAATGGCACACTGCCAACGGTCAGTTGGATCACGCCTAATGGTTCAAATAGCGAACACCCTCCGGCACGCCTCAGCGATGGCCAGGCATGGACGGCGAGTCTGATCGACGCCGTCATGCAAAGCCCTGACTGGGATAGTACGGTGATCCTGTTATCGTGGGATGACTGGGGCGGTTTCTACGATCATGTGCCTCCGCCAGGCGTAGATCAAAATGGCTATGGCTTGCGTGTCCCGGGCCTCATGATCAGCGCCTACGCCAAAAAGGGTTATGTCGATCACCAGACTTTAAGCCATGATGCTTATATCAAATTGATCGAGGATATTTTTCTGAATCATCAACGTATTGATCCCGTCACAGATGGCCGCCCCGATCCACGGCCAACAGTACGCGAGAACGTATCCGTGCTTGGCGACCTGCTCAGCGAGTTTGACTTTACGCAGACACCGCGGGAGCCATTCATCCTGCCGGTTTTTCCATTCCCAGGTCCGGCCTCTGCTCCATAATTGTTGTATTTAGGAACTGCCACACTGCTTGTCACCGCCTGCTATTACACCTCTCCTGGCAGACAACGCCTGTCAGGTCTGCGGATGTATAATTTGAAATATGGTTGATAACAAGCCAACTCTAAAACAAGTTGTCGAGCAGGTCCTTGCCGAAATGGACGGGCCCCTCACCGTCAAGGATTTGGCGGACCGTGTATACGCCATCTACCCAACCAGATCAAAAACCGCGCTGTCGAGTCTTCGAAATTGCCTGCATTATGACGAGCAGGGGGTGAATCTTGTCTATCTCAATAAAAGTACGATCCTGCCAACGCGGATTGCAATGCAAGGCATCCGTTTTCGTGTGCCAATCGACCGCTATGCCGAGAAAGAAAATACAATCCCACCTTCATTCTTCAATTATTTTATTCACAGAGAGACAAAACTTCAAAACGTGAGGTTTATGGACGACCGGGGAAATCCTATTGATTTTCGAGTCAAAACAGTCAAAAATATCTGGGAACCAAATTCCCTGGGGCGCAGAGATTTCGTAGACGCTTTTGAGTTTGGGAACTGGTTCAACCAGGTGAAGCCACAACGGGGAGACAGTTTACTGGTAACAGTACAGGATTGGGAGAGCCATACATTTCTAATTGAATATGAGCCGAAGAGAGAACGGAACCTGGACGCAATCCAGCGTTACAACAAAGAGTTTTCTGATATTCTTTTCAATCTGCTGGAAGAATCGCTTGACGGGCACCTGTTTGTTCCGCAAGTCATCCCGGATGTATTTGTGCGGCTATCTGATCCACGCGGCTATCCGGGTGATAACTGGCGCGAGATCATTGAAAGGGACCAGCGCGTTAGGAACGATGGAATCAGCCTTTTCTATGCAGAAGATCTGCCATCATTTGAGCTCATGGAACTGGCCGAGGCCGAGCAGTTACCATGGATCCATGACTCCTATCGACCCGCCCAAGAGAATGATGTTTATCGTTTTAAGGCAAATCTTGGATATAACCCGTCGATCTGGCGAACTATCGAGATCAAAGCCGGGCAGACATTTTCCGAGTTCGATGGGATATTACGGAAATCCTTTAACCATGACATGAGTGACCACATGAGCGGCTTCTCGAAACTAATTCCGCGCGGCAAGAGCAAAAAGAAATTTCGTGAAGTGGAAATCGGCGACGTTGATCCATTCGGAGAAGGCACTGCCGCCGAGTTGAGAGTTGGGGGATTAGGCTTGAAACCAGGCGATACTCTGCAGTATGTTTACGATTTCGGAGATTGGGTCGAGCATCAGATCATATTGGAATCCATCGGCACAGTTGAAGAAGGAAAATCGTACCCACGGATTGTGGAACAAAACAAACCCAGGTATAAGTATTGTGCGGACTGCCAACGCAAGGGCAAACAAACAGTTGCAACCTGGATCTGTATAGAGTGTTCACAGGAAAAGCAAAAGGATATCCTCGTTTGCGAGACTTGTCTCGACGAAAACCATGAAGAACACTGGGCAGAGGAAGTTACTTACTAAGGTATGAAATGATCGCGAGCCAGTTAGATTTCTCCATCCTATTACTCGCCCCACCGTAAACGGCAGGGCCACAAGCGGGCCGGCAGTCCGCTTTCGCGCAGCAACCCGATGGACAGAGGGGGTCAAGCTCCCACCGCCCAGGACTTTTCCTCTGTTTGGATCGAACAGCCCCTATGCCATGATAATTCTATTTAATTTGAATATCCATCGGGCTCATCCCGGATTTAAGCCAAAGGAAATTCATCATGAGTCGCTCAAAAAGAGCCGGTTCGTCCAGCATGGGAAAGTGCCCGGAGCCCTCTAACTGGACCTGCTGTGTCATGGCTGAATGGGAAAATTCCCAATCCGGGCTGATAATTGCCGGGTCTTTATCGCCATAGACCAACAAGCAGGGAATATTCAGGGCACGAAAATTACCATAAATATTATTTGCCTGCAATCCAACGAGCGAAGCGGCAATGGCCTGAACATCAGCTTTGGCAGTATCCAGGAGAGCGGTAGCTGCCTCTGGGGTATGGCTGGACAGCCATTTGGCCAGTTCGGCCAGCGAAGCGGTTCGCAGGCGGGCATTTACTGCGCGATAATCCAGGGGGCAACTGACCGCCATCAAACGGTCGACACTCTGCGGGAAGCGCGTCGCGAAAGTCATTCCGACCAATGCCCCTAACCCATGACCAATGAGCGCGATTTTTCCAATGGCCATTTCTGTGAGGAAGCGGTCAAGAAGAGTGGCTTGTTGCTCCAGGGAATAATTCGAAATGCTGTGAGCAGTGTCCCCGAAGCCCCAAAGATCGAGCCCGTAAGAACGAAAAGCTCGTGCCGCCACCTGCATGGAGCTGTACCAGTATCGCCATGAGCCAATCCAGCTATGCAAAAAGATGACAGGACGCCCACGTCCCAAAGTCTCGTAATGAACCACGGCACCGTCCAAAAGAATTCCACTCCCGCCGCCGCCTCTTGAAAAAGCAGAATGGGCGATTCGTTGAGGCGCTAATTCCTCCTTGTCTTGTTTTTTGCGAGCTTGTTGGTCCTCGACAACTGAGTTTTCTTTTGCTTCGGCGACTTTACGGGTGCGAGCTTCCTGTGCTTGTACCCGTGCTCTTTCCTCTTCTTCTCTGGTACGACGAATCCTGTCTTCCTCTTCCTTATGGATGCGTGTGAGCTCCTCGGCGCGGGCTTGTTCCTTCCTTTCGAGAAGGAGTTTTTGCTCATGTCTTTGTTTCAAAGAGTGCAATAAACTTTCGTAAGTCTTTTCTTTCTTTAAGCCGAAATAGTCTCCCCAATGCCTTTCGCGCAGGTTATAGGGAACTTCGCAGTCATCCAGTCGAAAGGGAATAAGGAATATTACATTTTGAGGTTTTTCCAGGGAACGATTCCAGGCACGATTCAATTCACGCTGGACAAAGCCTTCTTTCTGCACAGAATTCTGTGACAGAAATATGATCACACTATCGGCCGAATCAATGGCTTCCTCAATGGTAGAGGTCCAATGCTGGCCCAGGGATAATTTCTCTTCATCCAGCCAGGGATCAATCCAATCGGTGGCAATGAGTCGCTGATACAACTCCCGTACAATGGGTTTATCTTGTGAAGCATGACAAAGGAAGACAGAGAGTTTGCGTGGTTCAGGCATATATGCCCACTAAATATGAATGCAACTTTCATCAAATTGTACAACAAATCCAGGTTCACAGACGAACTTGAACTCAACTCACACTTCGCACTGTCTCACCCGCGTGAGACGGCGCAGGGAGCACTTTTGCACCAGGCACTAATTTATTCGCCTGCAGATCGTTGTACAATGAATTTGAAAGGAGTTGAGATGAATCGAATGACAAACCTGGAGGGGAATGTCCACTGGCAGCAGATCGTTGCCGCTTACGCCCGGCCCGATCTGCGTAAAAGCCTCTGGCAAATTATCAATACGCTGATCCCTTTTTTTGCACTGTTCTACTTCTCGATCCGGAGTGTGGAAATTTCAATCTGGTTGACCCTGCCGCTCACCCTCCTGACAGCCGGATTCATGATCCGGGCTTTCATCATCTTCCACGATTGCGGACACGGTTCATTCTTCAAGTCGCAGCGCGCAAACGATATTGTTGGTTTCGTGACCGGCCTCCTGGCTTTCACACCTTATTACCGCTGGAAGCATGAACATGCCATTCACCATGCCACTTCGGGTGACCTCGACCGCCGCGGCACCGGAGACGTGTACACCATGACCGTTCAGGAGTATCTGCAGGCACCCTGGTGGAAGAGATTCGGTTACCGAGTCTTACGCAATCCGTTCGCCATGCTCCTGATCGGCCCCCTGCTGGTGTTCGTGATCGTCGAGCGGATCCCGCCCCCCAAAGGCAAGCGTGAAATCGCCAGCGTCTGGTGGACAAACCTGACGCTCGCCCTGATCGTCACCGTAATGATCCTGGTCTTCGGGTGGCGGAACTACCTGATCACGCAGCTGCTGGTTTTGTTCTTTGGGACAAGCGCCGGCGTGTGGTTGTTTTACGTCCAACATAATTATGAAGGTGTGTATTGGGAACGCCACAGCCGGTGGAATTACTTCGATGCCAGTCTGCAGGGCAGCTCCTTCTATAAACTCCCCGCGGTATTGCAATGGTTCACCGGGAATATCGGCTTCCATCACATCCATCATCTGGGGTCGAAGATCCCCAATTACAACCTGCCAAAGGCTTACCGCGAGAACACCTTATTTCACGTCAAGCCATTGACCCTCATCTCGAGTTTGAAATGCCTCAAATGGCGTTTATATGATGAGACCAACCGCAGGCTGGCAGGCTGGGAGGTCCTAAAGCAGTACCGGCAAGGATCCGTGACGGCTTGAATATGAAGATCTTAAAACCGCAAATGTTTGACCGTCTCACCGTTATTGATCAACTCCTTGAGTGAATCGATGCCGATGCGCAGGTGCATTTCCAAATACTTCTGCGTCACTTTTCTATCACTCCGTGCGGTTTTGATCCCGCTGCGGATCATCGGCTGGTCAGACACCAATAAGAGTGCGCCGGTAGGGATCTGGTTATAGAAACCGGTGGTGAATAAAGTCGCCGTCTCCATGTCGATCGCCATGGCACGGATGAGACGCAGGTAGGCCTTGAATTTCTCGTCGTGTTCCCAGACGCGGCGGTTGGTCGTGTACACGGTGCCCGTCCAGTAGTCCCGGTCGTGTTTGCGGATGGTGGTGGAGACGGCTTTCTGCAGGCTGAAAGCGGGCAGAGCCGGGACTTCAGGCGGGAAGTAATCGTTGGAAGTTCCTTCGCCACGGATCGCCGCGATCGGCAGGATCAGGTCGCCGAGATTGTTCTTCCTCTTGAGCCCGCCGCATTTCCCGAGCAGCAGGCAAGCCTGGGGCTTGACCGCGCTCAGCAGATCCATCACGGTGGCGGCATTGGGGCTGCCCATCCCGAAGTTGATCAAGGTGATGCCCTCGGCGGTGACATTGGGCATGGGTTTCTCAAGCCCACGGATGGGGACGTTGTACCACGCCGAGAACATGCGCAGGTAATCCTCAAAGTTGACCAGCAGGATATATTTGCCAAATGCCTTGAGAGGCGTATCGGTATAGCGCGGCAGCCAGTTGTCCACGATCTCTTCTTTTGTTTTCATGTTACCTCCCGGGATTTATGCTAGAGACAATTCTCAAGCCTAATATTACTTGATATTATCCCGGCCTCCTAAACCAACCCATCTGACTATGCTCACAGGGTGCGTGCCGGTGAGGCCCCTGTAAGGGCAGCCCGCCGATTTTCCACTACTCAATCCTCCCATCTCGACTGTTCATATTTGCACATATAATTTGAATATGACTTCTCGATCAGCATTTCAAGATCCACAGCTCGATAAGCGCGCTCGCATTCCCATGCGGACAATTCGCGCGCTTGCAAGCCACATTGCCGAGAAATTCAACCCGGAAGAAATCATCCTCTTTGGCTCACATGCTTATGGCAAGCCTGATGCTTCGAGCGATGTGGATCTGCTGGTTGTTATGGAAACGCCAAAAGGGGAGGTGAAAACCATTATGGAAATCCCGGATTCCCTGCCTCCTCTCCCATTTAAGGTAGACGTTATTGCGCGTTCACGTGCAGTGATTAATAAACGTAAAGACTCGGGCGATTTCTTCCTGCGCGAGATCACAAAACGGGGAAAGGTACTCTATGCGCGAGGTCACTAAAGTAACCAGTCAAAACCGCAAAAACATTTGAAAACACTAGCCACCCGACAGTTTGTTTCAAGAGCAATCCGTTGGTTGAGTAGGCGGTGCTCGTCCGCCGTACACTTGCACCTGGCGCACACCTGCCCTGGCGGGCGGTGCCAGGGAGTGCAGGTGTCGAAACCAACAAGTAACCTGCAAACCAAGGATTTCAGGCAACGTGGTGGTTTCGATACAGCGCCTTCTCGGCCATGAACCGCAGCGGATCCCGCAGCACGTCCGAGAGGTCGTGCCGCATCAGCAGGGTTTCGTATTCGTTGACGGT
>DATGYJ010000285.1:0-4269 GCA_035298105.1 Anaerolineales bacterium | reverse complement strand
ATCGCCGAGCGCCGAAGATGAGATCACCCGCCGCACACGGATCAACGCGGGTCGTTTCCAGGCCATTGCCATGGCAAACCAGATCCTGCCATTTAGCCGCCCACTATTGGTCTGGCAAATCCTTTCTCATAAATTCCTTCGCCCCCTTGTGCCTTTTGGCATGATCGGCGCAGCCATCTTCAATCTCCTGGCAGTCTTGTTTCCGCCCCAAAGCAGAGGACTGTTGATCCTCGGCAGGCCGTATAGCCTGATTCTTCTAGGTCTACAGATTATGTTTTATACTCTGGCCTGGCTCGGAAGAAATTCCGAGACGCGCGGCGAACAAAACAAACTATTACGCTTATTCTACCTACCGACTTTTTTGGCGAACAGCAACCTGGCGGCTCTGATGGGGTTTTTTAAATTCCTGAAAGGCGGACAGTCCCCCCTCTGGGATCGCATCCAGCGACGCTCGTAGCCGCTACCGTTGATTGATGGAATTCCTCAAGTGACCGATTCTTCTCCCAAAGTTCTTATTGTAGATCTTTCAAATAATTACGGAGGCTCCAGCTCCCGCGTCCTATCCCTAATGGCACGCGCAAAGCCTGGAACGATCGCACTCGCTGGTTTAAAATCTGGAGCGATCACGAGGCAAGCCCTGCAAGTGGGTTTACCCGTTCATATCCTCTCTGATCACAAAGCAGACCCTCGGCTGTTAATCCGCCTCATTCAGGTCATTCGGAGCGAAGGCTATACTCTTCTGGATAGCCAGAATATTCAATCCAAGTTCTGGGCAAATCTCGCAGCGGTCATCACCCGCACTTCTCTCGTCTCTACGCTCAACAGCTGGTATGCCAATGAACATGGTAAAGCCTCTCTCAAAGGCAAGCTTTATACAGCGCTGGAACTGTTAAGCAATCAGGGCCTTGACCTATATATCACGGTATCGGAAAAAGACCGCCAATCGCTGCTCAAATCGGGACTGCCAGAAAACGCTGTTGAGCTCATTTACAATGCTGTCGATGTGGATGTCTCTGCAATTCACGGAGACTCAGAATGGATACGCCAAAAATTTGAGCTGCCTCCCGATTCGATGATTTGCACAGCAGTGGGACGCCTCGTGCCAGTGAAAGGGTATGACGTCTTGATCGAGGCTATGCAAAAAATCGCAGCGGAAGTCCCTCAGTTGTATTGTCTGATCGTTGGCGAAGGCCAATGCAAAGAAGAATTATTGGCGCAGATCCGGGGCGTTGGCATGGAAAGTCGGGTGCGGTTGCTTGGCTACTATGATCGCAAGAATGCCATGTCGATCCTTAAATCCAGCGATATCTTTGTCATGCCGTCCCGGTATGAGGGCACACCTATTGCTCTTCTCGAAGCGGCTGCGTTGGGGCGTCCTATTTTGGCATCCTTCACCGGAGGCATTCCTGAGCTGGTCAGACCAGACGAACATGCGCTGCTTGTGCCGCCCGGTGATCCGGCGGCATTAGCCCAGGGGCTTGTCAGACTGGCTTTAGACCGGAGCTACGCCGAAACCTTAGGTCAGCACGCCCAGCAAAGGATCTGCCAACACTTTAACCTCGAATCTCAAGTCAACGCCACCTGGAATGCCTACAGAAAAGCGCTCAATATGCATAAGGCACGGGAGAAATAAATGTATTCCAGTCGGACCGATCGTTCATCACTAAAGAGGAAAGTCTTCGACTTTGTCGATAAAACAGGCTTGATTCGAGCCGGGCGCAGCTTATGGGCAAAATCGCTGACGGTCGTGAACTACCATCGCATTGATGATCCGCATCGCAAAGATTTCGATTCTTTTAAACCAAACGTCAGCGCCACGCCGGCAGAGTTCGATCGCCAAATGGATTATTTGGCAAAATGGTTCAATGTCGTTTCGTTGAAAAGAGTTGTTGAATGGTTGGATGGTCACACTGGCCTGCCTCCTTACGCAGCATTGATCACTTTTGATGATGGGTATCTCGACAACTACACATCCGCCTATCCAATTCTGTGCCAGCATAACTTCCCGGCCCTGATTTTTCTAACCACAGAACATATCGGTACGGATGCTCCATTCTATTGGGATATGGCGGCGTACTGTTTTCATCACACACAAAGCGATCACTTAACGTTCCCTGATGGAAGAATTGAACGCTGGTCAGATGAAAAACAGCTTGAGCAAGTTAGTAAGAATTGGATTGAATTAATGAAGGCCCTGCCTCAAGCCGAAAAAGAGGCCCATATACAACGCCTGCCGGGATCACTCGGTGTTTCTGTTCCTGAGGGATACTTCCGGAGACTGATGGTGAACTGGGATCAGGTGAGAGAGATGCAGAATGGTGGGATTGAGTTTGGGGCGCATACTCTGCATCATCCGATTTTAACCCGCATCTCGCTGGATGAGGTCCGCACCGAGATCGAAGGATCGAAATCCCGAATTGAGAGGGAATTGGGAGAGCCGGTACTGAGCTTTGCCTACCCGAATGGTCAGTTGGCTGATCTAAATGACCAGATTGAGAAAATTGTTGCTGGTTCAGGGATCAGGACCGCGTTCACGTTACTAAACGGACCCAGCTCACAGGCTGAAGTGAAACGAAATCCTTATGCCATTCGCCGGATCTTCATCTCGCATAAACATTCCCTCGGGGAGTACGCGGCACTCCTGAGTCGGCTCAACCGCTATCGCTCAAGCTGATTCTTTTTCAAGGAGTTGATCGTATACCCGGATGATTTGCCGCGCGACCGATCTCCAACTAAAACGCGTCTCCGATAAATGCCGGGCATATTCCCCCATGACCTTGGCTAACTCAGGATTTGTGACCAGCTTCAGGATGTTATTTGCCAGCTCAGCAGGAGAACACGCGGGGACTAAAAAGCCGCTTCTCCCATGCTCAACCGCCTCCGGCAAACCGCCTACAGTTGTGGCAATGACCGGGCGACCAAACGTGTAAGCGACCTGCAGGGCACCGCTCTGCGTGCTGCTTCGATAAGGGTAAACCGCTACAGTTGCCAAACTCATTAATGCCCCCACTTCTTCCAGCGGTATGTAACGGGGATCGAGGACCACATGCTCTGTCAGGTTTAACAATGCGATCTTTTCTTTCAGCTCGTCCATATTGATGTGCTTTGTTGGGTAACCGGCGATCAGCAGTTTTGCATCGCAGTTTTGTCGAACCAGGGCAAAAGCCTCGATCAGATCATCAATCCCTTTGCTGGGGGCAAGCAGGCCGAAAAACAAGATCACGGGCTGGCCAGGTTTGATACCGTAGCGAGCACGGATCGCATCCCAATCGCGTGTTTGCGGAAAATATTTGAGCAGCCAGCTTGAATTCCCATGCGGAATAACAAATGTTCTTTCCTTTTGGACAAAAGGGAACAAAGATAAAAATTTCTCGCAATTCTCTCTGGCGTGAAAAAACATGGCAGAAAAATTCTTGTAAATATCTGCATAGGCCTGCAGAATCAGGGATGAAAGAGGCCCGTCGTGGTTCTCACGTAGCTCAAACTCATGACAGATCTGCGTAAGAGTTAAACCGTTACGGCGCATTTGCGCCAGAAAGATCGCTTCAAACGGAAAATTGATTTTCGAAAACTGGACGATATCCGGCTTGAGTTCTGACAGGTAACGAGTCAGGTTGATCCAGGCCAGGATCAGGCGAACGGCTCTTTGCCCGCGTCTCAACGTCCAGCGGACTTTATGCCATCTTCGCTGCCAGGCAGTTGCGTCGATATTCTGAATTACACGAGGATCGAACAAGCTCCATAGGTCAAGCAGGTTGTTGACACGGAAATTGTGAGGGAGGTGTGCCAGCTCATACTCTTTCCCGGTGATCAGGGTAACATCCACGCCCTCATCGGCAAGAGCCGTGCATAGCTGATAGCTGTAATGGATCAAGCCGCCGCTTCCATTCGGTTCTACTAAGACAAGGCGCAGTTTATTTTCCATAACTATGCAATTGACCCATGTAAAGCTCTTCCAACCTGTCAACTTGCCGTTCGATATTGAACTTTTGATCGGCGATTTCCCAGCCCTCAGTGCCCAGGGCGCCACGCTGTTCAGGGTGACTCAGCAGATGAAGACAGGCCTGAACAAGCCCGTCCAAATCTGCGGGCTCAACCAGGCAGCCATTCTGTCCATCGTTGACCATTTCCGGGATCCCACCTACCCTGCTTGCCACAATGGCTACTTTCGCTGCCATCGCTTCGGCTAAGACCGTTGGTAAAGCCTCCGTCAATGCGTCCACGGCGGTCGCGAACGCCTCGATGGTCGACGCGTAGGTGCGGTTCAAC
>DATGYJ010000284.1:0-7004 GCA_035298105.1 Anaerolineales bacterium | reverse complement strand
GGCCCCTTCTCATTTCTGTACTGGCAGGGCTGGCCCTCTACTTTTTCTTTGGGCTCCTGCTGAGTCGTAGATGGCAGGCCGCTGCATTGACGACCTCCACCTTGCTCCTCGGATTTTATCTATATGGCACGTTTTGGTCTTTGGTACATTCGACAAAAGTGGTCAGGCGACCAGAAGTCTTTGCAGTAATCTGGGGGATCCTTCTTATCATCCTGGCTGCCTGGATTGGCTGGAAAACACCCAAATCCCCTAACCCAAACATTCTGGCCGGCATCAACTTCATGGCAATTATCCTTCTGCTAAATCCCCCGATCAGTTCTTTGGTGTATTTTATTGCCTTTCAAATGCCCTTCCATTCCCAGACCAATCATACAGTGCAAGGTCATCCCAGCCAATCACTCCCTGACATTTATTACATCATACTCGATTCACATACCCGCAGCGACGTGCTTGCCCAGGAATATGGGTACGACAACAGCCCATTTATTCAATCTCTAAAGGATCTCGGGTTTTATGTGGCAAAGTGCAGCCAGAGCAACTATGAAAGCACTCCTACATCCCTGACCTCCTCTCTCAATCTCGACTATGTCCAAAACATGAGCGACACATTCAAACTCGGCAACGTAGAGCTCATGGGTTTATTCAAACTGATGGATCATAACAATGTGCAGGAAACGGTCTCGAACTTTGGGTATAAGACGGTAGCCTTCGCAAGCGGATTTCCTCTGGCGGAGTGGAGGGATGCCGATGTGTTCATCTCTCCGCCTTATGGCCCCATTACAGAGTTTGAGACACTCTTAATGTCTTCAACCTACCTGCGCGTTCTTGACGATCTGGACATTGTTAATTTTGACGATATCGATGCGGAACGCTTTCGGACGCGCACACATCTTGTCCTGAACAGTTTCGATCGTCTGGTCCGTATCCCCGGACCGAAATTTGTTTTCATTCATCTCATCATTCCTCATACACCTTTTGCATTTGATGCGCTGGGGAATCCTATTCCACCAGACAAAGCGAATCCCAAATATGGTTACTCGGATCAGGCCCGATTTATCGACAAAGCCATCATCCCAAAATTAAAGATACTGATCGAGAAGTCACCGTCGCCGCCCGTGATTATCCTGCAGGGAGACGAAGGCCCCTATTCGCCGCACAACTTTATCCAACAATTAAAAATATTGAATGCCTATTATCTACCCAAAGGTTCAGAGGCGCTTTATCCATCGATTTCTCCGGTCAATAGTTTCCGGGTTGTGTTCAACGCATATTTTGGGGCGGGTCTCCCACTGCTTGAGGATAAGAGTTATTATTCCAGGCCGTTCAGAAGGTTTGAGTTCAGGCCTATGCCGAACACCTGTCCTCCGCAGTAGGCCTAAGTTAAATCCAGATTACAAGTCACGTTTTACGCCACGGCAAAAATGATGGCAGTCTGTCCAAATTTGGAAATTGTCAGGGCGGAGCTGATCATCGTCCTTTTTCGTTGCTCACACACTTTTTTAACCAGGTGCGTATAAAATAGGGGGTGCTGCTTATTCACGGAATGGAGAAAGTATGCCTGAAAGCCTGATCGAAGCCCACAGTCTTACGAAACGTTATGGCGATAAGGTCGCGGTAGATAACGTTAGCTTTGCTGTTTACAGTGGAGAGGTATTCGGTTTTCTCGGTCCGAATGGTGCCGGGAAGACTTCCACCATCAAAATGATCGTTGGTTTGCTCCAACCAACCTCAGGAACGGTCAGTGTCGCTGGACATGATGTTCAAACTCAAGCCAGGCTGGCAAAAGCTTCCTGTGGTTATGTGCCCGATACGCCCAACCTTTATGCCAAACTGAGCGGACAGGAACTGCTACGTTTTGTTGGCGATCTTTATGATCTCGACCGCATCCAGGCGGCGCGGCGCAGCGACGAGTTATTGCGTATGTTCGAGCTCACTTCTGCAGCCAACGATACGATCGATTCCTACAGTCACGGGATGCAGCAGAAGATCTCCCTGGCGGCTGCATTGATGCACGACCCTCGAGTACTCGTTCTCGATGAGCCGACCGTAGGACTTGATCCGAAGTCGGCACGTTTGATCAAGGATATCCTGCGTCAATTGGCGGACCGAGGTGCGGCAGTTATGCTCTCCACGCACATTCTGGAAATCGCCGAGCGCATGTGCGACCGCATTGGTATTATCAACAAGGGCCAGCTCATCGCCGTAGGTACCATGGCTGAACTTCGTATGTTGGATAAGACCGGCCAGACCAGCCTCGAAGATATCTTCCTGCGCCTTACCGGCGGCGCGGAAGAGACGGAAATTGCCGAAATCTTAAAATGACGTCTACCTATTCATCCTCCATGCATGCCTCAAACGATGCGTCCGGTGCGAGTATCCTGGCAGCGGTTTGGAAATTGCTGCGCCTGCGCCTGCGGATCACCTATAACGGTTTCCGTCGCGCCAAACTCAGGGCCAAGATCAGAATCATTCTTGTCTGGGGGTTGTTGTCGGGATTTGCATACTTTATCCTCTCCGCCAGCCGCTGGTTGTTGAGTCTCATGCATTCGCCTGAATTTACCCAGTATGCCGGCGTTGACCTCAGTGGCATTCTGGCTTCCATCCCTGCCTTGACACTGACAGCTCTGTTCGTCGGGACACTGCTGACCAGCTTCGGCGTCTTATTACAGGCTCTCTATCTTGCGGGTGACATGGACTTTTTGCTTGCAACCCCTGTGCCCATTCGAGCAGTTTTTATAGCCAAGCTGCTGCAGGCCGTCCTGCCCAATTTTGCCCTCTTTTCCTTGTTTGGCATTCCGATGCTGTTTGGGCTGGGGATCTCCAACGGCTATCATCTCAGCTACTACCCACTTGTGATCCTGCTAATGATCTTCCTGGCGCTTGCAGCCGCGGGTCTCTCATCCCTATTGGTCATGCTGGTCGTGCGTATCCTGCCGCCGCGACGTGCAGCGGAAATCCTTGGTTTTATCGGTGCGATGTTCGCATTCTTTTGTTCGCAAACGGGCAACCTTGCCAACTCATTCGGAAAGAACATCAATTTTTCAGGAACCCGCCTCGCTGGTTTCTTGATCCTTTCCAACACGCGCTGGCTGCCATTGAATTGGGCCGGTCAGGGATTGGTGGCACTGGGAGAAGGTCGCTGGTTACCAGGCCTTCTACTGGTAGGAGCAACTCTCGGGTTTACAGCCGTCACTTTCTGGTTTGCTCTCATTACTGCCCAGCGCCTATATTACTCTGGCTGGGCCGGGATGCAGGTTGTCGCCCGCAAAAAGAGCATCCGGACTCCTCGACCAGTCAATATCAGCACAGGCGGCATTCGACTGGTCCACCTATTGCCCAAGCCGGTGCTTGCTATCCTACAAAAAGATTTTCTTATGCTGCGGCGTGACCTGCGCAGCCTGTCCCAGTTGATCTCGCCCATTATCTTCGGCGCGGTATACACACTATTCCTGCTCCGCGGAGGCGGAGAACCGCCTGCCGGGAGGGGAGAAGCTCCGGACTGGTTCATGAATTCATTTCGAGTCGTTCTAGCTTACAGCAATATCGGGATGTCACTTTTCGTTGGGTGGATGCTGCTTTCCCGGCTGGCTGGTATGGGCTTTTCCCATGAGGGCAGAAATTACTGGATGTTGAAGGTCTCCCCCATCCGTGTAGGACATTTACTTGCCTCAAAATTTCTCGTTGCTTATCTACCCACCCTGGGACTTGGTTTCATATTTCTCACGGTGATCTCTATCGTGCAAGGGCTGTCTGTTGTGGAATTCATTTATAGTTTCATCGCCATCATCATGTGCCTGGCAGGCATGGCTGGAGTACTCCTGTCGTTTGGTGTTGCCGGAGCGAATTTTACCTGGGACGATCCGCGTAAAATGAACAGTGGTATGATGGGTTGTTTTGGACAAATCCTCACGATCATTTATCTGCCGATCAGTTTTGGCCTGTTCGTTGCGCCACTCGGATTTGCTCAACTACTGGGATACCCACTGACCTATGGGTATCTGGTTGGGCTGATCCTGGGCTCGGTTTTTGCAGCAGGGTTTGCCTTCGTCCCGCTTTGGCTGGTGCGAAGCAGAGTCGAACGCTTGAGTACAGGATAAAACTTACGCTCACACCATTCTATTGGAGCAATGATACCTTTCAGAGAGCTACTAGCGGAATTTGTGTCCGCTTACATTTGGGCGTCCTTAAGCATAAAATGGTTTCATCGACGGGAAGGAGTTTTGTATGGTTAATGTTCTTATTAAATGGTTAATCTTTCTGCATGTTCTATCAGCTCTGACCTTCTTCCTTGCTCATGGCACCTCTGCTGCCATGGCGTTTAAAGTCCGCCGCGAGACAGACTTTTCCCGCATCCGTGCCATGCTGGATTTATCTGATTCAACTGTTGAAATCATGTTTCTCTCTTTCCTGGGCCTCGTATTGACAGGGCTGGCATTGCCCTTTTTCATCCATATCTGGAATAAGGGCTGGGTTTGGCTTTCAATCGTCCTGATGGTATTCGTCTTTATCTGGATGGTTCGGATGAATGAAAGGTCATACAAAGACCTGCGCAAACTGGTCGGGCTGCCATACAGACGGGGGTCAAAGGAATACCCCGCGGAAGTTCCCGCTGGCACGGAGGAAGTCGTCACCCTGCTCAAGCAGATTAAAATAATCAACCTGGTTGTGGTGGGGTATATTATCCCTGCGTTTGTATTATGGCTGATGATCTTCAAACCATTTTGATTTATGAAGTAGGAGTGACCGCCTCTACTTTGTTACCGTGACCAATATCCTATGAGCAGGCGTGGAACAAATTACAGGTAGAGGGGTCTATCAACAAACTCAAAAAGGAGAAGTTAACCATGTCCATCCAAATCTTCAAGAGCGCCCTGGCTGTTTCCCTTGCGTTGGTCTTTTTAGCTTGTTCCTTTTTTATACCCCAAGCCGCCCCTACGCCCAGCGCTGTTGATATTGAGAAGGAAGAACAAGCAGTATATTCCGTCTTTGTAAGTGGACAAGGTACGGTGCTGATCTTGCGGGATACATCAACCAACATTTCAGGCGATAATCCACAACAGACGCTGGATTACATCAAGTCTGGCTTGAAGGATATTTCCCATGAAACGCTTGACAACTATTTGGAACGCAACAAACAGCCCAGCCAACTTTCCCCAGATATGGATCTTGGCATGGAATATATACTGCTCAGCCCCGAGGAACTTGCCAAAATTACCAGTCAGCCAAACTGGCATGAGATCTTGAGAGAGAAATACCCCAACTCAGGTGGCTATCTGATTTTCTCGCGAGTTGGGTTCAACCATTCACTTGATCAGGCACTTATCTATGTCGGCCAGGTAGCAGGTCCCTTGATGGGCGCCGGCTACTATTATCTGATGGAAAAGAAAGATGGAGAATGGAAAATTAAAGAACAGATCATGGTCTGGATATCATGACGGCCGTCCATGGCTCCCAGGTAACCGCCACTGTTTGGTAATAAAATTGTAGGATGCTACAAAAAGAATAGAAAAGGACACCGTTTTGGCGCCCATTTTATTGGAGAAAATCTAGTGCGGTATTTCCTTTTTATTGTTATATTTGTCCTGCTCGCGGCTTGCAGCTCACCGGCAACACCAGCAATACAATCCATCCCAACCGAAATACCATCTCAAATGCTCGCTCCTCTGTCGACCTCAACACCAACGAATACGGTTGTCCCCACGATAACGAAAATCCCGGGTTTTGAAGATTGGTCGGTAGTCAATCCGCGGGCTGTTCGCATTCAGAGTGCAAATGATTCATTGATCTTGACGCTGAAGTCTGGCGTTTTATGGTTCATGGATCGTCGTGGAGTATTGGTCTATAAACCTGTCAATGGAAACTTTAAAGTCACGGCAGATATTTATACTGCAAAGAATTCTGATCCGACCCAGCCCCCAGGTGGTGATGGTTCTGTCCAATTAGGCGGCCTGATGGCACGTAATGGAGACGGCGGCAAGGAAAATTACATCTTTATCGTCGTAGGCAATGACGGCGACGGACTCTCCATAGAGACCAAAACAACATTGAATAGTGAAAGTGAATATGAGGGACCTGAATGGGATTCTCCAAACGCTGAACTGCGTCTGTGCAGGCTTGGAGAGACATTCAACCTCTATAAACGACATATTGGCACAAACGAAACCTGGATACTGGCTAAGTCTTTTGATCGGCCTGACCTGCCTGATCGGCTGCAAGTTGGCGCAAACATCTACACTAACAGCGAACCTGATTTACAGATTCGCTACGATCATATAGCGATTGAACCCATTTCATCCATATCAAATTGCGAAAAAGATTGAAAAGAAAGTATGAATAAATATATATCCACTTTAAAGCTTGCTCTGATTTCCATGCTGCTCCTGGCAAGTTGCGCTCCAAAAGCCAAACAGATCGATCAAGTAAAAACCCAACCGACTGATCAAAATGGAGTCCTGACTGTCAGCCTGGTTTATCCGATCGCGAGCACGGAAATTGAAATGGGAAAATCTTTTAAAGGCATTATCAAAGTTCTGGATGAGCAAGGAAAAATCATAAAAGATGCCCAAGTCAGTGTATCAGTCAGCGACCCAAGTGGAAAGGTCATGGCCAACATCCCTGCGACATTTGGAAGCGGCGACGTCTATCGAAACGAGTCATGGATAATTCCACACAAGATGCAAGCAGGCGTTTGGAATATGACTGTTGAGGCCAAGACGGAGACGAAGCACGGAACAGCTTCGGGGGATTTCCGAGTCAATGGTTCGTTGAGTGAAATCCTCTTAGGCAAGTATGGGTTCTGGATCAATTCTCCGGCCCTGAGAGGAATTGTCCCAAATTTGGTCAAGGAGCAGGGCAACGCCGAAAATGGCATGATCATATGGGGCGGCCAGCTGCCCGCCCAACATGTCTTCCCGGAAAGCTGGCTCGAAGTGCAATGGCGCCAGGGTGATTTCAAACTGAAGACGGCTGAGGATGTACATGACTTTATGCTGGGGCAGCTAGGC
>DATGYJ010000283.1:0-6444 GCA_035298105.1 Anaerolineales bacterium | reverse complement strand
AATCAAGAGACGCGCGCGAGGCGGCTTCGCCAGCCATGAGATCGGTCTCGCCCAGCACCATCACGATCAGATCAGCGGAGCGGGCGGTTTCAACAGCGGCTTGGAAAGCAGCCTCGGATTCCTCCGGGGTTTGAATTGGCTTCGGAGTGGCACCTGCCATCATGGTTTCGAACCACGAGGGGATATCGCGGCGGATCTCAGGGCCTGATGCGTAGGTCACATTGGCGTTTGGCAGTTTTGCGCGGATGCCTTGCAAGACGGTCACCGCGGCAGGCTTGTGCCCAAATACCATCCATGAACCTTCGGTGGCTTCTTTCGAGTCTGTCAGCGGACCGATCACTGCCACGTTCTTCAGATCCTTTGAGAGCGGAAGGAGACCATCTTCATTGCGCAGCAACACCATCGAGCGTTGCGCTGCCCAACGCGAGGTGGCGCGATGCTCGGGCAAAGCTGCGACCTTTTCAAGCAGACCTTCTTCCACGTAGGGCTCCTCAAACAAGCCCATCTTGACTTTGAGTGCCAGGATCGGGCGCACCAATTCATCGATCTCAGCCTCGGTCAGGGCACCCTCAGTTACCAACGCAGCCACACCCTCGGTGTAGGTGTAGCTGGACATATCCATGTTGACTCCTGCCTTGATGCCACGTAGGGCAGCATCACGCCGGTCGCGGGCATGCCCCTGGATGACCATGTTCGCAACGGCAAAGGCATCTGAGACCACAAAGCCATCAAACTTCCATTCTTTTCGCAAGACCTGGCGCAGCAGCCAGCGGTTACCGCTGGCGGGAACATCGTTAAGATCCATGTAGGCGCTCATGAAAGTCACTACACCAGCTTTGACTGCGGCTTCAAAGGGTGGCAGGACAGTGTTGCGCAGTTGGGTCTCAGACAGGTAGACCGGATCGTAGTCGCGTCCGCCTTCCGAGTAGCCGTATCCGGCAAAGTGTTTGGCGCAAGCCAGCACATGCTCAGGGTCCGAGATGTCGTTGCCCTGGAAACCGCGTACCTGGGCGGCTGCCATCGCCGCTCCCAGGTAGGGATCTTCGCCAGCGCCTTCCACGATGCGTCCCCAACGTCCATCGCGGGCGATATCGAGCATCGGACCAAAAGTCCAGTGCAGACCGGCAGCGCGGGCTTCTTTGGCTGCTACAGTCTGGGATTTCTCAGGCACAGCAGGGTCCCAGGAGGATGCCATCGCCAGTGGCACCGGGAAGATCGTCCGGTAGCCATGGATAACATCCAGGGCGAATAGCAGTGGAATGCCCGATGGGCTTTCCTCTACTGCAATCTTTTGTAACTCGTTGAAGCGTTTGGTATCGTTGAGCCATAGAACGGATCCGGCTCCGCCTTTGCGGATTTGATCCTCTGCCTTTGGACCTGGAGCGAATTCTGCCCCGCCAACCTGGTTGAGCTGTCCGATCTTCTCTTCGAGACTCATCTGTCTCAGGAGCGCCTCGACCCGCTCGGCGACTTCGCTTTCCGATGGAACGGATACAGCCGCCCCTGCCTTCATCATGTTGTTCATACGATCTCCTTTGATGGTTTCATTAACTCAGCCGTTTTTAGCGGCATTGAGAGTCTATAAAGGATTAGCATTCCGAGCAGCGAAACGGTTAGCATGACCGGGATGGTTTCGAGGGAAATCCGCTGGGCCAGGAAGCCGGCCAGCGCTGGCAGCAATGCTCCACCTAAACTGGCCGCGCTCATCTGGATCCCGATGGTATTGGCAGCGTGATGTTCTCCAACACGCTGGCTTGTACTGGAGACCAGCCCTGGGAAAATGGGCGCCATGGCAAAGCCTACCACGAACACTCCCAGCACTCCTACCAACGGAAGAGGGTTCCACCAGAACAGGATGGAGCCAGCTAGCGCAAGCCACATCGCACTGATCATCAGCGTGCTGAGACGGACGCGGTGAGCATACAGCCCACCCAGGATACGCCCAATCGTGAAGATGGCCCAAAAACCGCCCGCCCAAATCCCTGCGATCTGCGGGCTGATCCCCCGGCTTTCAGTGAAGAGGGTGTATGTCCAGTTGCCCAGGGTCAATTCAGCGCCGGTGTAAAGCAGGAACAATAGGATGCCTACCCAGGTCTGCGGATGGAGCAAGCTGTCCCAGACGGAGGTCTGGTAATCCATCAAGCCAGGTGCTGCCTCTCCGCTTTCCGTGGCTATTTCAGAGATTTTTTGCGGCGTTTTCCAGGCGGAACATGTAAACCAGAAGGCTGCTCCGATCATGATCATTAAAATGCCAACAAAGATATAGCCTGGCCGCCAGGATGCAAACTGAGACAGGCTGGCAGTCATAATGATGGGACTGAGGGTGGCGCCAAGGCCAAAAAAGGCATGCAGCCACTGCATTTCGCTTTCCTTGTATTCCGCGGCCATGTAGGTATTCAGCCCGGCATCCAGAACGCCACCACCAAATCCAGCCAGAGCACCAATTCCGACGATCACACTCCAGGCGGGGGCGATAGGATAACCGAAGGAAGCGACGGCGGAGGTCAGGCAGGAAAAGATCAGCAGCGAACCAATTCCAAAACGGTTGACCATCCTAGCGATAAAAAAGCTTGCCAGAAAGTATCCCACTGTGGAGGAGATCAGCAGCAGCCCCATCGCGTCCAGGGGCAAGGAAAAGTCCGCTCGCATAGTAGGCCAAGCTATCCCGAGCAGGCCAGTCGGTAACCCCACCATAATGAATGCGATATAAGCCAGCATCAAGACATTGATTTTTGAGCGAGGTGCTTTGTTGTTAGGCTGCATGGAAGAGTTCCTTTCACAAGGAGGTAATTCAAGCCAATTCCCGGAAAAATCGGACAGTATATCCTGCATACACAATTTCAGGGCTGGAATAATATTCTAATTCTAAAACTTACCTTAAGCAAGGTAGGTAAGTTGTCAATTTCGCTATATAATTGGATTATGAAACAAACTCAAGTTCCCCGACGTACACAGGCAGAACGTACCCGCGCTAGCCGCGCGAAGATCATCCGGTCTGCCATCGAAGCATTCGCTCAGAAGGGTTTTCGCGGCGCAAAGATGGCTGATATTGCGAAAGCTGCGGACCTGACGGAGCCGGGACTTTTGCACCATTTCCCCAGTAAGACTCGCCTATTGATGGAGGTTCTTAAGGAGCGCGACCGGATTGACAGCGAACGGATGCGAGCCACTCTCCAAAAAAATGGCAATCACTTTCTCGAAGCAGGGATCGAATTAGTCGAACACAATCAAACGGTTCCCGGTCTGGTGCAGTTGTTCAATTTGTTGGTGGCGGAAAGTATTTCCCCCGATCACCCAGCTCACGAGTTTTTCATCGAGCGTTATCAGCGTGAGCGTGAAAATTGGATCCAGGCGATTGTGCAGGCACAGCGAGCCGGGGAAGTTCGTTCAGATATTTCTCCCAAGACAGTGGTGATATTAATCTTTGCCATGATGGATGGTTTGCAGGTGCAATGGCTGTTGGAGCCGGAAAAAATCGATATGGCCCGAATCTTTGGAGAGTTTGTTCAGTTGCTCAGAGGCGAGTAGGAATTATCCTTGCCGTTAGCTCAATCAAGTTTTGCCAATGCAAAGAACGTGATATTAGACAGCTTGGCTGTAGCGAAGTTCCTGTAATCTCATTTTCCAAACCATTAAACCTTCAATTCAGGGGTCGAAGAGCGAGTACCCAAAATACCAAGTAACAACGCGACAGCACAAAGCCGGAAAAACCGATGCGGGTTCGCAATCGAAGGCTGATCAGGCATCAATTTGGCAGCCAACTGATGTATACTTATCAATACAAATCAGTGTCAAAGAGTTGGCTTTTTGAGGGGAAATTGCGCAAGACTGTATGAATTACTATGAAATCTCACGGGGAGAATATACCAGTTTATCAATAGCTGAGTGCGTTGATTATCAGTGAATTTAGCGGAATGGCAGTGAAGTCTAAAGCGGTTGCTATGTTGACGCGCTGGAGACAATAACACCATCGTATATAGATTGCTTCCTCTACCAAAGGACCACTCCCATGAAAAAAGTATTTCAGACCTTCACACAGCTATTCTCCAACAAACGCGGCACACTCCTGCTTATTTGGCTGGGATGGGCGCTGGCGATGATCGGTTACCAGGCCTATGTCATCGACCGGTTTGATTTGCAGATCAGAGATCGGTCTTTAGGGTGGACCGAATATGAAGTCAACCCTGCCTACCAGTCTTCCTTGTTCTACCTGACACAACCTTATTTGAATGAGCATGTTGCCTGGGATTCTTTTTACTACATTTCCATTGCAGTCGGCGGCTACCAAGACCCGATCATGCGATCCATTCCACTGGACTACAGCAGGCCCGACAATGCCCAGATGCTGCCGCAGCAGTCAAGACCTGACTGGCTCTCCATGAATTATGCTTTCTTCCCGCTTTATCCATGGGCGGCTCGCATTCTGGCTTACCTGTTGAAGATAATTGGCGTGCACCCAATTGCTACAGCCCCTCTAGCGGGTGTGCTGGTTTCGATGCTGGGAACCCTGGGAGCCATGTTTGCGTTATATTCTATGGCTCGCGAAAACGAAGGGGAGATGGGCGGGTTGCGGGCAGCCTATTACCTGGTGATCTTTCCGGCGGGGATGTTCCTGGCGCAGGTCTACACCGAAGGATTATTCGTCGGGTTATCGTTCGGGGCCCTGGCGCTGGCTCAGAAGAAGAATTGGCTTTGGGCTGGTCTGTTGGCCGCCTGCGCCACCTGGACCCGCGCCGCGGGCGGCCTGCTGGTGGTGCCCCTGGGCCTTTACTGGCTCAAGGATGGCGGGTTGAAGCGGTTGTTGACGCGTACCTGGTGGAAGGAAGCCGTCAACCTGTTCCTGGTCGGCGCCCCCGTGTGGGCATTCCTGGCCTTCGAGCTTACCCTGGGTAGGAATTTCCACCTGATTGAAACGATTTACTTCGACCGGGGTCTGCTGCTGCTCGACCGATCCTGGATCGAGTGGAAGGCTGCGTTCCTGCGGATGATCAGTAATAACCTGCAGGCGCGCACTTATTTCATGGTTGAATTCGGGGCAATCATCCTGGGAGTCCTGGCCTGCATCTGGATGTTCAGGCGGGAGCCGATCCTTTCGGTGTACAGTCTGCTGACCATCTTCTTCTCAATGACCACCGGCGTGGCGCAGGGGATGCACCGTTACGTGATGGCAGCTCCGGTGATCTTCCTGCTCCTTGCACGCTTGGGCAAAAGCGAGGCCTTCGACCGAGTCTGGACCCTGGCCAGCATATTGCTGATGGGTGTGTTTGCTATCCTGTTCAGTTTCAACCTATGGGCAGGCTGAGCCGCCTCTTTGGGTTCTGGGAATACCCGGGGATGAACTGACCTCGGTATCGACGAGACAGGAGAACGTGATCTCTTGAATGAACATCTCGTTGACAGGATCCATTCGTGGGCCGAACAATTCTTGCGGTTCGTTCAATCGAGTTTTGCCAAGGTAAATTTGATGAAGGCGATATTCGCGACGGCTAGGGCGGTGGCAGCGGTCATAGGGTGATGCTACCACCACAATGAAACGAAGATGCAGGGATTAACTACACAAGCGGACATCTAGCGTATTTAATCTCCATATTTCACTTCTTTATCCCTGCATGAAACGCCTGTAGGCGGTCAGATCAAAGTAAATTGTCAGTCTTGCCAGTTTGCCATCCTTGACTTCAGAAACTTCAGCGACATCCTGATTCATTCTTTCCCCTTTTGGATTGATGTAGGTGTAACTGATGATCGAACATGCTTTTCTACCTTCGACGATCATCTGGCTTATTTTCAATTCCGCAACTCCCTTTAAGAAAGGCGTAAACGATTGAATTACAGCTTCCTTCCCTTTTGCTAGGAGAGTCTGGGATGCATCGGAAAAAACTGCGTTGTCAGCCCAAAGCTCTTTCCATTGATCGTCCTTCTTACTTTGACTTTCATAGTAGCTTTTGATCACTTCTTGTGTTGATTTCACTTTTATCTCCAAATCTTCCTTAGTAATAAGGATTACTTATATTTTGCAACGGAATATTGAGTCCACTTGTGGAAAAAGGTATCCTCAAAAAGACTGTTGATAGATCTGATAAGCGAAAAGACAGATAGTAGTTATGCCAACTTGATGCAGAGGGGAATGAAGGCGATATTCGCGAAGGCTTGAGCGGTGGTCATGAGGCTATGATACGTTTTGAAGAGAACCGTTGATAGCCTGTATTATAATAGGGATGTTTTGCTGTAGCTGATGAACCATCAGCCACCAAGGAGGAATAACCTGTGAGCTCTGTGCGCGAGGAAAAACTGTCCCAATCCCCTCTAGTACCTCAACAAGTTAAAGATGTAGGGTAATGTTCTTTAAAAACGTTTCGAGCATCTTGGACAGTAAAGTTCCAACGGATCATGGCATGCTTCTCATTGCGTCTCTCTTCCCAAGCGACGATTTCAGTGATCAAGGTC
>DATGYJ010000282.1:0-13171 GCA_035298105.1 Anaerolineales bacterium | reverse complement strand
GAGTAGAGCGGCGTCTGCATCCGGCACGGCGGCTGCAGCTTTGATGGCGTTGATCGCATCGATGATGGCATCTTCCGTATTTTGCTTGGTCGCTGCGACCTGATCCTGGATTAAGTTGACGCGGCGGACCACATATTCCGTGTCCGTGTGGCATTGACCACAGGCAGCCTCAGGGTTGAGCAATGGACTGTGCACGTCGTGGGACGAATACTTGGCGGCACCATCACTGACGTACGGCATATGGCAGTCTGCACAGGCGACACCCGCTTTGAAGTGCGTGCTGTCCGCGGTGAAGAATTCATATTCGGGGTGCTGCGCCTTGAGCATCGGGGTCTTGGCATCGGGGTATTCCCAATCTTTGAAGCCAGATTCCTCATAATAAGAGATGATCTGGTCGATGTTTGTTCCCTTGGCCCACGGGAAGGTCAGATACTTGCCATCGCCTTTAAAGTAATATTCCACGTGGCAGTTTGCACAGACGACGGTACGCATTTCCTGGCGTGTAAACTCTCTCCAGTCCTTGCCCTGGGCTTTGAGCGCTTCATCCAGCGCGGGGTTGGTCACGATCAAGCGCATCGTTCCGGCTTCATGGCAATTCGCACAGCCAATGGAATTATTGATACGCGGCGTCATTTGATCGAAGAACAGCTTGTCATACGCTGCCATGCCCATCTCCGCCCAAAGAGACGGATTGTCCGAAGACTTACAGGAATAGCAGGTGGCATGGGTGGTCTTGGTTTCGTCCTCATGGCTCAAGACGAGGCGCTTGGTCTTGCGAACATCTGCCAGGGCATTGGCGTGACCGCGATCATCGTTGTAATCCTTGCTGAAAGGATAACCGGCGAACAAAATCTTCTGGCGCGGATCTCGTTCGAGCCAGGAGAATTGAGAGGAACCAGCGTAGGTCGTATCGATGTTATTGGTCAGGGTCTTCTGGAACGTTGACCATTGATTGGGGAAATTCTGTCCCCACACGGAAGAATCTGGTTCCATCGGTCTGATGTTCACGACCGGCTCGAAGGCGCGCTGTTGCAGCGGCTGGTTTTTCATAAACGTCAACACACCAACCAACACAGCGGCCAGCACCAGAACCAGGCCGACTAGAGTGAAAGTCATGTATTTCTTCATGGATGCATTCTCCTCGAAAGAGATTTACTTGGCGGGATAGAGGGCGGAATCTTGATAGGGAACTTCGGAAATACCACGTGTGCCATGTGACACGTTGCGATGGCAGTCCCAGCAATCGCGGTCAAAGGGCTGGGCACCCATCACAATGGATTCGACCTTGTCCTGATGGCAGCGCAGGCAGTTCGATTGAATAATCTTTTTGGTTTTTTCGCTGGCACGAATGGCAACCGGAATATTTCCGGTGGTGAAGGCGTAAACATCCTTCGCACCCTGCCGCCCCTTTTCCAGATAATAAGCAACTACATTTTCATGGGGCAGGTGGCAGTCCACGCACTCGGTGAATTTTTCGTGCGGGGCGTGATACCAGTTTTCGTATTGTGAATCCATCACATGGCAGTTGGCGCAGGTCTCCGGTGCACTCCCCCCATAAGCGGGCGCGTCAGTCACAAAAATAAAAAATCCCAGGGCTATGACCGATCCCACTAGTGCAAGAATGAAAGGAAGTTTGGACATGGACCATCCTCAAGGGAAGCAGCTGGGGTTCAATCGCACGAGCCGATTGTGTCTTTTATCACATTTTAGCACGAAACCTTCGACCTGGCCGGACTCTCCATCTTTTCCAGTCGATTTTGCTCCCCTTTAATAGAGATGATATGAACGATTTTCAGGGAACCCCCAGCGCAACATAGCTTTCTTTTCCTGATCTTCTTCGCCTTGATCTCGACGATCCTGTACTCATCCTGTACTCATCCTGTACTCATCCTCTAGTACTATTTTGGTCATTTGTTCTGGACCTTGGGGAAAGCTAACATCCATTCTTTCAAATTCCACCCGTTCAGAGAAAGTGTCATGGTCTGAAAGCCTTGCGAAGGTTTTCGGAGAGCCGTGGGGCTTTCTCAGGCCAACCTCACCTGCACTGCGCGCACACCTATCCTGGCGGACGGCGCCAGGGGGCGCACACCTGCCCCGGACGCAGGTGCCGGGGAGTGTCGCAAGGCTACTCCTGCCTGGTCGCGTACATCCGGCCCTTCCATATGACTCCTTTCCCCGAGAGAATCTTCCAGGTGGAGGTAAACATCATCGCGGCAAATACAGCGGCACCCAGCGGAAGAGTCAAGGCGTACCACGGAGAAATTCCCATGCCAATTGCAACCCGTGCCCGTGCATAAATGACCCCTGCCCAAAGGATCAATGACTCGGCAATCACCGTCACAGCCAGCCAGCTACCGCCCTGCAGATACCAGAAAATCCCGAGCAAGGGCCAGAGCGGTAAGACGAGCGCAGCAACCAGTAAAAGGAATGCGCCAAACACACCCAGCGCCATGAGCGAAGGACGGTCCTTCAAGCCGAGATAAATATTTTTGGTCCAGCCTTCCCACATCTCAGGCAGGGATGTGTACATGCGGGTCCGCGCGACCGAATATCCATTGGCAACGATCAGGCGATAACCGTTCCACTTGACCTGTTCTGAAATTGCCTTGTCTTCCACGATCTGATCTTTGATACGTTCATGTCCGCCGATGGCCGCGTAGACGGAACGCTTGATCAGAATGAATTGCCCGTTCGCAATCGCGTCTTTACGCTTTGGGTCATTCACCTTGCGCGGTGAAAAGCCAACGGAGAGAGCGGTCATGACAATGGGCATGATCGTTTTTTCCCAGAATGAACCCAGTATTTGGAAGGTCATGATCGTGAACATATCCGCTTTTGTTTCGATGGCTTTGGCGTAACAGGAGGAGAGAGTCGCGGGCGAGAGAAAGGTATCGGCATCCACGAAACAAAGCCACTCGCCGCGCGCTGCGGCAGAGGCCTGGAACAACGCGTGGGGTTTGCCCGCCCAACCCTCCGGAAGGTCGGAGCCGGGAAGAATGTGAAGGGAAGGAGATCGGTCCTTCAAACCTGGCAGCACACCCCTTCGGGGCGTGCCGGCCTCCATAAGCAAGTTCTGCAGGATCTCAGACGTGGCATCCGTAGAGCGGTCATCCAGAACAATGACTTCCAAATTGGGATAGTCCTGCGCCAGAATACCCTCGACACAGGTGCGAATATGCCGCTCTTCATTGCGCGCGGGAACACAGACAGAGATCAGCGGGGCATTGGCTGGAGGGGGCGCGGGTTTGACGATGATATCGAGGTGATATTGCGTGTGAAGCCAGTAAACGATCAGGAGGCCGCCAATAAAAGCTGCGGTTGAGATATAAAAATAGATCATAAGGCTGTACCTTCATTGCGAGCGATGGTCGAGACGCTTTGCGTCGAGACCGAACGAAGCAATCCCACAAAGCCAGGAAGAGGAATATGTGTTATGCGCGCTTCGACTGCGTTCCCTTCGGTCAGCGCGAGGACTTAGGATTTACACAACGCGAAGCATTGAACCACGATCGCTCTTTTCTACTTCGATGCGGGTGGGAAAGGCGTCTTTGAGTTCATCGAGATGCGTGATCACCAGGATCTTGGCAAAATCGTTCTTCACCAGATTGATCGCTTCAATTAATCGCTGCCGCCCCTGAGTATCCTGGGAACCGAACCCCTCGTCAATGACCAATGTTTGCAGGCGGGCGCCTTTACGCTGGGCAAGGATTTTAGAGAGTGCCAGCCGGATCGCGAAGTTGACCCGGAAGGCTTCGCCCCCCGAATACATCTCATAGCTGCGGATCCCGGCCGTGTCGCTGATTTGAATATCGAGCGTTTCTCTCAGGTCATCACGCCTTTTGTCTTTGTATTCGGTTTGAGTCGCAAAGCGGATCGACATTTGGCCATCAGATAAACGATCCAGCAATTCATTTGCCTTGTCTTCGATTTGAGGCAACGCCTGCTCGATCAGCAGCGCCGGAACTCCATCCTTGCCGAAGGCGCGTTCCAGCGTCCGGTAGCGCGCGATCTGCTTCTGCAGCTCTTCGCATTCCTTCTCAAAAGCCACTTTGCGCTCCCGTTGCGTGTCGAGGACAGACACTCTTTGCTGGGCGCCGCCCAGTTCACCGCGTATTTTGTTCTCAGCCTCGCGCAGACGGAATAGCTCGCGCTCGGCTTCATCCAGGTCAGGTGAGCCTGCTTCGGCGGCTTCCAGGTTGGTTCGCGCAGTTCGATAATCGGTTTCCAAAGTCTTGATTTCAGATTCGCGCTTATGGATTTCAGATTTTAAATTGAGGATCTCACTTTCAATTTGCCGGCTGACTTCCTTCGCCGACTTCAAATTGATGTGCTCTTCCTCAACGGCTCGCAGTTCAACTTCTGCTGCGCGGGCGCTTTCATGTGCAGACACATCATAGCCGAGCTTTTCCAGTTCTTTGTCCAGCTTTGCCAGCTGCTTCTGTTCGGCGCTCGCATACTTCCCGGCCTCCAAAAGCTTTTCCACTTCTTTCAAGCGTTTCTTACCGGCCGATTCCCAATCCTGGGCGGAGGCCCGCAAAGTTTCCATGCGTTCTGTGAGCTGCGAGATCTCACTGGCATATCGGACGCGTTCGTTTTCGGCGGAGGCTAGTTTTGCAATCTGTAATTCGTAATTTGTAATTTGTTTCGCAAGGTCCGCTGATTCCTTTTGATTATCCTTATATTTTTCGCGCATTTCGTCGCGCTCAGCTGTGATCTGTTCCAGAGTCTGTTGCCGGTGGAAGAAAGTTAGCTCCTGACCGCAGAGCGGGCAGGTTGGACTGTCGGTAGATTCGAGCTTTTCAATTCGTTCATTGAGTTCCTTTCCTAAAGTTCCCAGTTGTTCATTCTCTACTCTCAAGGCGGCTTGTCTTTCCCGGCCCGACTGGACCTGCGTGTTTATCTGTTCTCGTTCCTTGATTTTTTCCTCAGCCAGATCCATGGCTTGCTGCACTCGTTCAATTTCATGACCCAAATTACTCATTACCAATAACTGATCACCAATCGATGTCTCCTGCTGATGCAAGCCTTGTGCTTCTTGTTCCAACCGTGCTCTTTCGACTGCGATCTGCTCCACCAGGGGGGTGCGGTCTTTTTCATATTCGCGGAACCGGGAGGCGACACTGTCCCACTCTTCTAATTCCTTGCGGGATTTTTGCCAGGCTTTATACGCCGATTCGATTTCTCTGGCGCGCTGAATGAGATTGGCATACGAGTTGTGGTCCGCTTGTTTGTCGGCGAGACGAGCCTCAAGTCCTGCGAGAGCTGAGCGTGCTCGTTCGAGTCCTTCCAACAGCATGCCCGTCATTTTGCGCTGTTCATCGATCAGGGCCGCGTTGCGCCTGATGTTCTCCAGAATGGATTCCTGCGCAGTGCGCGTCGTAGTCAATTGTTTGAGATTGGAATCGAGTTCTGCCAGCCTGGCTTTGCGTAAATCCTCTTCAGCCAGCTCGGCATCGATCTCCCGGATGCGCCCATCGATCTCTCCCACCTCACGCTCCAGGGCCTTCCTTTTTTCCGCCGTGCGATCTTTATAATGCTCCCACATTTCGAGACCGAGAATGTTGCTCAACACTTCCTTCCGCTTGGTTGCATTCTGCTGGGTGAATTGATCCGCTTTGCCCTGCAAAAAGAAGGAAGCATTTACGAAGGTGTCAAAATCGAGCCGCAATGTTTGCTCAATGCGGGCCTGTGTTTCACGCGTTGTTTTTTCGGTGAGTGGTTTCCATTTGCTGTGACTAAGCACTTGAAATTCAAGCAATGTATTTTTGCTGCGAGGCAGGGTGCGCTGCACCCGGTAAGTATTTTCCTCATGTTGGAATGTGAGCGCCACTTCCGCAGCTTTCACCGTGGGGTGCAGGTTGATGACATCGCTGCTTTTGCCGCGGGCTTCGCCGAACAAACTCCATGTGATGGAATCAAGTAAGGAGGATTTGCCGGCACCATTGGCTCCTGAGATACAGGCAAAATCGAATCCAGTGAAATCAAGGTCAACCGCCTCGCGATACGAGAGAAAACCTGAAATATGGAGATGAAGAGGGATCATAAGTAACTATTGTACCTGTTTCTGCACATATGTTCTGAGAATGTGATGGATTATAATCGAAGCGTTATGTTTGAAGCCTCAGACGCTGTCGCGCGCCGCCGACTCGCATTGCTTGCCATTACACTGGCAACCATTCCCTGTTATTGTATCGGCTGGATCGCGATTGCGCTCGCACCGAAGGTCTCCGATCTAACGCTCACTCCGACCATTACTGTAACGAGTACGTCGCCCTCTCCGACCCTGACTCTAACGCTGACTCCACCGATTGTAACGGGGACCGCCAGCAATACGCCCACCCCCACTGCCACGCCGACCAATACGCCAACAAATACAATTACCTTAACCCCACTGCCCAGTGTGACGCCATCTTTCACACCCATACCCTCCTTTACTCCCACTTTCACTCCTTCGTGGACGCCAAGTGTTACAACGACACCAACGAACACGCCGACACCGACAGAGACGGAAACTCCTACGATCACGCCATTCCCATCACCATAAATGACAGATATCCTTCCTTTCCTGAAATCACTGATCTCGGTTTCAGGCCTTTCAGGTTATGAAACTCCCGTCGCCAAACTCATTGCGGAGAAGTGGCGCCCGCTTGTCAATGAGCTCACTGTCAGTCGCGTTGGTTCCTTGCATGGGCTCAAACAAGGCTCCGGAAAAGCCCTGCGTCCTTCTGTGATGATCGCTACCCATATGGATGCGATCGGTATGCGAGTGTCAAAAGTTGTGGATGGCTTTCTTCATATCACCACTGTTGGCGGCATTGATGTGCGCGTCCTTCCGGGCGCAGAGGTTACGGTGCATGCCTCAGGAAGCGCTGAAGAATTACCCGCGGTGGTTGCCATACCGCCTGCACGTTTTTTACCTGAGTCTGCAGGCCGTGAAGTAGTAGGAATTAATTATTTGCTCGTTGACACCGGGCTTACGCCGCGTGAAGTAGTAAGAAAAGTTCGAGTTGGAGATCTGGTCTCATTTGCAAATGAGCCGTTTGAATTGGCGGGAGAGATCATCTCTGGTCACACGCTGGACAATCGGGCCTCGGTCGCGGCGTTGACGGTCTGTTTGGAAGAGTTACAGAATAAACCCCATCTCTGGGATGTTTGGGCAGTGGCAACGGTGCAGGAGGAAGTCACTTTCCTGGGAGCCTATAGCTCTGCTTTTGCGCTGCGCCCGCAGATCGCAGTGGTGGTAGATGGATCCTTTGCCAAGGGTCCCGGCGCGAACGGCTGGCAGACTTTTCCGATGGGTAAGGGTGTAGGTCTGTGTCTTGGTCCGAATATGCATCCCTTCCTGCATAAGAGATTGAAGGAACTGGCAGAGAAGCTCGAAATTCCATGGTTCCTGGATGTGACGCCGAGTGATTCCGGGACAGATGCGTTCGCTGTGCAAGTCACTGCTGAAGGGATTCCCACTGCGTTGGTGGAATTTCCAATCCGCTATATGCATACGCCCGTGGAATCGGTCGCTCTGAAAGATATTCAGCGTGTGGGGCGTCTACTTGCAGAATTCGTTGTATCGCTCGAAGCAGATTTTGTTGATTCTATTGTATGGGAATAGATCAAACCTGACATGTCTCCGCGACCGGCTGATCTTTCGATACCGTTGTCCACGCCGGAATTGAGGATAGTCATGTTGAAAGTGAGACATGTCAGGTTTTAGCCTAGGAAACTTATGCCAACGTTTGGGAATGCTCAACTGAAATTACTGGAAAAACTCTGCAATGTCATCGCGGTCTCGGGCGATGAGGGCGAAGTCCGTAAGATCGTTCTCGAAGAAGTAAAACCATATGCAAACGAAGTCAGGGTGGATGCTTTGGGCAGTGTGCTGGCAACCAGGTTCGGGACGAGCCGTAAGCGCGGTGAGAACCGCATGCGGATCATGCTGGATGCACATATGGACGAGGTCGGCTTCATGATCGTGGCCGATGATGAGGAAGGACTTTATCGTTTTGAAACGGTTGGCAGGATCGATGTCCGTTCTTTGGTTGGCAAGCAGGTCCTGGTTGGCAAAGAGTATATCCCTGCTGTCATCGGTGCCAAGCCCATCCACTTGATGAATGGAGAGGAAAGCACAAAGAAAGTCGCATTGGAGGCCCTGCGGATTGATGTGGGGCCGACGGGAAAAGTGAAAGTGGGTGACCGCGCCGGGTTTGCCACCAGGTTCCGCCGTGCCGGACCGTCCATCCTGGCGAAATCCATTGATGATCGCATCGGCGTCGCAACGTTGATCGAATTGTTCAAGCAGGCGCCGCCGGATGTCGATCTGTGCGCGGCGTTCTCCGTTCAGGAAGAGATCGGTTTGCGCGGCGCGAAAGTTGCAGCGCAATATTTCAATCCGGACCTGGCGATTGCGATTGACTCCACTCCGGCAAACGATCTGCCGCTGTATGATGGCAGCGAGAACATGACATATAATACAAAACTTGGACTGGGTCCCGCGATCTATATTGCGGATGGAGCCACCCTTCACGACCCGCGCCTGGTTCGCTTCCTACAGGAGACTGCCGAGGCGGAGGGTATTCCGTATCAATTCCGGCAGCCCGGAGGAGACGGTACCGACTCGGGGGCGATCCAGCGTTCGCTGGCGGGCATTCCGACTGTCTCGGTTTCTGTGCCGCACCGTTACACTCACTCACCAATCAGCATCGCGCGGGTGGAAGATTGGAAGAATACGATCAATTTGCTTTATACTGCACTGAGACGCATCACACCTGAATTGATTGCGGTACGTTAAAGATGTTGAACATATCTATTGCTTGCTATTTGTCTCTCTTTATAGGTGAACTATGAAAGGATTAATCAATCTAGTTGGTTCTGGTGAATATTTACCCGTCATGAAGGAGGTCGATCGTTATTTGCTGGACAGCCTCAACATAACGGGGCGGAAACCACGTGTGGTGTGCCTGGCAACTGCTGCGGGCCGAGAAGGCGATAGCAGCGTCAATCGCTGGTCGAGCATGGGCATTCAGCACTTTCAGGAATTGGGCGCGGAGGTAGAAGCCTTGCCAATCATCGACCGTGACTCTGCGAATGATCCTCGCTGGGAGCCGCTCCTGGAAAACGCAGACCTCATCTACTTCTCGGGCGGTGACCCCGGATATTTGCACCAAACCATGAAGGATAGTCGTGCCTGGAGTGCCGCGCAGCGCGCCTGGGATTGCGGCGCGATCTATGCAGGCTGTTCGGCGGGCGCAATGATCCTTGCCAAACGCATGCCAAGCTTCCGCCTGGCGGGAACGCAGGAGGGGTTTGGGATCGTGCCGGCTACTTTTATTGTCCCACATTTCGATGCTATTCCAGGGATTTGGAAGCCAATTGTTTTTGGCTTGCAGCGCCAGCTCAAGAAAGGCGAGCGCATGATTGGCGTGGATGAGAATACTGCGCTGATCGGCAAGCTGGGCGGCGAATGGACGGTGAGGGGAAAAAGCCAGGTACATGTTTTTACACGTTCTGGCAAGCTCAGCTACACAAACGGCCAGGTTCTGACGATTAATTGATATACCTCAACGTCCCGATGGCGGCACTAAGGCGTCAGCTTCGGGGACGTTCAATGTAAAAGGACATTCGTGAAAAAACTCCTGCAAACACTGACTGAGACGTTTGGTCCATCGGGTTATGAAGACAAAGTTCGTGAGATTGTATTTAACGAAGTGAAACTATTGGCCGATGAGACCAAAGTGGATGCACTCGGCAATCTCATTGTACAGAAACACGCCAACAAGGTTACAAAAGATACAAGAAAGATCATGATCGCCGCACACATGGATGAGATCGGTGTGATCGTCAGCCATGTGGATGGGAACGGATTTGTTCGTTTTTCACAACTTGGTACGGTATTCAAGAGGTATGTCCTCGGCAGCCGCGTCCGCTTTTTGAACGGGACCCGGGGCGTGATCGGATTCGACCGTCTGGATAACATCAATGAACTGCCAACGCTCGATAAAGTCTATATCGATGTCGGGGCGACCGGCAAAAAAGATTGTCCTGTGAAAATCGGTGATATCGCTGCCTTTGATCGTACCTATAGCGAGCTTGGAAATCGCCTGGTTGCAAAGTCAATGGACGATCGCGTGGGCGTCCTGGTTGCCATTGAAGCATTGCGGGCTCTCAAATCGACCCTGCATGAGCTGTATTTCGTATTTACCACGCAGGAAGAAGTCGGTACACGGGGCGCGACGACTTCCGCGTATGGAGTGGACCCCGATATCGGGATCGCCCTGGATGTCACACCTTCGGGCGATACGCCCCATGCTCTACAAATGGAAATGGCTCTTGGAAAAGGCCCCTGCATCAAAATCCAGGATGTTAGCATGATCGCCGACCCGCGCGTCGTTCAATGGATGATCCGGGCTGCGGAGAAAAACAAGATCCCGTACCAGCGTGAAGTCCTGTTGATTGGCGGCACCGATGCCAGAGCCATTCAGCTTACCCGGGCCGGTGTGCCGGCAGGCTGCATTTCCATCCCTGTTCGCTACGTTCATTCGCCGTCAGAAATGGTGGATTATTCCGATGTGCAGAATGCGGTCAAGCTGTTGACAGCTATTTTACGCACACCGATCGATTTGTGATCATGGCGCGCATTTTCCGATTCGTGATTTTCCTTGGGTTATTGTTCAGTGCGGGATGCGCTTCCCTGGAGCCGCTGCTCGCTTCGCTGACGCCGCCGACGCCTACGCCCGCGAAACAAGTTACCTCCACGCCTGCTCCTACTCCCACAGAGACCCCACCGGTTAGGCCAGCCTCTCCTGTTCTACACATATGGCTGCCGCCGCAATTCGACCCCGCTGCTGAAAATGATCCTGCCAAATTGCTGCGACAACGGTTCGACGAATTTGAATCCCAAAACCCGGGCCTTAAGATCGAAGTCCGCATCAAAAGGGCAGATGCAGAAAACGATATCGTAAACGTTTTATCGGTGACGGGGTCGGCTGCTCCCAACGCGCTGCCAGATCTCATTCTATTATCCCGTCCCGATTTGGAATCTGCCGCCTTGAAGGGGCTCCTCCATCCCATTGACGGGCTTTCCACTTCACTCGAAGATCCGAATTGGTATGCATACGCTCAACAGCTGGCGCGCATTCAAAATACAGGCTACGGTCTGCCGTTTGCGGGAGATGCCCTGGTGTTGGTTTATTATCCCGAACTTGGCAAGATCGTGACCTGGGATGATGTGTTAAAGAGTAAAGGGCAGCTGGTTTTTCCGGCGGGCAACCCGGATGGGTTGATAGGTCTATCGCTATACGCTTCTGCAGGCGGCGAAGTCCTGGATGCTCAGGGTTCTCCGGCTTTGGATCAGGAGGTGTTGACCCGTGTTCTGACTCTCGTAAAAGAGGGTGTTTCGAAAGAAGTTTTTACGCGTTCATTGGCGAATGTTTCCACCGAGGCGCAGGCTTTACAGATCTATCGCACGGGGGATGCCAATAAGGGGATCATTTGGATTTTGAACTACCGCACATCTTCAGATGGCGCCATCACACCCTTGCCCGGGGTGGGTGAAACCTCCTTTTCTTACGCGACGGGTTGGGTCTGGGCGTTGGCAGGTTCTAGTCCAGAGAACCAGCAGCTGGCGGTAAAGCTGGCCGAGTTCCTGGTTGAAGATAAATTTATTGCAGAATGGACGCGTGCCAGTGGCTATCTGGCGACACGCCCGTCCATTGTCGATGAGAGCGACAGAACGCTGACGGCGATCCTGGAGTCTGCGCATCCTGTCCCTTCCAATGCGGTACTGGCGGTTTTGGGCCCGCTCATGCAAGAGGCGCTAACTCGAGTGTTAAATGGCGAGCAACCTAAAGATGTGGCAGAGAGCGTTGTTCAAAAATTGAAATAATTTTTCGGGAGGATAGCGATGTCTGATTGGAAACGGACGACCAAAGAGGTCCCTTTTGAGAGTCTGCCCCCGGAATTTGTATCTGCGATCAACCAGCATGTGGAACAATATAACCTCGGTCCTATTTTGTCCGAGGCGTTGATGTGCGTTCAAACCGATTCTGAAAAGGTGAATAAGGGCTTGTTCGGCGGGGCGGAGTTGGTCCGGGGCAGTGCTATCGTGACGCCGCGCTGGCTGGTGTGGGCCGTCCATGGGACCAAAACACCGACTGCCGTACTTTCTGCCCAATTGAGGGATATCACTGTGCAGGACTATGCCCAAACCCCATTCATGAAGATGGTCCCCGATTCGGGCATTGAAGTCAGTGGGAGGTTTACGGATGTCAGGGAAAACACCAGCGCCTTTATCGGGATGGACGATGGCCCGGCAGGCAGGAAATTCAAGGACCTGGTGATCAAAGCGGCCCAGGACGCCAAGAAATAAACATTACTCGCCCCGAATTTAATCTTTCGAGCCTTTTGCCGCGGACACTTGCGCCGGCACGCAGTGCAGGTGTCTGTGGCTGAATCCTTAAGTTTAGGGTTAATCATGTTTTCCATCACTTTTCAGTTATATCACCCAGGCCCACAGCGCCCAAAAACCGATCATCCCCACTCCAATCAAAAATCTTACGCCGAAGGCCCAGCCCCAGCCGATCATGTAGGCTTTCGTCGATTCGATTGCAGCCGCGCGGTCTTTCAGCCTGCTCAGCTCAGCGAGGAATAATCCCAGGGGTGCGGCGATCAGGCCAATCAATGGTGTAAAGAAAAGACTGGCGATAATCCCGGCTGCAAATGCAAGCAGGATCGAGCTCCACGGCACGTACTTATCGCGCATTTTGCGGGCGATGATGAGGTTGTCCACAATATTGCCAACGATCATCAGGACGGTGATCAGGCCGAATAGAAACCACTTCCAGCCCGTCATATGGCCTGCCGCACCCTGGATCAAGGCATAGGCCAGTGTCCCCAGCCACATCACAGTGAGACCCGGGAAGACCGGCATGATCAAACCAAAGAGCCCAACGAGCAATACAAAAAGGGTCAGGGTTTCAAGCACAGCTTGCAAGAAGATTTCCAGATCGGGCGGCATATTCTCCTTAGATAACGTTGAAGCGTCGATTATTTGATCACATCCACTCCGCCCATCCAGGGACGGAGCACTTCGGGGATAACAATCGAGCCATCGGCTTGCTGGTTATTTTCCAGCACGGCGATCAGTGTGCGTGGAAGTCCGAGACCCGATCCGTTCAAT